>NZ_JACJFX010000011.1:0-4149 GCF_014164675.1 Propioniciclava sp. MC1683 | reverse complement strand
GACCTGAGTTGGACCTCTGCAGCGGATTTCGGGGTTTCGGCCATGTATCGCGGCTAGTCAGTCGCATTTGGGCGTCGGGTTCGGGGCACTAAAGGCCCGGTAGGATCGCCCGGTGAGCCCGTTCCTGCGGAAGGTGAAGACCGCTTCGGGGGCCACTGCGGTGCAAATCGTCGAGAAGCGCCATGGGGTCCGCACGATCCTGGAGCACCTCGGGTCCGCCCATGATGAGGCCGAGTTGGCGGCGTTGATGCGGGTCGGCCACGACAAGCTGCACGCGAACCAGCCGGCGCTGGAGTTGCCCGGCGAGCGGGGGGTGCGGCCGGGGGTGGCGGTCATCGAGGGGAAACGCTCCCAACTATTGGTCGACGTGGTCCGTGACTCGTGGGGACGACTCGGGTTCGACGCCATCGAGGATGAGGCGTTCTTCCAGCTGGTGCTAGCGCGTCTGGTGGAGCCCACGTCGAAGCTGGACAGCTTGCGGGTCATCGCGGAGCTCGGGCTGGTGCCGGTGCACCTGTCCACGGTGAAACGCTGCCTGAAACGCTGTGCTGACAAGGGCTATCGCGACAAGATCGCGCAGGCGTGTTTCCAGCATGTGTGGTCCGAACAGGGCGGTGATGTGTCCCTGCTGTTATACGACGTCACGACGTTGTACTTCGAGACCGACACCGAAGACGACCTCCGCAAGGTCGGGTTCAGCAAGGAACGTCGGGTCGACCCACAGATTGTGGTCGGTCTCCTGGTGGACCGCACGGGCCACCCGTTGGAGATTGCCTGCTTCGAGGGCAACAAGGCCGAAACGCACACGATCATCCCGGTCATCAAGGCGTTCCAGCAGCGGCACGGTGTGGCCGACATGGTGGTCGTCGCCGACGCCGGCATGCTGTCGGCGGCAAACCTGAAGGCGATCGACGAGGCCGGGTTGCGGTTCATCGTCGGGTCCCGCGTCGTCAAGGCCCCGCACGACCTGGCCAAGCACTTCCGCTGGCACGGCACTGCGTTCACCGACGGCCAGGTCATCGACACGATCACGATGCGCTCCACCGCCCCCGACCCCAACCGCGTGAAGACACGCGCCGAGCCGGTGTGGGACCCCGCGGTGCATCCCACGGCGTGGCGAGCCGTGTGGCAATACTCGGCCAAGCGAGCAGCCCGGGCGCCCGGACGGTCGCGAAGCCAGCGGTGGATCGCGACGTCGATCTGGGATTCATCCCACTCCGGGTTTTCCCGCGCCAGCCGAGCGCGCATCATCTGCTCGCCCACCTCGAACAACTCCAAGGCGGTGCGCAGGCGGCTGGCGGCGCTCCCCATGCGAGGAACTCTAGTGCGCCACCCGAGCGCCCCTGTCTGGCTAGCGGGGAAACGCTTCGTGCAGGTCCCACTGCAGTCCGGCAATGCGTTCGGCTGCGAGAGGACCCGGTTGCCTCAGGGTTTCGCGCAACTTTCGCGGATGGACGACGTCAACGTCTTGCACCGAAAAGGTGCCGCCCAGGAGGGGCCAGTCGGCGTCCAAGAAGCACAACACCCCGCGGACTTGGACGTCTGGGTGTGGTGCCAGTGCGTCGCGGACCAGCTGGCCTGCTTGTGGACCCCATCGACCAGCGGCGACCGATTACGTCCCCCAACCAGGAGGAGCTCTCGCCGAGGACTGAAGAGGCCACCCTCGACGCGCAACGTGGGCCGCTGGTTGCGGTACCGCTTCGCATCGATGACGAATACGCCCAACCGGCTGATGGCGATGTGGTCGATGTTGGCCCGGCTCCTTGGGATACGGCGGTCGTTGAGGACCCGCACATCCTCGCCCGCCACCTGACGCAACGACTCCCCCACCGACTGCTCGCCGGACGCTCCCTGCGCCCAGGCCTTGGTGCTCTGAGGGTCATCGAAGACCGCCAACAAGACTTTCCCCAGGCCAGGCGGGGGTGGGCCGACGTCACGCGGTCGTGTCTTGCCTGGTGCCGACGCTCGAACTCGCGCGCCGCGGACGCCCCTGCCTCACCCTCCACGTAGCCCAGTTCCACCCGCTCAGGGGCAGCCGTCGGAGCGCTGTGGCAGCCCAAGCAGCGCACAACCTTGGCATCCCGGTCCCAGATGGCCTGCACCCCCGCCGCGAGCGCGACACCGCAGCCGGCGCAAGCTCCGTCGTACCGCAGGCGCATGCGTTTGACGCTGGCCCCGCTACCGGTGGTCATGTCGAGAGCCTAACCCGGCAGTCGAGGCTGAGCCGGCCAAATGGGGACCGCCCGAATGCGTGCCATGGCACCCCAACGGGCGGTCCCCTTTGCGGGGTCGGCCAGCGAGCCGCACTGGCGTTGGCCGAACAGGTCACCCAGATCCACTCCCCCGCCGCTCACAGCGCTCCGGCCGATGCCCTCACCGCCGAGCAGGCCTCGGCCGTCGCGTGGCTCGCGGTCGTCATGAACGCTTGGAACCGCGTCGCGATCACCAGCCACTACCCCGTGGGGCCCTGACCCCATCGCGATCGCGCAAGCCCGGGTCAGTGCGCCAGCCCCACCCAGGCCTGCCAGGCGAGAAAACCGTTCAACACCCACCCGACCACGATCAGCACGTTGTCGTACAGGCCCTCGTACGGCAGCGCGATCGCGTTGAACACCACGAGTCCGACGCACGCCAGGAGCGTCGTCCACAACAGCACGGTCGCGGGCAGCAGCAGCGACAGCAGCATCATCGCGATAGGGATGATCATGAAGGCGGCCGCCACCAGCCACATCCAGGGCTGGGTGGGCTGCCCCTCGATCCGGCCGGGCCGGTAATGGCCGGCGAAGATCCGCAGCACGTCGCCGAGCAGGTAGACGAACATCAGCGCGGCCCAGCCGAACGCGAGGATGATGCGTAGGGCGTCCACGTCACGGCCTGACGATCAGGCTGCCGACCTTGCGGCCGGAGTCGACGCGGGCGTGGGCTTCGGCGATGCGGTCGAGGGGCAGGACGTCGTCGAGGACGACCCGCACCTCCCCCTTCGCGACGAGATCGAGCAGGTGAGCGAGGTCGGAGGCACGCTCGGGGCCACTGCCGGCCTTGACATTGCCGCGGGCCAGCACGGTGTCAGCCAAGCTGGCCACCGCCAACAGCAGCACCCCGTCGGGGGTGAGCAGCCGGCGCCCGGTATGACGGTCGAGGACCCCCACGGCGTCCAGCACCACATCGAACCGGTCGGGCAGCGTCGTGACGTCGACGGCCCGGTGGTCGATGACGCGCTCAGCGCCGAGCGAGCGCACCAGGTCGGCGTTGGCCGCCGAGCAGCCCCCCGTGACGGACGCCCCCGCCAGCCTCGCCAGTTGCACCGCCATCGTGCCCACCGCCCCGGACGCCCCCACGACCAGGACACTGCGCCCCAGCTGCACCTCCGCCCGGTCGCGGAGAAACCACAGCGCGGTCAGGCCACCGAAGATGACGCCCGCGGCGTCGTCGTGGCTCACACCCTCGGGCACCGACACGACGCGGTCGGCGCGCACGGCCACGAACTCGGCGTGCGCCCCCATCGCCATGCCGGTGGTGCCGGCCACGACGTTACCGGGAGCGACGCCGGTGACGTCCGCGCCGACGGCCTCGACCACCCCCGAGAAGCTCCCGCCCAACACTGGGATGCGCGGCAGCCGCACCCCGAACATGAGCGGCGCCACCCCGCCGAACCCCCGGGGGAACCGGCGCCCGCGGATGCGGGAGTCGGCCGAGTTCACGCTGGCGGCGACGACGCGCACGAGCACCTCCCTGGGGCTGGGCGTCGGGATCGGGCGGTCCTCGATGCGCAGCACCTCGGGGCCGCCGAAGGTGTCGTGCACCGCGGCCCGCATCGCGCTTACCTTACGGGTGTAAGTCGTCATGGTGCGATGCTAACCTTACGACCGTAAGTCACGCAAGGAGGACGCATGCAGGCCCGACCCGGACTTTCCCCTGAACGCATCGTGGACGCCGCCGCCCGTGTTGCCGACGCCTCAGACCCTATGAGTGTTGCGGGGTGTGGCTGGGGATTGTGAGGCCAGGGCCCCGCAGTGCAGATTCGTGGATCATCCCCGAGGTGGGCTCGGGGTGCCGACATGCATTGGGAGGCCCTGGTGTTTAACGAGCGTACGGCGATTGGTTTGGATGTGCACGCCCGGTCGGTGCGTGCTGCGGCCTTGGACACGG
>NZ_JACJFX010000010.1:0-121797 GCF_014164675.1 Propioniciclava sp. MC1683 | reverse complement strand
CGGGCTGGTGCCGGTGCACCTGTCCACGGTGAAACGCTGCCTGAAACGCTGTGCTGACAAGGGCTATCGCGACAAGATCGCGCAGGCGTGTTTCCAGCATGTGTGGTCCGAACAGGGCGGGGATGTGTCCCTGCTGTTATACGACGTCACGACGTTGTACTTCGAGACCGACACCGAAGACGACCTCCGCAAGGTCGGGTTCAGCAAGGAACGTCGGGTCGACCCACAGATTGTGGTCGGTCTCCTGGTGGACCGCACGGGCCACCCGTTGGAGATTGCCTGCTTCGAGGGCAACAAGGCCGAAACGCACACGATCATCCCGGTCATCAAGGCGTTCCAGCAGCGTCACGGTGTGGCCGACATGGTGGTGGTCGCCGACGCCGGCATGTTGTCGGCGGCAAACCTGAAGGCGATCGACGAGGCCGGGTTGCGGTTCATCGTCGGGTCCCGCGTCGTCAAGGCCCCGCACGACCTGGCCAAGCACTTCCGCTGGCACGGCACTGCGTTCACCGACGGCCAGGTCATCGACACGATCACGATGCGCTCCACCGCCCCCGACCCCAACCGCGTGAAGACACGCGCCGAGCCGGTGTGGGACCCTGCGGTGCATCCCACGGCGTGGCGAGCCGTGTGGCAATACTCGGCCAAGCGAGCAGCCCGGGACACACGCACCCTGGCGCTGCAACGCAACCGCGCCCAGGCCGTCGTCGACGGTGACAAGCCGGCCAAGAAGGTCCGGTTCGTGAAGACCACCGGCCAGCAGGCGAGCTTGGACGAGGCCTCCCTCGCCCGCGCGGAGGCCCTGGTCGGTTTGAAGGGGTACGTCACCAACATCACCGCTGCAGTCATGCCCGCAGCCGAGGTCATCGCCAGCTACCACGACCTGTGGCACGTCGAGCAGTCGTTCAGGATGTCGAAGAGCGACCTCGCCGCCCGCCCGATCCACCACCGGCTGAAGGACTCGATCGAGGCCCACCTCACCATCGTGTTCACCGCGCTCGCCGTCGCCCGCGACCTGCAAGCCCGTAGCGGGTGGTCGCTGAAGAAGATCGTCCGTGGACTACGGCCGCTGCAGCAGGTCACCATCCAACTCGGTGGTCAACGACTCGACGCCGAACCCGCCATCCCCGACGACATCGCCGAACTACTCACCGCCCTCCATCGAGGGCACTAAAGAGGTCCAACTCAGGTCAGCGGCCGCGCGGGGGCCGAGCCGGCCGCCGATTTCGTGATCGGGACCAGAGCCGGTAGAGTGGTCCCCTGAAGCCGAAGACCGCTGGTGTCTCACTCTCGGGTGAGTGCAAATCCCGCGCAGGTGTCACGAACGAATCGCTGGTCTCCAGCGTGCCCCGTGCGCTTGCGCCCGGGGTTTTTCCATGTCTTGGGCCTGAACATGAGAAGTGGGAAGGAGACCCATGGCGAGGCCGGACAAGGCAGCCGCGGTCGAGGAGCTGAAGGAAGCCTTCACGTCCTCGGCGGCCGCTGTGCTGACCGAATACCGTGGTCTCACCGTGAAGAGCATCAAGGCCCTGCGCCGCTCTCTCGGTGACGACGCCACGTACGCCGTCGCGAAGAACACTCTGACCCAGATCGCTGCCAAGGAAGCTGGCATTGAGGGGCTCGACGAGCAGCTCACCGGCCCCACGGCGATCGCCTTCATCCGCGGTGACGTTGCCACCGTGGCGAAGGGTCTGCGCGACTTCGCGAAGGACAACCCGCTTCTGGTCATCAAGGGTGGTGTCATGGACGGTCGCGTCCTCGACGCCACCGAGGTCAAGAAGCTCGCCGACCTCGAGTCGCGCGAGGTTCTGCTCGCCAAGCTGGCTGGTGCCATGCAGGCGAACCTCAGCAAGGCCGTCTACCTCATCGCCGCTCCGCTGTCCCAGGCCGCTCGCGCCCTGGGCGCCCTGGAGCAGGCGGCGGGGGAGAACCCGTCCCTCATCGGTGGCGCCGGCCAGGCTGCCCCCGTTGCCGACCAGAAGCCCGACACCGCCGAGGACGCCTCGGCACCCGAAGCAGCTCCCGCTGCCTCGGCTGACGACTCCGCCGAGACCGCGGAAAACTGAAAGGACGCCCAACATGGCGAAGCTCACCAACGACGAGCTCCTTGAGGCCTTCAAGGAGATGACCCTGATCGAGCTCTCCGAGTTCGTGAAGCAGTTCGAGGACACCTTCGGTGTCACCGCGGCCGCCCCCGTGGCCGTCGCCGCTGCCGCCCCGGCCGGTGCCGGTGGTGGCGAGGCCGCCGCCGAGGAGGAGGAGTCCTCCGAGGTCGACGTCATCCTCGAGTCGGCCGGCGAGAAGAAGATCCAGGTCATCAAGGAGGTGCGCGCGCTCACGTCCCTCGGTCTCAAGGAGGCCAAGGACCTGGTCGAGGCCGCCCCGAAGCCGATCCTGGAGAAGGTCGCGCGCGACGCGGCCGCCAAGGCCAAGGAGCAGCTCGAGGCTGCCGGCGCCACCGTCACCGTCAAGTGACGCCAGGGTCGACTCGTCGACCCGACGCTGGACACGAAGGGCCCGCGGCACGTGCCGCGGGCCCTTCTGCGTCTCACACGCTCGTGCGAGCACGGAGCGCAGGCTCCTGAGCCGCCCCGACGCGTCCCGCTGGAAAGACGAGGTGGTGCTGCACCGCGTAGCTCAGGAGGAACAGGACGCCCTCGACCACGACCTTCGCGAGCAGGAGCGGAACCCCGACGCCGATGACGAGAGCGTCCATGGCCACCACGTTGATCGTGAGGATCACCGCCGCGAGGTAGGCATAGCGCAGGACTGCGCGGCGTCCGTCTCCGGTGTGGCGGAAGACGACCGTCTTGTTGAGCTGGTAGTTGGTGGCGGCGCTGGCCAGGCGTGCACACACGATCGCCGCGTTCAGCGAGCCCAGCAGCGGCGCGAGCACGAGGAGCGCGGCCCAATCGACGGCAGCCCCCGCCAGCGACGATGCGGCGAAGCGGAGCGCCGGCGCGTAGATGCGGACTGAGTCGCGCACGGGCCTGAAGTGGGAGGAGGCGTTCTCGTCAAGGTAGATCGTCTCGATCGTGATCTCCGCCAGCCGGACGCCCTGGGCGCGAGCCCCCATCAGCACGGAGAACTCGTACTCGAAGCGGTCGCCGGGAACCCCCAAGAGCCACGGCAGGATGTCCGGCGCGAGGCCGCGCAGGCCCGTCTGCGTGTCGTGGACGCGTTGCCCGCTGAGCGCGCGGAAGAGCAGGCGTGAGGCGGCGTTCCCGAACCGGCTGCGCGCGGGCACGTCGCCGGTGAAGCGGCGCCCCCCGAGGACGATGGTGGCGGGGGCCACGGCGTCCGCGACCCGCGCGATGTCGGTGGGCGTGTGCTGCCCGTCGCAGTCGGCCGTGACGACGGGCTCACCGGGCGCGTGCTCCATCGCCCAGGCGATCCCGGCACGCAGGGCGTGGCCCTTGCCGTGGTTGCGCGCGTGCCGCACGACGGACGCCCCGGCCTCCGCGGCAACGTCGAAGACCCCGTCGTAGTCCGGTCCCGAGCCGTCGTCGACGACGAGCACGCGGGCGTGGGGCAGGGTGTCGCCCAGGTGGCGGATGAGGGTGGCGAGGCGGAGGTCGGGCTCGTAGGCCGGGATCAGGACAATCATGGCTCAGCGCGCCACGTACAGGATGTCGGAGGTGCCGCGCTCCTTGCCGGTGCCCAGCGGCTTGTTGACCAGGGCGTCGTTGAACACCATGTCGGTGCTGCCGCCGCCGTCCAGGTTGTACGCCACCTGCGCGCCGAGGTCCACGAACAGGTCCGCGAACGCGGTCAGCGAGACGCCCTTGCTGTAGCCGCTGCTGCGGCCGTCGAAGGCGATCCCCACGAAGTGGTTCGGCTCGATCATGCCGAAGCCGGTCCGGGGCTGGTTGCCCTGGATGGAGTGGTTACCGGGGTTGGTGTCCACTTCGACCGAGTCCAGCCCGGACAGGGCCCTGCCGTCGTCCACCAGACCGGGGCCGAACGACCAGGTCTGCCACACACCCTGCGACACGAGCACCGCCGCGGTGGTCGTGGTCTCGTCGTAGAGCGCGAGCCGTCCGTCGGAGAACAGCGCCAGGCCCTGCCGCGCGCCGGCGTCCCGGAACGCCACGCCGTTGCGCACCACGATCCCGGTGTCGCGGAACCCGTAGTAGTCGCCGTTCAACGCCCAGATCGCATTGTTGTCCGACGCCATCACCGAGGGGTACTCGATGATGTTCTCGCCGTAGGTGTCCTTGGCGAACGCGGTGCGCAAGTACGAGGCATCCGCGAGCTGCAGGTCCGCCACGTACCACGCCGACGCAGAACTGCCGCTGCCGCTGGTGTGCGCCGTGATGGAGATCGTACCTGCGTCGCTGCTCCAGGTGGTGCCGTTGACCGTGCCCGACGAGCTGCTACTCAAGGTGGTCGTAGAGCTCCACAGGGCGGAGGCGTCCGTCACCTCGGCGTGCTCGACGACGAAGCGGTCCAGGGCCCACGCGGCGGTGCCGCCGCCGGTCATGATGAGGGCGGCCGCGCCGCCGATGAACCCGCGCCGGCTGAACCGCGGGCGCTGCTGCAAGGTGGTGTTGTCGTCCATGGGTCACAGGTCTACAGACGCCTTCTGTGCCCGTGCTGTGGACGGCCTCTCCGCGGGCGGTGAGCACGTCCGAGGCCGTCCACGGCACGCGTCGACGGCCGCGGAAAAGCACACAGGGGGCCGAGGAGCCCGTCACAGGAACCACACAGCCAGGGGGTGGTCAATGGGGGACGTAGCAATCCGCAGCCACCGAGGAGCCCTCATGACCACCACGATCCTGATCCACCTGGCCATTGACCTGGTCGCCATCCTGGCGCTCGTCGCCGGGACGTACTTCCCGCGCCACCACCGTCGCGACCTCTTCGTCGCGTTGCTGGGCGTCAATCTAGGCGTCATGGCCGTCAGCTCGGTGCTGGTCTCCTCGTCCGTTGGCGCTGGCCTGGGCCTTGGCCTGTTCGGCGTCCTGTCGATCATCCGCCTCCGCTCCGACGAGCTGGCCCAGCACGAGGTCGCCTACTACTTCGCCGCCCTCGCGATCGGCCTCATCGGTGGACTGGGCAGCGACCCGGTCACCTCGGCCGTCCTCATGGCGCTGGTCGTGGCCACCCTGTGGGTCGCGGACCACCCGCGCCTCCTCGGCGGGCACGAGCGCCAGGTCGTCGTGCTGGACCGCGCCGTCAGTGATGCGGCGGTGCTCACCGCCCGGCTGGAGAACCAGCTCGGAGCCCGGGTGCTCGGCGTCCAGGTCGTGAAGCTCGACCTTGTCAACGACACCACCATGGTCGATGTCCGGTTCCGCCGCGACCGGTCGCAGACCTCCGCCGAGGCGTCCGAGGCGGCGCGCGTCCTGGAGTCGGCCCGATGAGCGCCGTGGACGCCGTGGCCAAGCTGGCCACGGTCACCCTCGATGAGCTCAACGAGACCGCCTCGCTGCAGACGCGGGTCGACCGCAAGTACGTGCTCACCGTCGCGGACGCCGAAGCCATCCTGGTCGGCCTCCCCGCCGGGACCCGTGTCGTCGACGTCGCGGGGGAGCTCTCGCCCCTCTACCGCTCCACCTACCTGGACACGCCGGGGCTGGACGCCTACCTCACGAGTGCCCACCGCCGGCGCCTGCGCTGGAAGGTGCGCACCCGTACCTACGTCGCGTCGAACACCAGCTTCCTCGAGGTCAAGACCCGTCACCGCACCCAGACCGTGAAGCAGCGGACGCCGTGGGCCGGTGGCTCGGCGTCCGTGGTGGGGGACACGGAGGGACGGGGGTACGTCGCGGCCCAGTTGCGCGGCGCCGGCATCCACGTCGACGTCTCCTCCCTCGTCCCCACACTGCGGACGCGCTACCGCCGTGTGACGCTCCTGATGCCCGGTGGTGACGCCCGGGCGACCGTGGACAGTGGCCTCACCTGGACCACGCCTACCGACGACCAGGCCCAGACCTGGACCGGCCACGTCGTGCTGGAGACGAAGTCGGGTGCCGCGCCCAGCGCCCTCGACCGCCTCCTCTGGCAGGCGGGGCACCGGCCGCAGCCGCTGTCGAAGTACGCCGTTGGGCTCGCCCAGCTCCAGCCGGACCTGCCTCACAACCGCTGGCACCGCCTCCTGGCCGCCCACGCGGCCTGATCCAGCACCTCGAACGAGCATCCACGAACCAGAGAAGGAAGACACCATGAACACTGCCAGGCCCACCAGGATCCTGACGTCCATCGCCGCGCTCGCCGTCGCGGGCGTCCTCACCGGCTGCACCGCACTCGGCCAGACCAACGGACTCACCTCGGCCGGGACCTCCTCATCCATCTCCGTCGCGGGCGGGACGGCCGCGATCACCGTGGCACAGGCCACGGGGGAGAACGCCGCGCCCCAGGCCGGACCCACGAGCTACGACGCGGCGTCCGCGACCACCGTGACCCTGACGGGGGCCTCGGCCACGGTCTCCGGCGACGGGGCGACCGTCTCGGGCAACACGGTGACCATCACAGCCCCGGGCACCTACGTGCTCTCGGGCGAGCTGGCAGGACAGGTCGTCGTGGACTCCGCCGCCGACGGTGACGTGCAGCTCGTGCTCGACGGCGCCAGCATCACGTCCAGCACCGGCGCGGCCCTGGCGGTCACGCAGGCGGACGAGGCGATCGTCGTCCTCGCCGACGGGTCGTCCAACGAGCTCACGAGCGCGGCCACCTTCGCGGACACGACCAGCGAGGATGCCCCCAACGCCGCCCTCTTCTCGATGACGGACCTCACGATCGGCGGCAACGGCTCCCTGACGGTCACCGCGCCCAGCCTGGACGGCATCGCCTCCAAGGACGGCCTCGTCATCAGTGGCGGCACGATCACCGTGGACGCCGCCGACGACGGCATCCGGGGCAAGGACCACATCGCGGTGACCGGCGGCACGCTGGACGTGACCGCCGGCGGGGACGCGCTGAAGGCCGACAACGACACGGACGCCGACCAGGGCTGGATCTCCGTCACCGACGGGACCATCACCCTCGCCGCCGGCGGGGACGGCCTCGTCGCCACGACCGACGTCCTGGTCTCCGGCGGCACGATCACCGGAGTCACCGGCGGCGGCGCCGGCACCCAGCTGGCCGCGGACGCCTCCGCCAAGGGCCTCAAGGCGGGCTCCAACGTCGTCATCGGTGGCGGGACCGTCACGCTTGACTCGGCCGACGACGCGATCCACTCCGACTCGGTGGTCTCGATCACCGACGGGACGCTCGCCCTGAGCACGGGCGACGATGGCGTCCATGCGGAGGAGAGCCTCTCCATCGCAGGCGGCTCGGTCACCGTCGAGCGCTCCTACGAGGGCCTCGAGGGCACCGACATCCTCATCAGCGGCGGCGAGATCGACGTCACCAGCTCCGACGACGGCCTGAACGTCTCCGCCGACACCGCGAGCGCGGACGGCCGTGGTGGCGGCATGCAGACCATCGACGGCGGTGTGGTCGTCAGCGGCGGCACCGTCGTCCTGAACGCGGGCGGCGACGGCTTCGACTCCAACGGCGACGCGGAGATCACGGGCGGCACCATCGTCGTCTGGGGACCGACCAGCAACGGCAACGGCGCGCTGGACGTGAACGGAACATTCACGATCTCGGGCGGCACCCTGCTGGCCGTGGGCTCCTCGGGCATGGCCGAGACCCCGGACGCCGACTCCTCGCAGGGCTGGCTGCAGAGCGCCACCTCGGCGTCAGCCGGCCAGACCGTGCAGGTGACGTCGGGGTCCACGGTGCTGTACGAGTTCACCGTCGAGAAGGGCTTCGCCAACCTCGTCTACTCCTCGCCACAGGTGAAGTCCGGCTCCAGCTACTCCGTCTCCGTCGACGGCACCTCGACGAGCGTCACTGCGGGCCAGGCGACGGGCAGCAGCATGGGCGGCAGCAGGGGCGGCAGACCCCCCGGCCGTTGACCTGCCCACCCCGCCTGACAACGGGTACCGCCACGTTGCGTGTGCACGACGCTGGACCGGCCTATGCTCTGGGACGTCCGGCAGTGCCCCCGCAGCGTGGCGGTTTGGTGCTCGACATGCAACACGTGTTGCGCCATGCCCTGAGGCGAGCTAATGTAAGGCTTTGTCCCATTTGACGACCCGTGACGATTTGACGCGGGGCGTTTCGCATGCAAAGAACCTCACAGCCCGGGTTCTATTGGAAGGACCATAGTCTTGGCCGTCTCGCGCACTGCGTCGAAGAACACCAACGTCGTTTCCAGCAGTGGCCGGATCTCGTTCGCGAAGATCCATGAGCCCATGGAAGTCCCCAACCTCCTTGATCTGCAGGTCGACTCGTTCGACTGGCTCGTCGGCAACGACGTGTGGCGCCAGCGGGTGGCCGACGCGCTCGAGCAGGGACGGACCGACATCAACACGAAGTCCGGTCTGGAGGAGATCTTCGAGGAGATCTCCCCGATCGAGGACCTGTCCGAGACGATGTCGCTGAGCTTCCGCGACCACCGTTTCGAGGACCCGAAGTACACCGTCGAGGAGTGCAAGGACCGCGACGTCACGTACTCGGCGCCGCTGTTCGTCACCGCCGAGTTCGTGAACAACGAGACCGGTGAGATCAAGAGCCAGACCGTGTTCATGGGCGACTTCCCGCTCATGACCGACAAGGGCACCTTCGTCATCAACGGCACCGAGCGTGTCGTCGTCTCCCAGCTGGTCCGCAGCCCGGGCGTCTACTTCGAGCAGACCCCCGACAAGACGTCCGACAAGGACATCTTCACCTGCAAGATCATCCCGAGCCGCGGCGCGTGGCTCGAGTTCGAGGTCGACAAGCGCGACATGGTCGGCGTCCGCCTCGACCGCAAGCGCAAGCAGAACGTCACCGTCCTGCTGAAGGCCCTGGGCTGGACGAACGAGCAGATCCTCGAGGAGTTCGGCGACTACGAGTCGATGCGCCTGACCCTCGAGAAGGACAACACGGCCAACACCGACGAGGCCCTGCTCGACATCTACCGCAAGCTGCGCCCGGGCGAGCCCCCGACGCGCGAGGCCGCGCAGGCGATGCTCGACAACTACTACTTCAACGGCAAGCGCTACGACCTGGCCAAGGTCGGTCGCTACAAGATCAACAAGAAGCTCGGCCTGGAGCTGCCGTTCGACCAGCAGGTGCTGACGATGGAGGACATCGTCTCGGCCATCCGCTACGTCGTCGCGCTGCACGAGGGCAAGGAGACGCTGGGCGACGAGCCGGTCGAGACCGACGACATCGACCACTTCGGCAACCGCCGCCTCCGCACGGTGGGCGAGCTGATCCAGAACCAGCTCCGCATCGGTCTGGGCCGCCTCGAGCGCACCGTCCGCGACCGCATGACGACGCAGGACATCGAGGCGATCACGCCGCAGACGCTGATCAACATCCGTCCCGTCGTGGCGGCGCTGAAGGAGTTCTTCGGCACCTCGCAGCTGTCGCAGTTCATGGACCAGAACAACCCGCTGGCCGGCCTGACGCACAAGCGTCGCCTCTCGGCCCTGGGCCCCGGTGGTCTGTCCCGTGACCGCGCCGGCATGGAGGTCCGTGACGTCCACCCGTCGCACTACGGCCGCATGTGCCCCATCGAGACCCCTGAAGGCCCGAACATCGGCCTGATCGGCTCGCTGGCCTCCTTCGCGCGCGTCAACGCGTTCGGCTTCATCGAGACGCCGTACCGCAAGGTCGAGAACGGCCGGGTCACCGACCAGATCGACTACCTGACCGCCGACGAGGAGGACCGCTACATCGTCGCGCAGGCCAACGCCGTGCTCGACGACGAGGGCAAGTTCGTCGAGGACCGCGTCCTGGTCCGTGTGAAGCACGGCGACGCCGACGAGGTCCCGGCCGAGGACGTGCACTACATGGACGTCTCGCCGCGCCAGATGGTGTCGGTGGCCACCGCGCTGATCCCGTTCCTCGAGCACGACGACGCGTCGCGTGCCCTGATGGGCGCGAACATGCAGCGCCAGGCCGTCCCGCTGCTCCGCAACGAGGCCCCCTACGTGGGCACCGGCATGGAGTACCGCGGCGCGGTCGACGCCGGCGAGGTCACCGTGGCCAACAAGGCCGGTGTGGTCACCGCCGTGTCCGGCGACATCATCGACGTGATGAACGACGACGGCACGCAGACCAGCTACCGCCTGAGCAAGTTCGTCCGCTCGAACCAGACCACCTGCATCAACCAGCGCCCGCTGGTCACCGACGGTGACCGCGTCGAGGTCGGCACCCCGCTGGCCGACGGTGCCTGCACCGACAACGGCGAGATGGCACTGGGCCGCAACCTGCTGGTCGCGTTCATGCCGTGGGAGGGCCACAACTACGAGGACGCCATCATCCTGAGCCAGCGCCTGGTCCAGGACGACATCCTCACCTCGATCCACATCGAGGAGCACGAGATCGACGCCCGCGACACCAAGCTGGGTCCGGAGGAGATCACGCGCGACATCCCCAACGTGGGTGACGACATGCTGGCCGACCTCGACGAGCGCGGCATCGTCCGCATCGGCGCCGAGGTGGGCACCGGCGACATCCTCGTCGGCAAGGTGACCCCCAAGGGCGAGACCGAGCTGACCCCCGAGGAGCGCCTGCTGCGCGCCATCTTCGGCGAGAAGGCCCGCGAGGTCCGCGACACCTCGATGAAGGTGCCGCACGGCGAGACCGGTACGGTCATCGGCGTCCGCGTCTTCGACCGCGACGAGGGCGACGAGCTGCCCCCGGGCGTGAACCAGCTGGTCCGCGTCTACGTCGCGCAGAAGCGCAAGATCTCCGACGGCGACAAGCTCGCCGGACGCCACGGCAACAAGGGCGTCATCTCGAAGATCCTGCCCGTCGAGGACATGCCGTTCCTCGAGGACGGGACGCCGGTCGACATCGTGCTCAACCCGCTGGGTGTGCCGAGCCGTATGAACGTCGGTCAGGTCCTGGAGACGCACCTGGGCTGGATCGCGCACTCCGGCTGGGACATCGAGGGCGTCGACGAGCCCTGGGCCAAGCGCCTCAAGGACGTCGGCCTCTCCCGGGTGGAACCGCGGACGAACGTGGCGACCCCGGTCTTCGACGGCGCCAACGAGCGTGAGATCGCCGGCCTGCTCGAGCACGGCCTGCCGCAGCGCGACGGGCTCCGCCTCGTCGACGCCGGTGGCAAGGCGCAGCTGTTCGACGGCCGCTCCGGCGAGCCCTACCCCGAGCGCGTGGGTGTCGGCTACATCTACATGCTGAAGCTGCACCACCTCGTGGACGACAAGATCCACGCGCGCTCCACGGGCCCGTACTCGATGATCACGCAGCAGCCGCTGGGTGGTAAGGCGCAGTTCGGTGGCCAGCGCTTCGGTGAGATGGAGGTGTGGGCGATGGAGGCCTACGGCGCCGCCTGGGCGCTGCAGGAGCTCCTCACCATCAAGTCCGACGACGTCCCCGGCCGCGTGAAGGTCTACGAGGCGATCGTCAAGGGCGAGAACATCCCCGAGCCCGGCATCCCCGAGTCGTTCAAGGTGCTCGTGAAGGAGATGAAGTCCCTCTGCCTGAACGTGGAGGTGCTCAGCTCCGACGGCACGGTCGTCGAGCTCAAGGACTCCGAGGACGACTACCACCGCGCCGACGAGTTCGGGATCGACCTGAGCCGTCGCCCGGGTGCCGACTCGTTCGCCGACATCGAAGAGGTCTGACCGACCCGACCAAGCGGACGCCGCGGGTGCACCCACGGCGTCCGCCCACCCCGCAGGGATCGCACCCTGCACCCCCCGCGCGAGGCGCCTCGAGCGGGACCGTCCGGACCAGCGGCCACTGGTCTGAACAGAAAATCCCCCGGTAGGGGAGAGAAGGAAGAAACGTGCTGGACGTCAACTTCTACGACGAGCTGCGCATCGGGCTGGCCACGGCGGACCAGATCCGCGAGTGGAGCCACGGCGAGGTCAAGAAGCCCGAGACGATCAACTACCGCACCCTCAAGCCCGAGCGTGACGGCCTCTTCTGCGAGAAGATCTTCGGCCCCACCCGTGACTGGGAGTGCTACTGCGGCAAGTACAAGCGCGTGCGCTTCAAGGGCATCATCTGCGAGCGCTGTGGCGTCGAGGTCACCCGCTCCAACGTGCGCCGCGAGCGCATGGGCCACATCGAGCTGGCCGCGCCGGTCACCCACATCTGGTACTTCAAGGGTGTCCCGAGCCGCCTGGGCTACCTGCTCGACGTCGCGCCGAAGGACCTGGAGAAGGTCATCTACTTCGCCGCGTACATGATCACCTCGGTCGACGAGGACGCCCGCCACCGCGACCTGACCACCCTCGAGGGCAAGGTCGAGGTCGAGCGCAAGCAGATCGCGAACCGCCGCGACGCCGACATCGAGGCGCGCATGCAGAAGATCGAGGAGGACGTCGCGTCCCTGGAGGCCGAGGGTGCCAAGGCCGACCAGAAGAAGCGCGTCCGCGACGTGGGCGAGCGCGAGGTCAAGATGGTGCGCGACCGCGCCCAGCGCGAGCTCGACCGCCTCGACGCCGTCTGGGCCCGGTTCAAGGGCCTGAAGGTCCAGGACCTCGAGGGCGACGAGATCCTCTACCGCGAGATGAAGAGCCGCTTCGGCAAGTACTTCGAGGGCTTCATGGGGGCCGAGGCGATCAAGCGTCGCCTCGCCGACTTCGACCTCGAGGGCGAGGCCGAGCGCCTCCGCGAGATCATCCAGACCGGCAAGGGCCAGCGCAAGACCCGTGCGCTGAAGCGCCTGAAGGTCGTGTCGGCGTTCCTGACCACCACCAACAGCCCCGTGGGCATGGTGCTGGACGCCGTCCCGGTCATCCCGCCGGACCTGCGCCCGATGGTGCAGCTGGACGGTGGCCGCTTCGCGACCTCCGACCTCAACGACCTGTACCGCCGCGTCATCAACCGCAACAACCGCCTCAAGCGCCTCCTCGACCTGGGTGCGCCCGAGATCATCGTGAACAACGAGAAGCGGATGCTGCAGGAGGCCGTCGACTCGCTGTTCGACAACGGACGCCGTGGGCGTCCGGTCACCGGACCCGGCAACCGCCCGCTGAAGTCCATCTCGGACATGCTGAAGGGCAAGCAGGGCCGGTTCCGCCAGAACCTGCTGGGCAAGCGCGTCGACTACTCGGGCCGTTCGGTCATCGTCGTCGGTCCGCAGCTCAAGCTGCACCAGTGCGGCCTGCCGAAGAACATGGCGCTGGAGCTGTTCAAGCCCTTCGTCATGAAGCGCCTGGACGACCTGAACCTGGCCCAGAACATCAAGTCGGCCAAGCGCATGGTCGAGCGCCAGCGCCCCGTGGTGTGGGACGTCCTCGAAGAGGTCATCCAGGAGCACCCGGTGCTGCTGAACCGTGCACCCACGCTGCACCGCCTCGGAATCCAGGCGTTCGAGCCCCAGCTGATCGAGGGCAAGGCCATCCAGCTGCACCCGCTCGTCTGCACCGCCTTCAACGCCGACTTCGACGGTGACCAGATGGCCGTGCACCTGCCGCTGTCCGCCGAGGCCCAGGCCGAGGCGCGCATCCTGATGCTGTCGACCAACAACATCCTGAAGCCGGCCGACGGCCGCCCGGTCACCCTGCCCACGCAGGACATGATCATCGGCCACTACTTCCTGACCTCGGTCCGCGAGGGCCAGCCGGGTGAGGGCCGCACGTTCGTCAGCAAGGACGAGGCCTACATGGCCTTCGACCGGGGCGAGATCAAGATCAACTCGCTGATCAACATCCGCATCGTCGGCCTCGAGCCGCCGGTGGGGGTCGAGGCCCGCGAGGACGGCTCGTACATGCTCGAGACCACGCTGGGTCGCGCGCTGTTCAACGAGGCCCTGCCGGCCGACTACCCGTACGTGAACTCCACGGTGGGCAAGAAGCAGCTGGGCCAGATCGTCAACGACATGGCCGAGCGCTACCAGAAGGTGGACGTGGCCCGCACGCTCGACCGCCTCAAGGACATCGGCTTCCGCTGGGCGACCCGCTCGGGCGTCACCGTGTCGATCTCCGACATCCAGACCCCGGCGTCCAAGCCGGAGATCCTGGCGTCCTACGACGCGCGGGCGACGAAGATCACCCGCCAGTTCGAGCGCGGCAAGGTCACGGAGGAGGAGCGCCAGCAGGAGCTCGTCCAGCTGTGGACCGACGCCACCGCCGAGCTGACCGCGGCGATGGAGGAGAACTTCACCACCGACAACCCGATCTTCATGATGGTGAACTCCGGTGCCCGAGGGAACATGACCCAGATGCGTCAGATTGCCGCCATGCGTGGCCTGGTGGCCAACCCGAAGGGCGAGATCATCGCCCGGCCGATCAAGTCGAACTTCCGTGAGGGCCTCTCCGTCCTGGAGTACTTCATCTCGACGCACGGTGGTCGCAAGGGCCAGGCGGACACGGCGCTCCGCACGGCCGACTCGGGTTACCTGACCCGTCGTCTGGTCGACGTGTCCCAGGACGTCATCATCCGCGAGGAGGACTGTGGCACCGAGCGCGGCCTGACCAAGGCCATCGTCGCGACCGGTCGTGTCGGCCGCACGGGCCCGGCGTACAACGTGGAGACCTCGGTCTATGCGCGGACGCTGGCCTCCGACGTGACCGACGCCAAGGGCGAGGTCCTGCTCTCCGCGGGCGTCGACCTGGGTGACGTCGAGATCACCCGCCTCATCGAGGCGGGCATCACCGAGGTCAAGGTGCGCTCCGTGCTGACCTGTGAGTCGGCCCTGGGCACCTGCGCCATGTGCTACGGCCGTTCGCTGGCCTCCGGCAAGCTGGTCGACGTGGGTGAGGCCGTCGGTATCGTCGCCGCCCAGTCCATCGGTGAGCCCGGCACCCAGCTGACGATGCGTACCTTCCACACCGGTGGTGTGGCCGGTGACGACATCACGCAGGGCCTGCCGCGTGTCGGTGAGCTCTTCGAGGCCCGGACGCCCAAGGGCAAGGCCCCGATCGCCGAGGCCGCCGGCCGCGTCCGCATCGAGGACGGGGACCGCACGCGCAAGCTGGTCATCGTCCGCGATGACGGCGAGGAGGACCTGGAGTACCCGCTGCCGCGCCGCGTGCGCCTGGAGTGGGAGGACGCGTCGATGGTGAAGCACTCCATCGGCGACGGCGACCACGTCGAGGCCGGCCAGCAGCTGTGGGCGGGCACGCTCGACCCGCAGGACATCCTGCGCGTCAACGGACTCCGCCGGGTGCAGGAGCACCTCGTGGCCGAGGTCCAGGCGGTGTACGCGACGCAGGGCGCGCCGATCCACGACAAGCACATCGAGATCATCATCCGCCAGATGCTGCGCCGGGTGACGGTCATCGAGTCGGGCGACACGGCCATCCTCCCGGGTGACCTGGTCGACCGGAGCCTGTTCGAGTCCGAGAACCGCAAGGCGCTCACCGAGGGTCGCACCCCGGCGCAGGGCCGCCCGGTCCTCATGGGCATCACCAAGGCGTCGCTGGCCACCGAGAGCTGGCTGTCGGCGGCGTCCTTCCAGGAGACGACCAAGGTCCTGACCGACGCGGCCATCCAGGCCAAGTCGGACTCCCTGGTCGGCCTCAAGGAGAACGTCATCCTGGGCAAGCTGATCCCGGCGGGTACCGGTCTCGACCGCTACCGCAACATCCGGGTGGAGCCGACCGCCGAGGCCCGCGCCGCGGCGTACGACCTCAGCTACGACCCGTACGACTACGACATCGCCGGCACCGCGCCGGTCATGCCGAGCGACGACTTCGACCTGGGTGACTTCAGCTGACCTGATTCGAGGTCGAGGGGGCCCCGCGCACGCAGGTGTGCGGGGCCCCCTCGCGTCCGGGCCGGGGGAGTGCGGGCCGGGCCCGCGGCGTCCGGTTGCTCCTCGAATTGGGCGCTGGGCCGCGGCAGGGTAGGGTGGGTCCCAACGTTCTTCGGCTAGTCATGGCCAGGGGCCCCGGGTCGCTCTTTTGACCCGCCCCATGGTCTACCACTAGTCTTTGTCGTTGTGTTCGGGCAACCGAACCATCCGTGCACGCCGCGGCGCCCCCATCTGGAGTGGCCGGCGGGCACGAACCCCACGAGGATCCTCGGGACTCGCGAAGAGCCCTGTTGCGCTCGCGCCAGGTTCCCCGTGCACCACGCTTTGGTGCCCCTGACGGGGGACCAGAACAACTCGAACGAAGGAATACCAGCCGGTGCCCACAATCCAGCAGCTGGTCCGCAAGGGCCGCACTGACAAGAAGTCGTCCAGCAACACGCCGGCGCTCAAGGGTTCGCCCCAGCGCCGCGGCGTCTGCACGCGTGTCTACACCACGACCCCGAAGAAGCCGAACTCGGCGCTTCGCAAGGTCGCGCGTGTGCGCCTCTCCTCGGGCATCGAGGTCACGGCGTACATCCCCGGTGTCGGCCACAACCTGCAGGAGCACTCGATGGTGCTCGTGCGCGGCGGTCGTGTGAAGGACCTTCCGGGTGTCCGGTACAAGATCGTCCGCGGTTCGCTCGACACCCAGGGTGTCAAGAACCGCAAGCAGGCCCGCAGCCGCTACGGCGCGAAGAAGGAGAAGTAATGCCTCGCAAGGGTCCGGCCCCGAAGCGGCCGGTTGTTGTTGACCCGGTTTACGGCTCGCCGCTGGTCTCCCAGCTCGTGAGCAAGATCCTGCTCCAGGGCAAGAAGACCACCGCCCAGAACATCGTCTACGGCGCTCTCGAGGGGACGCGGGCCAAGACCGGCGTTGACCCCGTGCAGACCCTCAAGAAGGCCCTGGACAACATCCGCCCCGCGGTCGAGGTCAAGTCCCGCCGCGTCGGTGGTGCCACCTACCAGGTCCCGGTCGAGGTGAAGCCCGCCCGCGCGACCACGCTCGCGATGCGCTGGCTCGTCAGCTACTCGCGCCAGCGTCGCGAGAAGACCATGACCGAGCGCCTCATGAACGAGCTGCTGGACGCGAGCAACGGTCTGGGTGCCAGCGTGAAGAAGCGCGAGGACACCCACAAGATGGCCGAGGCGAACCGCGCCTTCGCGCACTACCGCTGGTGATCTCGTGAAGCTCTCTCCCGCCTCCGGGCGGGAGGGAGCTTCATGCCTGTCCCGAGTCGAACACGAACAACACGTAACAAGAGGGGAAACCACCCGTGGCCATTGACATCAAGACCAACCTGGCCAAGGTCCGCAACATCGGCATCATGGCCCACATCGACGCGGGCAAGACCACCACGACCGAGCGCATCCTGTACTACACCGGCATCAACTACAAGATCGGTGAGACCCACGAGGGCTCGGCGACGATGGACTGGATGGAGCAGGAGCAGGAGCGCGGCATCACCATCACGTCCGCCGCGACGACGTGCTTCTGGCACGACCACCAAATCAACATCATCGACACCCCCGGCCACGTCGACTTCACGGTCGAGGTCGAGCGCTCGCTGCGCGTTCTCGACGGTGCCGTCACCGTGTTCGACGGTGTGGCCGGCGTGGAGCCGCAGAGCCAGACCGTGTGGCGCCAGG
The DNA here is from genome assembly GCF_014164675.1 of Propioniciclava sp. MC1683. Classification (NCBI taxonomy): domain Bacteria; kingdom Bacillati; phylum Actinomycetota; class Actinomycetes; order Propionibacteriales; family Propionibacteriaceae; genus Propioniciclava; species Propioniciclava sp. MC1683. The sequence goes on along the minus strand of NZ_JACJFX010000010.1, from coordinate 104,390 downwards.
CCAACAAGTACGGCGTCCCGCGCATCTGCTACGTCAACAAGCTCGACCGCACCGGCGCCTCGTTCGACTTCGTCGTCAAGACGATCCGCGAGCGCCTGAACGCGACCGCCGCCGTCATCCAGCTGCCCGTCGGCTCGGAGGCCAACTTCCAGGGCGTCATCGACCTGGTCGGCATGCGCGCCCTCATGTGGCGCGGCGAGACCAAGATCGGTGAGGACTACACCGTCGAGGAGATCCCGGCCGACATGGTCGACCGCGCCCAGGAGGCCCGCGAGGAGCTCATCCAGGTGCTGGCCGACAACGACGACGACTTCGCCGAGACCTGGCTGCTGGCCGAGGACTCGGGCGAGGAGATCGACGTCCCGACGATCAAGGCGGCCATCCGCCGCGGCGTCCTGGCCTCGAAGTTCACCGCGGTCGTCTGCGGCACGTCCTTCAAGAACAAGGGCGTGCAGCCGATGCTGGACGCGGTCATCGACTACCTGCCCTCGCCGCTGGACATCCCGGCCATCGACGGCTTCAAGCCCGGTGACGAGACCGTCAAGCTCGAGCGCCAGCCCAGCAACGAGGAGCCGCTGTCGCTGCTCGCGTTCAAGATCGCCGCGGACCCGCACCTGGGTCGCCTCACCTACGTGCGCATCTACTCCGGCACCCTCAAGTCGGGCATGCAGGTGCTCAACGCCACGAAGGGCAAGAAGGAGCGGATCGGCAAGATCTACCAGATGCACGCCAACAAGCGTGAGGAGATCGACGAGATCGGCGCCGGCATGATCTGCGCGGTCATGGGCCTGAAGGACACCACCACCGGTGAGACCCTCTGCGACCCGGCCGCCCCGATCATCCTCGAGTCGATGGAGTTCCCGAACCCCGTCATCGAGCAGGCGATCGAGCCGAAGACCAAGTCCGACCAGGAGAAGCTCTCCATGGCCATCCAGCGCCTCGCGGAGGAGGACCCGACCTTCCGGGTCCACACCGACGAGGAGACCGGCCAGACGATCATCGCCGGCATGGGCGAGCTGCACCTCGAGGTGCTGATCGACCGCATGCGCCGCGAGTTCAAGGTCGAGGCCAACATCGGCAAGCCGCAGGTGGCCTACCGCGAGACCCTCCGCCGCCCGGTGGAGAAGGTCGAGTACACCCACAAGAAGCAGTCGGGTGGTTCGGGCCAGTACGGCAAGGTCATCATCTCGCTGGAGCCGCAGGAGGCCGGCGCGGGCTACGAGTTCGTCAACGCCGTCACCGGGGGCCGCATCCCGCGCGAGTACATCCCCGCGGTCGACCAGGGCATCCAGGAGGCCATGGCCTTCGGTCCGCTGGGCGGCTACCCGGTCGAGGACATCAAGGTGACGCTGCTCGACGGCGCCTACCACGACGTCGACTCCTCCGAGCTCGCCTTCAAGATCGCCGGTTCGATGGTCTTCAAGGAGGCCGCCCGCAAGGCCGACCCGGCCCTGCTCGAGCCGCTGATGGCCGTCGAGGTCACCACCCCCGACGACTACCTCGGCACCGTGATCGGTGACCTCAACTCCCGCCGTGGCGCCGTCCAGGGCATGGAGGAGGCCCACGGCAACCAGATCGTCCGCGCCCTGGTGCCGCTGTCGGAGATGTTCGGCTACGTCGGTGACCTGCGCTCGAAGACCTCGGGCCAGGCCTCCTACGCCATGGAGTTCCACTCCTACGGCGAGACCCCGAAGTCGGTGGCCGACGAGATCATCGAGAAGGGCCGCGGCGGCAGCAACGAGTGACGCTCGTCCCGCGCCTGACTCATCGTGGGCCCCGCAACCGGTTGGTTGCGGGGCCCACGGCGTCCTGTCTAGGGGTGATGGACGCCGCGGGTGCGGCCGGCCGCCCACTTGCGCCGCGGGTTTTGACCTGAAGCGCGCGAACGATAGGATTGCGAAGGTTGTCGCGTGAGCACCATGCCCACGCGGCCGTCCCAAGTACTTGCCTCGCAACCGGCGAGGTGAAAAGCACGCCCCGCAGACAGCGTGGCGGAAGATCCCAGGAGGAGCCCCAGTGGCAAAGGCCAAGTTTGAGCGGACCAAGCCGCACTGCAACATCGGCACCATCGGGCACGTCGACCACGGCAAGACCACGCTCACGGCGGCGATTACGAAGGTGCTCCACGACCGTTACCCCGAGCTGAACGCTGTGTCGGCCTTCGACCAGATCGACAAGGCTCCGGAGGAGCGCCAGCGCGGTATCACGATCTCGATCTCGCACGTCGAGTACCAGACCGAGAAGCGCCACTACGCGCACGTCGACTGCCCCGGTCACGCTGACTACGTCAAGAACATGATCACCGGTGCCGCCCAGATGGACGGCGCGATCCTCGTGGTCGCGGCGACCGACGGCCCGATGGCCCAGACCCGCGAGCACATCCTGCTGGCCCGCCAGGTCGGCGTCCCCGCGATCGTCGTCGCCCTCAACAAGTGCGACATGGTCGACGACGAGGAGCTCATCGAGCTCGTCGAGATGGAGATGCGCGAGCTGCTGTCGGCCCAGGAGTTCGACGGCGACAACCTGCCCATCGTCCGCGTCGCCGCCTTCCCGGCGATGAACGGTGACGAGAAGTGGGCCGACTCGATCGTCGAGCTCATGGACGCTGTGGACGAGTACATCCCGCAGCCGGAGCGCGACACCGACAAGCCCTTCCTGATGCCCGTCGAGGACGTCTTCACGATCACCGGTCGTGGCACCGTCGTCACCGGTCGTATCGAGCGCGGCATCGTCCGCACCGGTGAGACCGTCGACATCATCGGCATCCGCGAGACCAAGCAGACCTCGACCATCACCGGTGTCGAGATGTTCCGCAAGATCCTCGACGAGGGTCGCGCGGGCGAGAACGTCGGCCTGCTGCTCCGCGGCACCAAGAAGGACGACGTCGAGCGCGGCATGGTCGTCTGCAAGCCGGGTTCGGTCACCCCGCACACCGACTTCGAGGCCCAGGTCTACGTGCTGAACAAGGAGGAGGGTGGCCGTCACAAGCCGTTCTTCTCGAACTACAGCCCGCAGTTCTACTTCCGCACCACCGACGTGACCGGTGTCGTTCAGCTGCCCGAGGGCACCGAGATGGTCATGCCTGGTGACAACACCTCCATGACCGTCCACCTGAACAAGCCGATCGCCATGGAGGAGGCGCTGAAGTTCGCCATCCGCGAGGGCGGCCGCACCGTCGGCGCCGGCAACGTGACCAAGATCCTCAAGTGATCTAGGCCGCGTCAGGCTCAACAGGCCCGCATCCCCGACAAGGGGGTGCGGGCCTGTTACCGTTTTGTTGCACACCCCCGGGGGGTATCGATTGTTGTGCTACGAGAGGTAGTAGTACAATTTTCACCGGTCCGAGGCTCAAGAAGTTGAGCCGCCCGAGACACCGCCAAGGCCGACGAGCTCACCAAGCAGCGCACCTCGGTCATGAACGGCTCGTTCCTCCGTGCGTCGCTGTTCACCTCCGTCCTGTCCTACGGCGTCTGCCTCTTCGCCATCGGCGTCGGCCTCACGCTGATCATCCTGGGCTGGGCCCTCAACAAGGTCAGCAGCCAGACCGTCCCGGTCGTGGCTGGCAACGGGGCGACCCGCGCCTGACCCAGGCACTGCCTGACTCGCACCCGCAGGGGGCACCGGATCTATCCGGTGCCCCCTTCGGCATGCCGGGGCGTCCCGGTTAGGGTGGCCCGGTGACCATCCACTCCTCGCACCCGTTCGCGACCCCTCCCGAGCAGCGGGACGCCGCGCGTCGGCTCCGCGGCCGCCTGGTGGCGCCGGTGACGCTGTGGGCGAGCGGGACGGGACCGGCGAGGGTCGGGCTCACGGTCAGCTCGGTGCTGGTCGCGCTCGGCGAGCCCGCCCGGATGCTGGGGCTGGCCGACCCCGACTCCGACCTCGCCCTGGGGCTGGGGGAGACCTTCGCCGTCACGCTGCTCGCGGAGGGCGACCACGGCCTGGCCGAGGCGTTCGCGGGGTTGGCGCCGGCGCCGGGCGGGCTGTTCCGCCTCGCCGCGTTCGACGACACGGCGTGGGGGCCGGTGCTGGCCGGCCGGTCGTGGGTCGGCGTCCGGCTGGAGTCGACGCGCGAGCTCGGCTGGTCGACCGAGGTGGTCGGCGTCCTGGAGCACGTCGAGCTCACCGAACAGGCGCCGCTGGTCCACCTGCAGGGGCGTTACCGCGGCCTGTAGTCAGCGCCAGTCGGTGGGGACGCCCGCGTGCTCGCACAGGGCCGTCCACCAGGCCTCGCGCAGCCCCGGGTCGGCGAGGGCCCGCGGCGGACGGGCCGCGCCCACCGGTCCGGCCAGCATGCCGGTGGGGCCCAGGTAGCCGCTGCCGCCACCCAGCGCGGAGAGCCCGACGGCCGCGGCGATGATCGCCTGGGCGCCGTCGGCGGGGGACTGGCCCACCCGGGTCCGGCGGCTCAGGTCGACCGTCGCGGTCATGAGCCGCCCGGTGCCGAGGATCTTCGTGAACGTCCACCCGGGGTGCGCCGCCATGGCGGCCGCCCCGGCGCGCCCGGGCAGCTCCCGGGCGATCATGAGGCAGGCCAGCTTGCTGCGCGCGTACGCGCGGGCCGGCGTCCAGCCGCGCTCGAGGCAGACGTCGGACGCCGAAGGGTCGGCCCGGTGCGCCAACAGGGAGCCGACCGTGGTCACCCGCCCGCCCGCGGCGCGCAGGGCCGGCAGGAGTCCGTGGGTGAGGCGCAGGTGGCCCAGCGCGTTGGTGGCCATGGTGCGCTCGTGGCCGTCCGCTGTCTGGTGGCGCACACGGCCGCCGTTGCGACCGGCGTTGAGGACGAGCATGTCGAGCCCGCGGGTGCCCCAGGCGGCGACGGCTCCGTCGACCGAGGCGAAGCGGGAGGTGTCGAGGTCGAGCACCTCCACCCGGCCCGCCCCGGCACCGGGACCCAGCGCCGCGCGGACCACGCCCGCGGCGTCCGCACCCCGCTGGGCGTCGCGCGCGGTGAGCGTGACGTGCGCGCCCGCCCGGGCCAGCGCGGTGGCGGTCTCGAGGCCGAGGCCGGAGGTCCCGCCGGTGACGAGGGCGGTGCGCCCGGTCAGGTCGGGCAGGGCGAGCGGCGGCAGGCGGTCGGTCACGGGTGAACGATAGTCTGGGCCGCACCATGACTGATGTTTCGCTCTCGCCCGCGCGCCTGCGCGTGGCGCCGTCCCCCACGGGTGACCCCCACGTCGGGACGGCCTACATGTCGCTGTTCAACCTCGCCTGGGCCCGCAAGACCGGCGGGGCGTTCGTGCTCCGGATCGAGGACACCGACCGCGCCCGCTACGTGGCCAGCTCCGAGCAGCAGATCTTCGACACCCTGCGCTGGCTCGGCCTCGACTGGAGCGAGGGACCCGACGTCGGCGGCCCGTACGCGCCCTACCGGCAGAGCGAGCGGCTTGACACCTACGCCCCCTACGTCGAGCAACTGCTCGCGGCGGGGCACGCCTACCACTGCTGGTGCAGCCCCGAGCGGCTGGCTCAGATGCGGGCCGAGCAGCAGGCGTCCAAGCAGGCCAACACGGGCTACGACCGGTTGTGCCACGGCAAGACCCGCGACGAGCGCGCCGCCCTGCCCGGCTTCACCGAGACCCCGGTCGTGCGCATGTACATCCCTGAGGACGTCGAGCTGGTGTTCGAGGACCTCGTCCGGGGGCCGGTGTCGGCGCCGCTGCCCGACGACCAGGTGATCCTGAAGACAGACGGATTCCCGACCTACCACCTCGCCGTGGTCGTCGACGACCACCTGATGGGCATCACCCACGTGGTGCGCGGCGAGGAGTGGATCAGCTCGACCCCCAAGCACATCCTGCTGTACCGCTGGCTGGGCTGGGACGTGCCGGCGTTCGCGCACATGCCCCTGCTGCGCAACACCGACAAGTCCAAGATCAGCAAGCGCAAGAACCCGGCCGCCCGCCTGGAGTGGTTCCGCGAGCAGGGCTACCTGCCCGAGGCGCTGCGCAACTTCCTGCAGCTGCTGGGCTACCCGCCGGCCTCCGACGAGCAGGAGGTCTCGACCTTCGAGGAGTTCGTCGAGGGCTTCGAGTGGTCGAAGGTGAACACGGTCGGGCCGGTGTTCGACCTCGACAAGCTGAACTGGCTCAACGGGCACTACATCCGCGCGCTGTCCTCCGACGAGCTCGCCGACCGCATCGTCGAGCACCTCGCGCACACGGGGGTGTGGGCCGAGCCGTCGGCGGACGACGTCGCCCGGCTGCGCGCCGCGACCCCGCTCATCCAGGAGCGGCTCGTGCTGCTCTCGGAGGCGCTGGACAAGGTGCAGTTCCTGTTCACCCCCGACGCCGAGCTGGAGCTCGACGAGGCCTCGGTGAACGCGCTGCCCGAGGACGCCGCCGCCATCGTGGACGCCTCGTTGGCCGTGCTCGAGGGCCTGCCGACGTGGGACGACGAGTCCATCCAGGCCGCCCTCCGCGCCCGTCTGGTCGACGACCTCGGCATCAAGCCGAAGTTCGCCTTCGGCCCGGTGCGCGTCGGCGTGACCGGCTCGCGGGTCTCCCCGCCGCTGTTCGAGTCGATGGCCATCCTGGGCCGCGAGTCGTCCCTGGCGCGGCTGAAGGCGTTGCGCGAGGCGCTGTGACCGGCGTCCTCGCCGTGTTCGGCGGGCGCTCCGAGATCGGTCTGGCGATCGCCCGGCGACTGGCGCCCGAGGCGTCCGTCGTCGTGCTGGCCTCCCGGCCCGACCCGGACGCCGCGGGCCCACCCTCCGACCTGCCGGGCGCGGTGGTGGTCGACTTCGACGCCGACGACGTGGGCAACCACCGGGCGGTCGTCGCCGCCATCGAGGAGCGGCACGGGCCGATCGACACGGCCGTGCTGGCGTTCGGGATCCTCGGCGACCAGACCCGGGCCGAGCGCGACGAGGCCGAGGTGGCGCGCGTCCTGCACACCGACTTCGTCGCCCAGGCGTCGCTGCTGACCGTGCTCGCCGACGTGATGCGCGGGCGGGGCCGGGGGAGCATCGTCGCGTTCTCCTCGGTCGCCGGGGTGCGCGTGCGACGGGCCAACTACGTCTACGGCTCGGCCAAGGCCGGGCTGGACGGGTTCGCCTCCGGCCTCGCCGACGCCCTGCACGGCTCGGGGATCGACCTCGTGATCGCCCGCCCGGGGTTCGTGGTGGGGCGGATGACCCGCGGCATGGCGCCCGCGGTGTTCAGCTCCACGCCCGACCAGGTCGCCGACGCCGTCGTCGCGCGCCTGCGTGGGGGAGGCCCTGTCGTAGTGTGGATCCCATGGCAGCTCCGGGTGATGTTCGCGGTGGCCCCGTTCGTGCCCCGGGCGATCTGGCGACGGATGCCCCGCTGATGGAGTGCTCCACCGCCTGGGAGGGGCTGCCCGCCTGGGGCACCGCCGCCCGCGCCGACTTATGGGTCGCGCTCGAGCAGCCCGGCCCGTGGGGCCGCGACGCGCTGGTGGAGTCGCGCCTGAGCCCCGAGCTGGGGGAGCGCTGGGGCGCCGCCGTCGCCGCCGTGGGCGGGCGGATGCTGCTCATCCGGGCGCCGGGCCAGCACGCGGCCTCCGACGGCTTCCAGTCCCGGCGGGTCTTCGTCTCCGGCGGTCTGGCGGGCGGTGGCTGGCTGCTCGAGGGCGTGGCCCTCACCGAGGACGAGTTCGACGCCGTGCCGTGGCCCCTGGTCGCGGCCGGTGACGTCGCCGGCGTCCGCGCCGCCTGCCCGTGGCTGCGCCCCGCGGCCCCCGTGCTGCTGGTCTGCACCAACGCCAAACGCGACCGCTGCTGCGCGCTGCGGGGGCGTCCGATCGTGAACGACCTGGCCGCCGAGGGCCTGCGGGTCTGGGAGTGCTCCCACACCGGCGGGCACCGCTTCGCGCCGACCGGCGTGGTCCTGCCGCTGGGCCAGGTCGTCGGCCGGCTGTCGGTCGAGCTGGGCCGCGAGGTGCTGGACGCCGCGGCGTCCGGGCGGTTCGCGATGGGGTCGCTCACCGAGGCACACGACCGCGGGGTCAGCTTCCTGCCCCCGCGCGAGCAGGCGGCGGTCTCGGCCGTGCGCGCCGGGACGGGGGAGACCGAGCCGATCGCGCTGGCGGTGGTGGGCGACGACGGGGCCACCGTGACCGTTCAGCACGCCGGCGGCCGGGTCTGGGAGGTCGCGGTCGTCCGGGCCGAGGGCCAGGCCCTCCCCGAGTCGTGCGGAAAGCCCGCCAAGCCCAGCGAGACGTGGCGGGTCGCCCCGGCCTGATCAGCCGGCGAAGTCGGCCTTGAAGGCGGCCAGGATCTCGGCCGAGGCCTCCACGGCGCTCAGCTCGCCCGTCGACACGGACGCCTCGAGGCCCGGTACCAGCGCCTTGACCGCGGGCGAACGCCGCAGCGCGGTCAGCAGGTCGTCGCGGACCAGGGCCCACATCCAGTCGCGCTGCTGCTCGGCGCGACGCTCGGCCAGCGAGCCCGACTCCTCGAGGGAGGCGCGGTGGGCCACGACGGCGTCCCAGACCTCGTCGAGGCCGTCGCCGGTGTAGGACGAGGAGGTGAGCACGGGCGTCCGGCGGCCGCCGGACTCGGACCGGATGAGCTTCATGGCGATCGTCAGCTCGCGCGCGGCCACGCGAGCCTCCTGCAGCCCGTCGCCGTCGGCCTTGTTGACCGTGATCACGTCGGCCATCTCGAGGATGCCGCGCTTGATGCCCTGCAACTGGTCGCCGGTGCGGGCGATCATCAGCAGCAGGAAGGTGTCGACCATGCCGGCCACCGCGACCTCGGACTGCCCGACGCCGACGGTCTCGACGATGATCGTGTCGAAGCCGGCCGCCTCCATGATCAGCATGCCCTCGCGGGTGGCGCGCGCCACGCCGCCGAGGTGGTTGCCCGAAGGGGAGGGCCGGATGAACGCCTGGTCGGTCACCGCCAGGTCGGCCATGCGGGTGCGGTCGCCCAGCACCGAACCGCCCGAGCGCGACGAGCTCGGATCGACCGCGAGCACGGCCACCTTGTGGCCCCGCTCGATCAGCCGCACGCCCATCGCGTTGCAGAACGTCGACTTGCCGGCCCCGGGAACGCCCGAGATGCCGACGCGGATCGCCTTGCCCGTGTGCGGGCGCAGCAGGGTGAGCAGTTCCCGTGCCTGGTCGCGGTGGTCGGGGCGCGACGACTCGACGAGCGTCAGCGCCCGGGCGACATGAGCACGGGACCCGGCGACCACGTGTTCAGCAAGGGTCGCCGGGTCCAGTGTCTGCCTCATGCCTCGGAGGCCCCCAGCCGCTGCAGCAGCGTCTGCAGCAACTCGTGGGCCGAGGCGGGGATCTTCGTGCCGGGCGGGAAGATCGCGTCAGCGCCCTTCTCGCGCAGCTCGGCGAAGTCCTGGCTCGGGATGACGCCGCCGACGACGATCATCAGGTCCTCGCGCCCGAGCTTGTCCAGTTCCTCGCGCAGCGCCGGTACCAGCGTGAGGTGCCCTGCGGCCAGCGACGAGACGCCGACCATGTGCACGTCCGCCTCGATCGCCTGGCGGGCGACCTCCTCCGGCGTCTGGAACAGCGGGCCCACATCCACGTCGAAGCCGAGGTCGGCAAACGCCGTGGCGATCACCTTCTGGCCGCGGTCGTGGCCGTCCTGGCCCATCTTCGCGACGAGGATGCGCGGGCGGCGGCCCTCCAGCTCCTCGAACTTCTCGACCAGGGCGCGGGTGGCCTCGGTCTCCTCCGTCGTTCCCGACTCCTTGCTGTACACGCCACTGATCGTACGGATCTGCGCCGTGTAGCGCCCGAACTCCTTCTCCAGGGCGTCGGAGATCTCGCCCAGCGAGGCCTTGGCGCGCGCGGCGTCGATGGCCAGCTTGAGCAGGTTCCGCTCGGGGTCGGTCGGGTCGGGGTTCGCCGCGGCCCACGTGAGCTTGTCGAGGGCGGCCTGGGTGGCGGCCTCGTCGCGCTCGTCGCGCAGCTGCTGCAGCTTGGCGATCTGCTCGGCGCGCACCTGGGCGTTCTCGACCTTGAGGACCTCGATGCCCTCGTCGTCCTCGACCAGGTACTTGTTGACGCCGATCACCGGCTGGCGGCCCGAGTCGATCCGGGCCTGGGTGCGGGCCGCGGCCTCCTCGATGCGCATCTTCGGGATGCCGGCCTCGATGGCCTTGGCCATGCCGCCGGCCTCCTCGACCTCCTGGATCAGCGCCCACGCCTTGGCGGCCAGATCGGCCGTCAGGCGCTCGACGTACGCCGAGCCGCCCCACGGGTCGATCGGACGCACTGTGCCCGACTCCTGCTGGATGAACAGCTGGGTGTTGCGGGCGATGCGGGCGGAGAAGTCGGTCGGCAGGGCGATGGCCTCGTCGAGCGCGTTCGTGTGCAGCGACTGCGTGTGGCCCTGCGTGGACGCCATGGCCTCCAGGCACGTGCGGGTCACGTTGTTGAACACGTCCTGCGCCGTCAGCGACCACCCGGAGGTCTGGCTGTGCGTGCGCAGGGACATCGACTTGGCGCTCTTGGCGCCGGCGTCCTTCACCAGACGCGCCCAGAGCATGCGCGCGGCACGCATCTTGGCGATCTCGGTGAAGAAGTTCATGCCGATCGCCCAGAAGAACGACAGGCGCGGTGCGAACTTGTCGACGTCCAGGCCGACGGCCTGACCGGCGCGGATGTACTCCACGCCGTCGGCCAGCGTGTAGGCCATCTCGATGTCGGCGGTCGCCCCGGCCTCCTGCATGTGGTAGCCGGAGATCGAGATCGAGTTGAACTTCGGCATGTTCGCGCTGGTGAACGCGAAGATGTCGGAGATGATCCGCATCGACGGGGTCGGCGGGTAGATGTAGGTGTTGCGGACCATGAACTCCTTGAGGATGTCGTTCTGGATGGTCCCGGCGAGCTGGTCGGGGCTCACGCCCTGCTCCTCGGCCGCCACCACGTAGAACGCCAGGATCGGCAGCACCGCGCCGTTCATGGTCATCGACACCGACATCTGGTCCAGCGGGATGCCCTCGAACAGCTGGCGCATGTCCAGGATCGAGTCCACGGCCACGCCGGCCATGCCCACGTCACCGGCCACGCGCGGGTGGTCGGAGTCGTAGCCACGGTGGGTGGCGAGGTCGAACGCGATCGAGAGGCCCTTCTGGCCGGCCGCGAGGTTGCGGCGGTAGAAGGCGTTGGACTCGGCCGCGGTCGAGAAGCCCGCGTACTGGCGGATCGTCCACGGCCGGTTCACGTACATCGTCGAGTACGGGCCGCGGAGGAACGGCGGCAGGCCGGGGCGGGTGTCGAGGAAGTCCAGGCCCTCGAGGTCGTCGTCGGTGTACAGCGGCGCGACGGCCAGCTGCTCCGGCGTCTCCCACGAGGCGTCGGTCGCGCCGGCCGCGGCGAGCGCGTCGGCGTAGGCCTGCGCGGCGTCCGCGGACGGACGGCCGTCGCCGAGCTCGACGGAATCGAAACGGGGGATCATCGGGCCACTCCCAGGGTGTCGAAGACGGAATCAAGGAACTTCACGACGTCCATGCCCATGGCGATGGTGCCGTCGAAGAGGCCCTCGGGGGCCTCGCCGGCCTCGGCCAGGTTGCCGGCCAGGTAGACCTTCTGCACGCCGGCGTCCTTCAACGCCTGCGCGACGGGCACGGCCTGCTCGGCGTAGACCTTCGCCGAGCTGGCGAGCACGGCCACCAACTGGGCCTGCTCGGCCGCCTTGGCCGCGATCTCCTCGGGGCTGCCGCCGTGGCTCTGGGTGGCGTTGATGCCGCCGACCAGGAGCACGTTGGAGGCGAAGCCCTGGCGACCGCCGAAGTCGCGCTGGGCGCCCAGGCAGGCGAGCAGCACATCGGGGGCCGACCCGGTCGCGGCCTCGTGGGCCCACGCCCGGTCGCGGAGGGTCTCGAAGACCTCGGCGTCGCGGATCTGCTTCAGGCCGCCGAACGCGGGGGCCTCGGGGCGGGCCTTGGCCTCGTAGGCCTTCTCGCCGGCCAGCGGGAACATGCTCACGCCGGTCAGCTCGATGGAGCGGTTGGCCAGCTTGGTCGCACGGTCGGCGTTGACGGCGTCGATGCGCTGCGCGACGTCACCGGACGCCAGCGCCGCGGCCATGCCGCCGGCCGCCTCGACCTGCTGGACGAGCGCCCAGGCGGCCTTGGCGAGCTCGTCGGTCAGCGACTCGACGTACCAGGAGCCACCGGCCGGGTCCTGCACGCGACCCACGTGGCTCTCCTCGGCGGCGATCACCTGCGTGTTGCGGGCGATGCGGCGGCTGAAGGAGGTCGGCAGGCCCGCGGCGTGGTCGAAGGGGAGCGCCGTGATGGCGTCGGCCCCACCGGCCGCGGCCGCGAAGGTGGCGATGGTGACGCGCAGCATGTTCACGTGCGGGTCGACCTTGGCCATCATGCGCGGGCTGGTGACCGCGTGGATGCGCGCACCGCGCGCCGCCTCGGGGACGCCGCACTCCTCGGTCACGCGCGCCCACAGGCGGCGCAGCGCACGGAGCTTGGCGATCGTGGCGAACTGGTCGGCGGTGGCGGCGACGCGGAACTCGAGCTGCCCGGCGGCGTCGGCGGGGGAGACCCCGGCCTCGTCGAGGGCGCGCAGGTAGGCGATGCCGGTCGCGATCGCGAAGCCGAGCTCCTGCACGTCGGAAGCGCCGGCCTTGTGGTACGGCAGCGTCTCGACGGTGAGGGCGGTCACGCCCGCCAGGCCGGCGACCTCGTCGACCCAGCGCTTCAGGGCGCCGAGGTCGGGCTCGGTGCCGTTGAGGGCGGCGAAGGCCAGCGGGTCGATGCCCAGGTTGCCCTTGGCGGCGTTCAGGTCGCCGCCGGATCCCTTCAGCACCGCGAGCAGGGCCGCGGCCGCGGCGTCCTGGTCGGTGCGCGAGAACACGCGGGCGGCCGCGAGGTCGAGCTTGACGTCGGCCAGGGCGGTGGCGAGGGAGTCGGCGCTGATCGCGTCGGGGTCGATGCGCAGCCACACCGAGGTGGCGCCGCGCTCGAGGTCGTCCAGGATCGCCTGCCGCGTGACGGCGACGTCCGGGTCCTCGTGCAGCTGCCGGACGCCCCACGCGACGGCCTCGCCGGTGCGCACGACCGAGCCACGGGTGAACGGCATCGCGCCCGGGTAGCCGAGCGGGGCGTCCTCATCGGAGCTGGTGTACAGGGGAGCGACGTCGATGTCGTCCAGGGTGGTCGAGGTCAGGCGCTTCAGCCCCTGCTCGATGGTCAGTTCCTTGCCTTCCGGACGCCCGCGGTTGAGGACCTTCAGGACCTCTGCCTCCCACGCGGCGTCGGTGGCCGGGGCGAAGCCACCAGCCAGGGTGAGCTGTTCGGAGTCAGCCGACATGCGGACCTACCTCTACGTGTCTTGTCCGCCGACACCCCCGGTCGGAGCGCCGGACTTCCCCCCACTCTATTCCCACCAAGGGGGGCCGCGCTCGTCGGGGTGCACCCACGGGGTCGCTCGGAGCGGGTCGTCCCGCCTCCCCGATCGAAAACCGGCCACTGGTGAGGGACCTCATGGTCGGTGCCGCGGTGTGTTGTCAGGGAAGAACCTCGCGCGAGGACGCTTCTCGACCCAATCGTCCGGACCACGGGTGCTCGCGTGGCAGGCTGGCCCCGGACCGGGGGCGTCCCGGTCGGTGAGGAGGAGTGGCCATGGGTGGGGACCTGCGGGTCGGGGTCGTGGGGTGCGGCGCGCGCGGTGGCCTGGCCCGCCTGGCGCACGCCCCGGGACGAGGCTCGCGGGTGGTCGGCGTCTGCGAGCCGGTGCCGCGACGTCAGGACGCCGCCCGCGAGGCGCTCGACACCGACGGGTCGCTGGCGGTGGTGCCCGACCTCGACGCGCTGCTCGGCCTCGGGCTGGACTCGGTGATGGTCCTCACCCCCGACGACCTGCACGCGCCGGTGGCGCTGGCCACGCTGGCCGCCGGCGTCCCCACCTTCTGCGAGAAGCCGCTCGCGACCACCACCGCCGACTGCGACGCCGTGCTGCGCGCGGCCCGCGAGCACCGCACGCGCCTGTACGTGGGGCACAACATGCGCCACATGCCCGTGGTCCGGCAGATGAAGGCGCTCGTCGGCGGCGGCGCGATCGGCACGGTGAAGGCGATCTGGTGCCGCCACTTCGTCGGCGCGGGACCGGCACGCCGAGCGGTCTCGCGTGACGTCGCTGCTGCTGCAGAAGGGCGCGCACGACCTCGACGTGATCCACTGGCTGGCCGGCGGGTACACCCGCCGGGTCACCGGGCTGGGCGACCTGGCTGTGTACGGCGACATCACCAGCCGCCGCGACAACTCAGACCGCACGCTGTGGGACTGGTACTCGGCCGACAACTGGCCGCCCACCGCCCAGACCGACCCCAACCCGGTCATCGACGTCGAGGACATCTCGATGCTGCAGATGCGCCTGGACAACGGGGTGCTGGCCAGCTACCAGCAGTGCCACTTCACGCCCGACTACTGGCGCAACTACACGGTCATCGGGGACGCCGGCCGGCTGGAGAACGTGGGCGACGACGGGGGCGACGTGATCCACGTCTGGACGTCGCGGCACAGCTCGGCCCGGCACCCCGACCGGACCGAGGTCATCGCCGCCGAGGAGGGCACTCACGGGGGCGCGGACCCGCGGCTGGTCGCCGAGTTCCTGCTGTTCGCCCGCGAGGGTGGGGCGACCGACACCTCGCCGGTCGCCGCGCGCGAGGCCGTCGCGGCCGGCTGCGCCGGGGCGGACTCCCTGCGCACCGGGTCGGCGCCGGTCGACGTGGCGCCCCTGGACCCGGACCTGGTCGCCCACTTCGAGGTGGGGACAACCGAGGCTGGTCCGCCCTCTCGGGCAGGAGTGTGACCGGTTGGGCAGAGGGGCGCCCGGGGTCCGGCGGGGTGGCGTGCCAGACTGTCCCCGTGATGTCTGAGGGAACGATGCACCCGCGGTCGCGCACGGTGCGCCCCGGACGGATCGTGGTGGGGATCCTCGTTGCGGCCCTGCTGGTCCTGGCCGGGTTCTGGGCGGGTCGGGTGACCATGCAACCGCCCGCCGTGGCCACCGACCTGCCCGATGCCGAGGTGCTGGTCGACGTCACGGAGCAGACCCTGGGGCGTCAGCTCAATCTGAATGTGACGGTGTCCCAGCCTCGGCGGGTGTTGGCGGCGAATGCGCTGACCGGGGTGGTCACGTCGGTGTCCGACACCGGTGAGGTGGCCGTGGGGGACGAGTTGTACCGCGTGGCGGGTGTCCCGGTGCGAGCGGTGCAGGGCGCCACCCCGTTCCACCGGGCGTTGGGTCTGCGTGACCGTGGTGAGGACGTGCGCCAACTCCAGCAGGCGCTGGTGGCCCTGGGCCTGCTGCCGGCTGCGGACGGGACGTACGGGGCGTCGACCGAGCGTGCGGTCAAGACGTGGCAGAAGCAGCTGGGCATCGCGCAGTCGGGGCGGGTGGCGCTGGGTGAGCTGGTGGCGGTGCCGCACCTGCCGAGCGCGTTGAGCCTGGACGCCGACGTGATCGGCCCCGGTGTGGTGCTGGCCGGCGGGGAGAAGGTCGTCCACGGCAACGTCGGTGAGCCGACGTTCGTGTTGCGCCTGTCGCAGCAGCAGGCCCGGTTGGTGCCGGAGTCGGCGACTGTGACGATCAGCTACCAGAGCCATGAGTGGCAGGCCGTGGTGGCGGGCACCGAGAACGACGACGTGGGTGACACACTGTTCCACCTGCGCGCCCCCGATGGTGGGCCGGTGTGTGGGGTGGACTGTGGGTCGGTGTCGACCGGCGGGGAGATCTTCGTCCGCTCCCGGGTGCAGGTGGTTCCGCCGACGAGCGGGCCCGCCGTGCCGGTGGCCGCGATCACGACCCACCCTGACGGCACGGCGTCCGTTCTCGTCGTGGACGCCGCCGGCACCCGGACCGCACGCCCCGTGACGGTGCTGGGCTCCCAGGACGGTGTCGCGGTCGTGGACGGCGTGGCGGAGGGTGAGCGCGTCCAGGTGCTCGCCGCCGGGAACGCCGCGCGGGGGGCGGGCGCTGTGGACCCGGCCCCGCCGGCGTCCTCGCCCGAACCGACGCCTGAGCGGTGAGGCGGCGGGCGTGCTGGGGGTGCGGGACGTTCGGTTCGCCTACCGCAAGGGTGCCGAGGAACTGTTCGGCGGGCTCACCCATGACTTCGCGCCCGGCCGCGTGACGGCGCTCACCGGGGCGTCGGGGCGCGGCAAGTCGACGCTGTTGTACCTGGTGGGCTTGCTGCTCACCCCGACCGGCGGGCAGGTGCTGCTCGATGGTGAGCCGGTCTCCGAGGCCTCGGACGCCGTGCGTGCGGCCGTCCGCGCTCGCCGGGTGGGGTTCGTGTTCCAGGATTCCGAGCTGGATCCGTCGCGGCGCGTGATCGACTCGGTGCTGGAGCCGGCCCTGTACGCCGGCCACCTGCGCGAGGACAAGCTGCAACGCGCCCGCGCCCTGCTGGAGCAGTTCGGCCTGGGGCATCGTGCCGACCACCGGCCGGGGCAGGTGTCGGGTGGGCAGGCGCAGCGCCTGGCCGTGTGCCGGGCGCTGCTGCTGGAACCCGACATCGTGCTCGCCGACGAGCCGACCGGGAACTTGGATCGTGACAACGCTGCACTGGTGTTGGGTGCCCTGGTGGATGTGGCGCGCGGTCAGGGGGCGACGGTTGTGATCGCGACGCACGATCCGTTCGTGATCGCGCAGGCCGACGAGGTGGTGCAACTGTGAGGTTGCGGGCACTGCTGCGTGAGGCGTGGGCGACCGCCTGGGCGGCGAAGGTCTCCTCGATCCTGACGGTCGTGGTGGTGATGGCGATGTGTCTGGCCGCCCTGGTGACCGTGGGGCGGTCGGCGGCGGCTGCGTTCGACGTGGCTGACCGGATGGAGCAGGAGGGCGCCCGCCGGTTGTCGGTGGTCGACACCCGCGATGGTGGGTTCGTCAACGCGCGGACGTTGGCGGTGGTTCGGCATGTGAGTTCGGTGGAGTCCGCCGACGCGTTGGGGGCGCCGTTCGACGCGGTCAACGGGCTCATCGGCCCGGGGGGAACACGGTTGCCGGTGTGGCCGGTGCTTGGTGAGGTGGACCATGTGGGGGAGATCGTGCGGGGCAGGGCGCCGCGGCCGGGTGAGGCGGCGGTGTCGGCGTCCCAGTTGCGGACGTGGGGGCTGGCCGAACCGGTCGGTTACCTGACCACCGTCGATGGGATGACCCAGTACCCGATCGTGGGCGCGTACCGGGCCCGGCCACCGTTCGAGGACCTGGCCGCTGGTGGTCTGGTCGTGGCGCTGCCGGGTGCAGAGGGTCGGGAGTTGCGGGTCGTGATCGACGATGTCGCCTCGGCCAGGTCGACGGTGCGGTCGATCCTGTCGATCCTCGCGCCGACGGACGTGCAGGGGGTACAGGTCGATTCGCCGGCCGCGTTGGCTGAGACGGCGCGGGACCTGAACGCGCAGATGAGCGGGTTCGGGCGCACTCTGTTGTTGTTGATCCTGGGTGCTGGCGGGTTCTTCGTCGCCGCGGTGGTGTTGGCAGACGTGTTGATCCGGCGCCGTGACCTGGGACGCCGCCGCACCCTGGGCGTGACCCGGGCCGACCTGATCGCCCTGGTCACCTTGCGGACCCTGATCACCGCCCTGCTCGGGGCGGCCCTGGGCTGTGCCGGGGGTTGGATCATCAACCAGGTCAGCGGGCACCCCACCCCGGTGGACTTCACGCTCGCCATCGGCGTGCTGGCGGGGCTGGTCGCCGCCATCGCGGCGCTGCCTCCCGCCGCCTACGCGTCCCGCCTTGATCCGGTCGACGTCATGCGCACGCCGTGAAGCTGGCCGGACGGGTGGCTCGCGGGCGCCATCGAGAGCAGTACCTGATTGTCACGCTCGCGGAACCGACTCTTGACAGGTGGTCTCAGGTCTGGAAAGACTCCCTTGACGCTGTGATCTGCGGTCACCGGAGGAGAAACCGCGTGGCGCTGGAACCCGACCCAAAGGAGGGGAAGAAGGGCATGAGAAGTGGATTCCGTATCGTGACGGCCGCGGTGGGGGCACTGGTCGTCGTCGTGGCGGCTGCCAGCCCAGCGCATGCGTTGGTGGAGAAGCGTGGGTCGAAGAGTTGCTCTGCACCTTATACAGTGCGCGTCACCTCCAACGCGTCGGGAATAATTCGTCACTACGTCCAAGGGGTCGAGATCGGGTACTACTATCACTCGGTCATGAGTTCCGATACATCTCCCTCATCCGTCGGGTCGGGGTCTTGGCGCGTCACGGCTTCCGGAAGCTTGAACGATGCGGGCACGTTCGCTGGCTGTGGTCCCGGCGTGTGAGGTCTGCAGTGCGTCGGACGCTAGCGCGAGGCGCACTGGGGCTCTGCCTGCTCCTGACGATGCTCGGCTGCGCAGTGCCCGGTGCCGATGACGAGGCCCCAGTGACCGAGCAGGCCGGGCCCGGGCAGGAGTGGCGCCCGCGAACGCCGGTGCAGGACCTGCCCAGCCTGACCGAGGAGGAGAAACGACAGATCCGGGAGCTCGATCTGGCGCGTCGGGCTGCGGACCTGCGACTGGACGATCCCCCGCCGACGTGGGAACTGGTTCGATGGATCACTCCCGACGAGGTCGGCGAGGTGAGCAAGCACTGCTTGGAGGAGTTGGGGTTCTCGGTCGAATCAGCGTCAGACGGGCACGGCTACCGTCTGGCCCAGCCCTTGCCGGAGTCCCAGGTCTCCGCCTACCACGAAGCTGTGTACAGCTGTGCGTCTCGATACACCGTGGATCCGACCTACGGCCAAGGTCTGACCGACGACCAGCTCCGTGTTGTCCACGAGTACTACACCGACGTGTTGATGCCCTGCATGGCTGAACTTGGCTTCGCCCCGAGCACTGTGCCGAGCCGAGAGCAATTTCCAGCGGCGTACCGGAACGAAGGCTGGACTCCGTTCAACGAACTGGACAAGGCGAGCCTCGACAAGGTCCAGCAGTCGTGCGCACTGGAGCCCCCGCTCGGGGCGCTCTTCGGACGGTGAGGGAGCAGCACCTGCGGTTCAGACCAGGCGGGCCGACAGCACTCCCTCGATCTCGCCCAAGCGTCGTATCAGGGCGTCCGGCACCTCGCCGTTCACGTCGACCAGCGTGTAGGCCAGCTCACCGCGCGAGGAGTTCAGCAGGTCGGCGATGTTGAGGCGGGATTCGCCGACGATCGTGGAGATCTGGGCGACCATGTTCGGCACATTGGCGTTGGTCAGCGCGATCCGTTGGGCGCCGGCCGAGCGGGCCAGCTGCGCGGTCGGAAAGTTCACCGAGTTCCGAATCGTCCCCTCCGTGAGGTATTCGCGCAGTTCCTCCACCGCCATGACCGCGCTGTTCTCTTCCGCCTCGCGCGTGGACGCCCCGAGGTGGGGGAGCGTCACCACCTTCGGCCGCTTGTTGAGCAGCGGCGTCGGGAAGTCGCACACGTACCCGCGCAGCTGGCCGCTCTCGAGGGCCTCGATCAGGGCGGTCTCGTCCACGATGGGGCCGCGCGCGAAGTTGATCAGCACGGCCGAGTTCTTCATCGCGCGGAACTGGGTGTCGCCGATCAGGCCCCGGGTGCCGTCGACCAGCGGGATGTGCAGGGTCACGATGTCGGACCGGCGCAGCAGCTGGTCCAGGGAGATGACGCGCTCGACGTTGCTGGACAGGCGCCACGCGTGCTCGACCGTGATGGCCGGGTCGTAGCCGAGGACCTTCATGCCGAGCGAGATCGCCACGTTGGCCACCTCGACACCGATCGCGCCCAGACCGATCACGCCGAGCGTGCGACCGGGCAGCTCGAAGCCGACGTAGTTCTTCTTGCCGGCCTCGACCAGCTTGTCCATCGTCTCGTGGTCACCCTCGAGGCGGTGTGCGAAGGCCGCGGCGTCCACGATGTTGCGGGCGGCCAGGAAGATGCCGGCCACGACCAGCTCCTTGACCGCGTTGGCGTTGGAGCCTGGCGTGTTGAACACCGGGATGCCCCGCTTGGACATCTCCGCGACCGGGATGTTGTTGGTGCCGGCCCCGGCGCGGGCCACGGCCATCAAGGACGCCGGCACGGGTTCGCCGTGCAGGCTCGCCGAGCGCACGAGGATGGCGTGCGGGTCGGCGACGTCGGGCCCGACGTCGAAGGCGTCGGCGCCCAGGCGGGACAGGCCGGCCTGGCTGATCGAGTTCAGGGTGCGGATGCGAAAGGTCATGGTTCTCCTGCGAACGCGGCGGCGACGGCTCAGCCGTGCGTGCGCTCGAACTCCTTCATGAAGTCGACGAGGGCTTGGACGCCGGCCAGCGGCATCGCGTTGTAGATGGAGGCGCGCATGCCGCCCACCGAGCGGTGGCCGGCCAGGTTGGTGAGGCCGGCGGCCTCGGCCTCGGCGACGAACTGCTTGTCGAGGTCGGGGGCGCTGATGAGGAACGGCACGTTCATCCACGAGCGGTACGCCGGGTCGACCGGGTTGGAGTAGAAGGGGGAGTCGTCGATGAAGCCGTAGAGCAGCTCCGCCTTCTCGCGGTTGCGCGCGGCCATGCCCTCGAGCCCGCCGTTGGCCTTCACCCAGTCCAGGGTGAGGCCGAGCAGGTAGAGCCCGAAGGTGGGCGGGGTGTTGATCATGGAGTCGGCACCCGCCTGGACGGTCCAGTCCCACACGGTCGGGGTCTCGGTGCGGGGGCGTCCGAGCAGGTCGCGGCGCACGACGACGACCACAAGGCCCGAGGGGCCCATGTTCTTCTGGGCCCCCGCGTAGATGACGCCGTGGGCGTCCACGTCGACGGGCCGGGACAGGATGGTCGAGCTCATGTCGGCCACCACGGGGACGCCGGCCGCCGGCACGTGGTCGAACTCGAGCCCTCGGATGGTCTCGTTCGGGGTGTAGTGGAGGTAAGCGGCCTCGGCGGGCACCTCGTAGGAGCCGGGCGCCGGGATCGTGGTGAAGTTGCTGTCCGCGGTGTCGGCGACGACGGCCACGTCGGCGTACTTCTTCGCCTCGGCGATGGCCTTCTTCGACCAGTCGCCGGTGTTGAGGAAGGCGATGGTGTCGCCGGCGGCCGACAGGTTCATCGGCGCCGCGGCGAACTGGCCCAGCGCGCCGCCCTGCAGGAACAGGCAGGCGTACTCGTCGCTGATGCCCATGACCTCGCGCAGGGAGGCCTCGGTCTGCGCGGCGCAGGCGACGAACGCCTTCCCGCGGTGCGACACCTCCATGACCGACATGCCGGAGCCGCCCCAGTCGAGCAGTTCGGCCTGGGCCTGGTCGAGGACCTCGGTGGGCAGCATCGCCGGACCGGCGGAGAAGTTGTGCACGCGCATGCCCCGCATTGTTCACCCGCGCGGGGGCGCCCACGCGCGCGTCCCGGGGTGCGGGCGCAACCGCGGGAGCGTGATTTGCCGATGCCACGGCGTCCGACGTAGGATTGCAGGGTTGCTTTGACGCCGGTGGCGGCAAGGCGTCCTTCCGGGTGTCCCGGAGGGGTGCTCCGCCGGTAAAGCCAACCCGAGCAGGTCTGGTGGTTGACGCCGGGCCCGACCAAGTCCCAGGAATCTGAGATTTGTGCGGCCCTGAGAGGCGCGACACGCCCGACCGCGGGGGTCGGAGTGACAAGGGGTTTCTCACCCGAGGAGCCCAACGCGAGGCAGGGGAGTGATGCCCTCGGCCACGACCAACGAAGGAAACCCATGGCGGGACAGAAGATCCGGATCCGACTCCGGGCCTATGACCACGAGGTCATCGACACGTCGGCGAAGAAGATCGTCGACACGGTCACCCGTACCGGCGCTCAGGTCGCCGGCCCGGTGCCCCTCCCGACCGAGAAGAACGTGTACTGCGTCATCCGGTCGCCCCACAAGTACAAGGACAGCCGCGAGCACTTCGAGATGCGCACCCACAAGCGGCTCATCGACATCCTCGACCCCACGCCGAAGACGGTTGACTCGCTGATGCGTCTCGACCTTCCGGCCGGTGTGGACATCGAGATCAAGCTTCCGTGAGGTCCGCTGCCGTGAACAACAACCGCACTGTGAAGGGCATTCTGGGCTCCAAGCTCGGCATGACCCAGCTCTGGGACGAGAACAACAAGATCGTCCCCGTCACCGTCATCCAGGCCGGCCCCTGCGTCGTCACGCAGGTCCGCACGCCTGAGAAGGACGGCTACAACGCCGTTCAGCTCGCCTTCGGCGCCGTCAAGCCCAAGAACGTGAACAAGCCCGAGACCGGCCACTTCGAGGCCGCCGGCGTCACCCCGCGCAAGCACCTGGTGGAGCTCCGCACCGCCGACGCGTCGGAGTACACGCTCGGCCAGGAGGTCACCGCCGAGACGTTCGAGGCCGGCCAGGTCGTCGACGTCACGGGCGTCTCCAAGGGCAAGGGCACCGCTGGTGTCATGAAGCGCCACGGCTTCGGTGGCCTCGGCGCCTCGCACGGTACCCACCGCAAGCACCGCGCCCCGGGTTCGATCGGCCAGTCCTCGACCCCGTCCCGCGTGTTCGCCGGCATGAAGATGGCCGGCCGCATGGGCGTCGACAAGGTGACCGTGCAGAACCTCACGATCCACTCGGTGGACGCCGAGCGCGGCCTGATCCTGGTCAAGGGCTCCGTGCCCGGCCCCAAGGGCGCCCTGGTCGTCGTGCGCACCGCCGCCAAGAAGGGAGCCTGAGCATGGCCGAGTCCCTGAGCGTCGCCATCCTTGGCACGAAGAAGAAGGCTGACCTGCCCGCCGAGCTGTTCGGCGTGCAGACCAACATCCCCCTGATCCACCAGGTCGTGGTGGCCCAGCTGGCCGCCGCCCGCCAGGGCACCCACGCCACCAAGACCCGCGGCGACGTCCGGGGCGGTGGCGCCAAGCCGTGGCGCCAGAAGGGCACCGGTCGCGCCCGCCAGGGTTCGCGCCGCGCCCCGCAGTGGACCGGCGGTGGTGTCGTGCACGGCCCGCAGCCCCGCAGCTACGCGCAGCGCACCCCCAAGAAGATGGTCGCGGCCGCCCTCCGTGGCGTCCTGTCCGACCGCGCCCGCGACGGTCGCCTGCACGTGATCGACACCTTCGTGAAGGGTGACAAGCCCTCCACCAAGGCCGCCCTCCAGGCGCTGGAGTCGATCGCCGGCAAGCGCGTCCTCGTGGTGCTGACCCGCGACGAGGAGATCGCGTGGCTGAGCCTCCGCAACGTGGCCAGCGTGCACCTGATCACCCCTGACCAGCTCAACGCCTACGACGCGGTCGTGGCCGACGACGTGGTGTTCTCCACCGCGGCGCTCGACGCCTTCGTCGCCGGGCCGGCCAAGGGCAAGTCGGTCAAGGCCGTCGCGACCGAGTCCGAGGTTGCGACGCAGTTGGAGCGTAGCGACAAGGAGACCGAGAAGTGAGCAACGCCCTGAAGATCAAGGACCACCGCGACGTTCTGATCGCGCCGGTCGTGAGCGAGAAGAGCTACGGCCTGCTCGACGAGAACAAGTACACGTTCCTCGTCGACCCGCGGGCCAACAAGACCGAGATCAAGATCGCCGTCGAGAAGGTCTTCGGCGTCAAGGTCACGTCCGTCAACACCATCAACCGCCAGGGCAAGAGCCGCCGCCTGCGCTACGGCACGGGCAAGCGTCCCGACACCAAGCGCGCGATCGTCACGGTCGCCGAGGGCCAGCGGATCGACATCTTCGGCCAGGGCAACTAAGGCGAGGACTGAACACACATGGCTATTCGCAAGTACAAGCCCACGACCCCGGGTCGTCGCGGCTCGTCGGTCTCGGACTTCTCCGAGCTGACCCGTTCCACCCCTGAGAAGTCGCTGCTCGTCCCGATCAAGAAGACCGGTGGGCGCAACAACCAGGGGCGCGTGACCACCCGCCACATCGGTGGTGGCCACAAGCAGGCCTACCGCATCATCGACTTCAAGCGGTACGACAAGGACGGCGTCCCGGCCAAGGTCGCTCACATCGAGTACGACCCGAACCGCACCGCCCGCATCGCGCTGCTGCACTACGTCGACGGCGCCAAGCGCTACATCATCGCTCCCGAGGGCCTGGCCCAGGGCGCGATGGTGGAGGCCGGCGAGGGCGCGGACATCAAGCCCGGCAACAACCTGCCGCTGCGCAACATCCCCGTCGGCACCACGGTGCACGCGGTGGAGCTGCGTCCCGGTGGCGGCGCCAAGATGGGCCGCTCCGCCGGTGCCGGCATCCAGCTGGTCGCCCGTGAGGGTCGCTTCGCCACCCTGCGCCTCCCCTCGGGCGAGATGCGCATGGTCGACGTCCGCTGCCGCGCGACGGTCGGCGAGGTCGGCAACGCCGAGCAGAGCAACATCAACTGGGGCAAGGCCGGCCGCAACCGCTGGAAGGGCATCCGCCCGACCGTCCGCGGTGTCGTCATGAACCCGATCGACCACCCGCACGGTGGTGGCGAGGGTCGCACGTCCGGTGGCCGTCACCCGGTCAGCCCCTGGGGCAAGCCCGAGGGTCGCACCCGTGACAAGAACAAGGCGAGCAGCAAGCTCATCATCCGTCGCCGCAAGTCCGGCAAGAAGCGCTGATCGGGGAGTAGGAAAGAATGCCACGCAGCCTGAAGAAGGGCCCCTTCATCGACGAGCACCTGGCCAAGAAGGTCGACGTGCAGAACGAGAAGGGCACCAAGAACGTCATCAAGACCTGGTCCCGCCGCTCCATGATCAGCCCCGACATGATCGGGCACACCATCGCGGTGCACGACGGTCGCAAGCATGTCCCGGTGTTCGTCTCCGAGGCCATGGTGGGTCACAAGCTGGGCGAGTTCGCCCCGACGCGTACCTACCGCGGCCACGTGAAGGACGACAAGAAGTCGCGTCGGCGCTGATTGCCGCGAGAACAGGAAAAGGATTCATGAGCAACAACGAGAGCCGGCCCAGCCGCCGTGCTGCGCTGCTCGGGGACCGTCCCGGCTCGTACGCCATCGCGCGTCACGTCCGGATGTCTCCGACCAAGGTGCGTCGTGTCGTGGACGTCGTCCGCGGCATGGACGTCAACGAGGCCCTCGCGGTGCTGAAGTTCGCACCGCAGGCCGCCTCCGACCCGGTCTACAAGGTGGTCGCCTCCGCGGCCGCCAACGCCGAGAACACCGAGAGCCTGCGGGCCGATGACCTGTTCATCTCCCAGGCGTTCGTCGATGAGGGCGTCACGCTGCGCCGCATCCGCCCGCGGGCCAAGGGCTCCGCGAGCCGGATCATGAAGCGTGCGTCGCACATCACCGTCGTCGTCGAGCCCAAGGGCACGAAGGGAGCCTGAGCATGGGACAGAAGATCAACCCCCATGGCTTCCGCCTGGGCATCACCACCGACCACAAGACCCGTTGGTACGCCGACAAGAACTACGCCGAGCTGGTCGCGGAGGACGTCAAGATCCGTGAGTGGCTGCGCACCAACCTGGAGCGCGCCGGCATCAGCAGCATCGAGATCGAGCGTCGCTCCGAGCGCGTCACGATCTTCCTGCACGCGGCGCGTCCGGGCATCGTCATCGGCCGCAGCGGTGCTGAGGCCGAGCGTGTCCGCGCGCAGCTGGAGAAGCTGACCGGCAAGCAGGTCCAGCTGAACATCCTCGAGGTCAAGAACCCCGAGATCGACGCCCAGCTGGTCGCCCAGGGCATCGCCGAGCAGCTCGGCGCCCGTGTGGCCTTCCGCCGCGCGATGCGCAAGGCGCAGCAGACCGCCATGCGGTCGGGCGCCCAGGGCATCCGGATCCAGTGCTCCGGCCGTCTCGGCGGCGCCGAGATGAGCCGCTCGGAGTTCTACCGCGAGGGTCGCGTCCCGCTGCACACGCTGCGCGCCGACATCGACTACGGCTTCTACGAGGCCCGTACGACGTTCGGTCGCATCGGCGTGAAGGTGTGGATCTACAAGGGTGACGTCTCCGGGTCGCGCGCCGAGCGCGCCGCCCAGAAGGCCGCCCGTGCAGCCGCCGCCGGCGGCCAGCGTCGCCCGGGCCGTGGCCCGCGCCGCGACGGTGGTCCCCGTGGCGATCGTCCCGAGCGTGGCGGACGCCGCCGCGCCGAAGCCGCAGCCGAGGCCCCGGCCGAGGCTGCGAACACCGAAGGAGCGTGACACATGCTGATTCCGCGTCGCGTCAAGCACCGCAAGCAGCACCACCCGAAGCGTGACGGGATGGCCAAGGGCGGCACCAAGCTGGCCTTCGGCGACTACGGCATCCAGGCGATGGACTCCGGCTACCTGACCAACCGTCAGATCGAGTCGGCCCGTATCGCCATGACCCGCCACATCAAGCGTGGTGGCAAGGTGTGGATCAACGTCTACCCCGACCGCCCCATGACCAAGCACCCCGCCGAGTCCCGCATGGGTTCGGGTAAGGGTTCCCCCGAGTGGTGGATCGCGAACATCAAGCCGGGCCGCGTGCTCTTCGAGCTCTCCGGCGTGCCGGAGGAGGTGGCCCGCGAGGCCATGCGTCTGGCCATCCACAAGCTGCCCTTCAAGGCACGCTTCATCAAGCGGGAAGCAGGTGACATCTGATGGCGAAGGCACTCGTCGCCGCTGACCTCCGCGGCCTGAGCCGCGAGGAGCTCAACAAGAAGGTCGTCGAGCTGAAGGAGGAGCTGTTCACGCTCCGCTTCCAGGGCGCGACCGGCCAGCTCGAGTCGCACGGCCGCCTGCGCGAGGTCCGCAAGGACATCGCCCGCGTCTACACCGTGCTCCAGGAGCGCAACCTGGGCATCGTCCCCGACCCGGACCTCGAGAAGTAAGGCACATCCGTGAGTGAGACTGTTGAGCGCAACGCGCGCAAGGTGCGTGAGGGCATCGTCACCAGCGACAAGATGGACAAAACCATCACCGTCGCGATCGAGCAGCGCGTCAAGCACGCCCTGTACGGCAAGGTCATGACCCGCACGATGAAGCTGAAGGCCCACGACGAGGAGAACGCCGCCGGCATCGGCGACCGTGTCCGCGTCATGGAGACCCGCCCGCTGTCGGCAACCAAGCGCTGGCGCCTGCTCGAAATTGTGGAGAAGGCCAAGTAATCGCGTACCCTTGGGGAGGTTTGCCTCGCGCAGACCCCACCGACTGATGGAGAGGGGGCTCTCGAGCCCCCTCTCCTGACCCACGTTCGGAGCCGACGACGAGCTGACACCGGCTTGGAAACCCGACCAGCGAAGACCGCCGGCGCGCCACCGCAGGTGGCATCCGACACCGTTCCGCAAGGCCCCGTGGGGAACCGGCGAAACAACAGGAGAAGAGAAGAAATGATCCAGCAGGAGTCGCGACTCAAGGTCGCCGACAACACCGGTGCGAAGGAGATCCTCTGCATCCGTGTTCTCGGTGGCACGAGGCGCCGCTACGCCGGCCTGGGCGACAAGATCATCGCCACGGTCAAGGACGCCATCCCGGGTGGCAACGTGAAGAAGGGTGACGTCGTCACGGCTGTCATCGTTCGCACGGCCAAGGAGACCCGTCGCCCGGACGGCTCGTACATCAAGTTCGACGAGAACGCCGCCGTCATCCTCAAGAACGACGGCGAGCCGCGCGGTACCCGCATCTTCGGCCCCGTCGGCCGTGAGCTGCGCGACAAGAAGTACATGCGCATCATCTCGCTGGCCCCGGAGGTGATCTGACATGGCGAACTCGCTCCACGTCAAGAAGGGTGACACCGTCAAGGTGATCGCCGGCGACGACAAGGGCGCCATCGGCGAGATCATCGCCGTGTTCCCCAAGGAGGGTCGCGTCATCGTCGAGGGCGTCAACCTCGTCAAGAAGCACACCGCGGCCAACCCGAACGCGGCCGGCAAGAACACCGGCGGCATCATCGAGACCGAGGCCCCGATCCACGCCAGCAACGTCCAGCTCGTCACGGGCTCGGGCAAGAAGGCCCAGGTGACCCGCGTGGGCTACAAGCGCGTCGAGGTGACCAAGCGCCGTCCCGACGGCACCGAGTACACCGCGACCCGTTCGGTCCGGATCGCCCGCAAGACCGGAGAGGAGATCTGAGATGGCCGAGACCGCTGTCAAGGAACTGCCCCGCCTGAAGAAGAAGTACCGCGAGGAGATTCGCGACGCCCTGAACTCCGAGTTCAACTACGACAACGTCATGCAGATCCCCGGTCTGGTGAAGATCGTGGTGAACATGGGTGTCGGCGAGGCCGCGCGTGACTCCAAGGTGATCGACGGTGCCGTCAAGGACCTCACCGCCATCACCGGCCAGAAGCCGCAGGTCACCAAGGCCCGCAAGTCCATCGCGCAGTTCAAGCTGCGTGAGGGCATGCCGATCGGCTGCCACGTCACCCTCCGCGGTGACCGCATGTGGGAGTTCGCCGATCGGCTGCTGACCCTGGCGCTGCCCCGTATCCGTGACTTCCGTGGCCTCTCGGCCCGCCAGTTCGACGGCCAGGGCAACTACACCTTCGGCCTCAACGAGCAGGTCATGTTCCACGAGATCGACCAGGACAAGATCGACCGCGTGCGTGGCATGGACATCACGTTCGTCACCTCCGCCACCACCGACGACGAGGGTCGCGCGCTGCTCAAGGCGCTCGGCTTCCCGTTCAAGGCGCCGGAGAACGACCCCAAGAAGGCCGTGGCCCGTCGTCGCGCCTTCACTGGCTCCAAGAGCCAGATCAAGAAGCAGATGAGCAGAAGGTGACCCACTGATGGCAAAGACTGGTCTGAAGGTCAAGCAGAGCCGCAAGCCGAAGTTCGAGGTGCGCGCGTACACCCGCTGCAACAAGTGCGGGCGTCCGAAGTCGGTGTACCGCAAGTTCGGCCTGTGCCGCATCTGCCTCCGCGAGATGGCGCACAAGGGCGAGCTGCCCGGTGTCATCAAGTCCTCCTGGTGAGCGACACCACCACCCACGATTCATGACGCGGTAGGTCCCCGGGGCGACCGCCCCGGGGAAACCACGGCGAGAAAGAGGCCCAACAAGCCATGACAATGACGGATCCGATCGCAGACATGCTGACGCGTCTGCGGAACGCCAACCAGGCGTACCACGATTCGACCTCCATGCCGCACAGCAAGATCAAGGCGGGCATCGCCGAGATCCTGAAGCAGCAGGGCTACATCACCTCCTACGAGGTCATCGAGCCCGGCGAGGGCGAGGTCGGCAAGACCCTCAAGATCACCCTCAAGTACGGCGACAGCCGCGAGCGTTCCATCGCCGGCCTGCGTCGCATCAGCAAGCCCGGCCTGCGTGTCTACGCCAAGAGCAACGCGCTGCCCAAGGTCCTCGGTGGCCTCGGCATCGCGATCATCTCGACCAGCCAGGGCCTGCTGACCGACAAGGAAGCATCCCTCAAGAGCGTGGGCGGCGAAGTGCTCGCCTACGTGTGGTGACGGGAGGTAGCTGAACATGTCCCGTATTGGAAAGCTCCCCATCGCGATCCCGGCCGGCGTCGAGGTCACCCTCGACGGCCAGGACCTCCAGGTCAAGGGCCCCAAGGGCACCCTGTCGCTGACGGTCGCCCAGCCGATCCAGGTCGCGCGCAACGACGAGGGCCAGCTCGAGGTCACCCGCCCGAACGACGAGCGCGAGTCGCGTTCGCTGCACGGCCTGACCCGCACGCTGGTCAACAACATGGTCATCGGTGTCACCGAGGGCTACGAGAAGAAGCTCGAGATCGTCGGCGTCGGTTACCGCGTGATCAGCAAGGGCCCGCAGCAGCTGGAGTTCCAGCTGGGCTTCAGCCACCCGGTGATCATCGACGCCCCCGAGGGCATCACCTTCACGGTCGAGAAGCCGACGGCCTTCTCGGTCCAGGGCATCGACAAGCAGGTCGTCGGCGAGGTTGCGGCCAACATCCGCAAGCTCCGCAAGCCCGAGCCCTACAAGGGCAAGGGTGTCCGCTACGCCGGCGAGCGCATCCGCCGCAAGGTCGGAAAGGCTGGTAAGTGACGATGAGCTTGATCTCGAACAACAAGGGCATGGCTGCTCGCGCCAAGGCGCGCCTGCGTCGTCAGGCCCGTGGTCGCAAGAAGATCTTCGGCACCACCGAGCGTCCCCGCCTCGTTGTGACGCGTTCCGCGCGCCACATCCTGGCCCAGGTCATCGACGACACCGCCGGCCACACGCTGGCCGCGGCGTCCACGATGGAGGCCGACGTGCGTGCGGCGTCCGGTGACAAGAGCGCCAAGGCCAAGCAGGTCGGCACGCTCCTCGCCGAGCGGGCGAAGAAGGCGGGCGTCGAGTCCGTCGTGTTCGACCGCGCCGGCAACCAGTACCACGGACGGATCGCTGCGCTGGCTGACGCCGCGCGCGAGGCCGGCCTCGGATTCTGATCGAAGCGGAAAGGAAAACAATGGCGAACGAAAACGCGAACGCCCGTGGCCAGCGCGGCCAGGGCGGTGGCGAGCGTCGCGGCCGCGACGATCGTCGAGGCGGGCGCGACAACGCCGCCCGTGAGGAGAAGAGCCAGTACCTGGAGCGCGTGGTTGCCATCAACCGCGTCGCCAAGGTCGTCCAGGGTGGTCGTCGCTTCAGCTTCACCGCGCTCGTCGTGGTGGGCGACGGTGACGGCACCGTGGGTGTCGGCTACGGCAAGGCCAAGGAGGTGCCCGCGGCGATCGCCAAGGGTGTCGAGGAGGCGAAGAAGAACTTCTTCCGCGTCCCCCGCATCCTGGGCACCATCCCGCACCCCGTCCAGGGCGAGAAGGCCGCAGGCGTCGTCCTGCTGCGCCCGGCGTCCCCGGGTACCGGTGTGATCGCCGGTGGTTCGGCCCGCGCGGTGCTCGAGTGCGCCGGCATCTCCGACGTGCTGGCCAAGTCGCTGGGCAGCCCCAACGCGATCAACGTGGTGCACGCCACGGTGACCGCCCTGCAGCAGCTCGAGGAGCCCGAGCAGGTCGCCAAGCGTCGCGGCCTCCCCGTGGAGGACGTGGCCCCGGCCGCCCTGCTCAAGGCTCGTAAGGAGGGCGCTGCCTGATGGCCACCCTGCGCGTGACCCAGATCAAGAGCGCCAACAGCGCCAAGCGGAACCAGGCCGAGACCCTCAAGACCCTCGGCCTGCGGAAGATCGGCGACGTCGTGGAGCGTGAGGACCTGCCGCACTACCGCGGCATGGTCAACACGGTCATCCACCTCGTCTCCGTCGAGGAGGTTGACTGACATGGCGCTCAAGGCACACCACCTGCGCCCGGCCCCCGGGGCCAAGACCGACAAGCACCGCGTCGGCCGCGGTGAGGGTGGCAAGGGCGGCAAGACCGCCGGCCGTGGCACCAAGGGCACCGGCGCACGCAAGAACGTGCCGGCGAACTTCGAGGGCGGCCAGATGCCGCTGCACATGCGGCTGCCGAAGCTGCGCGGTTTCCAGAACCCCTTCCGGGTGGAGTACCAGGTCGTGAACATCGCGAAGCTGGTCGAGCTCTTCCCCGAGGGTGGCAAGGTCACTGTCGAGGACCTCGTCGCCAAGGGCGCCGTCCGCAAGGGCCGCCTGGTCAAGGTGCTCGGCACCGGCGAGGCCACCGTGAAGTTCGACATCGACGCCCACGCGTACACCGCGTCGGCGAAGAGCAAGATCGAGGCAGCCGGCGGCACCGCCAACGAGCTGTGACCTGATCACACACACGCGAAGGGCGTCCCCATCGGGGGCGCCCTTCGTGCATGTCCGGGTGCGGCACCTTGGACGGACCCATCCACGTGGATGGATCTCGTACGCGATCGGGCCCTTGGGCGAGTCGAAGCCATCCCCGACGATGGGGCCGACCCGACCCGGGGTCACCGGCCAGGGAAGTGGGCACGCCACTCGTCGCGCAGGGGAGGGACTTGCATCCCACGCGAACGCATGGCTGCCACCACGCGCTCGAGGGTGGCCGACGGCGTCCGGTAGATGTCCTTGGCGACCAGGGTGACCAGCCGCCAGTCCCGTAGGTCGAACTCCTCGCGGCGCGTGATGTCGCCCTCCCACTGGGAGACCACGGTGGCATGGTGGCGTCCGTCGTACTCGATGCCGAGCCGCGCCTCGCGGTAGCCCATGTCGACGCGTCGGAGGACGATGCCGTGGTCGTCCCGGAACTCGATGTCGATCTGGGGCTCGGGAAGCCCGGCGAGCAGGAGCAGGAGTCGGGTCCGGGTCTCCATGGGGGAGTCCACCCGCGCGCGCACGAGCGCTGCGGCCCGGACGGCCCGCGTGCGGAGGCGGTCCGGGGCCGACGCCGCGGCCCTGACCAGCCGGGCGGGGCTCGCCAGCCCCTTCCTGACCAAGGAATCGCCCAGCACGACCGTGTCCACCAGGCCCAGCACGCCGGCGAGGTCGATGAACGTGGCGGTCGGTGACGTGGTCCGGACCCCGTCGAACGTCACCGGCGTCCGGGTCGAGCGGTGGACCTGCAGGCCCAGCTTCCGGGATCGGTTGCGATGGGCCGGCACGCTCGCGTGCAGGTTCTCGTCGTGGGGCACCACGCCACCCAGCACGCGCGCGGCGGTGTGGTGGGAGACGAAGCCGTCGACCGGCAGAAGTTGCATGACAGCGCGGGCCTCGAGCAGCGGGGTCACCGGCATCCGAGCGTCCACGTAGACGCCGGGCAACAGGCGCCGGAACCGGGACGAGGCGAGTGCGCGCCGGGTGAGCCCGGCGGCGAGGGCGTCCCTGGCCCGGAAGGGGAGCTTGGGGTTGAAGGCCATGCATCCAGCCTCGGGGCTGCCGCGAGCGCCGATCCCGGCATCCACAGGGGTGGTGTTGTCCGGGTGTTGTCGGGACGGACCCATTCGGACGCCGGGTTAGGCTGGCGCGCATGTGCGGGCGCTTCGCTGCCTCGGCCAGCACCGAGGACATCATCGAGACCTTCGCGATCGACGAGGTCGTGGACGAACCCCTGCCCACGTTCAACGCGGCGCCCACCGACCCGGTGCCTGCTGTCGTCGAGCGGCTCGACAAGGAGACCCGCCAGGCCGTCCGCAAGCTCGTCACCCCCCGGTGGGGGCTCGTGCCCTCCTGGGCCAAGGACGCCCGCGGCGGGGCCCGCATGATCAACGCCCGCGCCGAGACCGTCGCGGAGAAGCCCGCGTTCCGCAAGGCGTTCGCGGCCCGGCGCTGCCTGATCCCTGCCGACGGGTTCTACGAGTGGACGCCGACCACCGGCCCGACCGGTAAGCCGGCCAAGCAGCCGTGGTTCATCCGGACGCCCGGGGAGGGACCGTTCGTCATGGCCGGCCTCTACGAGTTCTGGAAGGACCCGGGGCTCGCGGGGGAGGGGGCCTGGCTGACCACCTGCACGATCATCACCACGCAGGCCACCGACGCGCTGGGGCACATCCACGACCGCATGCCCATGACGGTCCTCCCGGGCGACTGGGACGCCTGGCTCGACCCCCGGCTGACCGACGCCGAGGGCGTCCGGCCCCTGCTGCACGCACCGCACGGTGCGGAGGTCGAGACCTACGCCGTGGTGCCGCTGGTGAACAACGTGCGCAACGACGGGCCGGAGTTGCTGCAACCCCTGCGCTGAGGTCCCGGGCGATGCGCCGAGCACCCCGAAGGCTTGGTAGAGTCTGACCGGTTGGGCCCACGGCCCGACCTTGTTGTGCTGTCGCCAGTTGATTGGAACCGGATGCTCTCCGCCTTCGCCCACGCGCTCAGGACCCCTGACCTGCGCCGGAAGATCCTGTTCACGCTCGGGGTGCTCGCGGTCTTCCGTCTCGGTTCGGTGATCCCCGCCCCCAACGTGAACATGCAGAACGTGCAGCAGTGCACCCTGCAGGCATCGACCGGTCAGTCCGCCGGCCTGTACTCGATGATCAACCTGTTCTCGGGTGGCGCGCTGCTCCAGCTGTCGATCTTCGCGCTGGGCATCATGCCGTACATCACCAGCTCCATCATCTTCCAGCTCCTCGCCGTGGTGATCCCGCGGCTGGAGGCGCTCAAGAAGGAGGGTGGCGCCGGCCAGCAGAAGATCACGCAGTACACCCGTTACCTGACGATCGTCCTGGCGATCATGCAGTCGACCGCGTTCGTCACGATGGCGATCAGCGGCCAGCTGTTCCCGGGCTGTGCGCTGCCGCTGGTCTACGACAACTCGCTGTTCCCGATCCTGGTGATGATCCTGACCATGACGGCCGGCACCGGCATCGTGATGTGGCTGGGCGAGCTCATCACCGAGCGCGGCGTCGGCAACGGCATGTCGGTGATGATCTTCACCCAGATCGCGGCGGCGTTCCCGGCGCAGGTGTGGGCCATCGCGCTGTCCCGCGGCGCCACCGAGTGGAACGGCCTGACCCTGCCGAACTCGTCCGGCTGGCTGGCCTTCGTCGCGGTCCTCGCGGTGGGCCTGCTGGTCATGCTGGGCGTCGTGTTCGTCGAGCAGGCGCAGCGCCGCATCCCGGTGCAGTACGCCAAGCGCATGGTCGGACGTCGCCTCGTCGGTGGCAGCACCACCTACATCCCGATCAAGGTCAACCAGGCCGGTGTGATCCCGGTGATCTTCGCCAGCTCGCTGCTGTACCTGCCGATCATGTTCGCCCAGTTCGCCCCCAACAACCCGGTGTCGTCGTGGATCGCGACGAACATGTCGGGACAGGGCATCTGGCACAACCTGGTCATGTTCGTGCTGATCGTGGCCTTCGCCTACTTCTACGTGTCGATCACCTTCAACCCCGAGGAGGTCGCGGACAACATGAAGAAGTACGGCGGCTTCATCCCGGGCATCCGTGCGGGCAAGCCGACCGAGAAGTACCTCGCGCACGTCCTGAGCCGCCTCACCGCGCCGGGCGCCACCTACCTGGGCCTGATCTCCCTGCTGCCCGCCTTCGCCTTCCTGGCGCTGGGCACGTCGCAGCAGTTCCCCTTCGGTGGCACCTCCATCCTGATCGTCGTCGGCGTCGGCCTCGACACCGTCAAGCAGATCCAGAGCCAGCTGCAGCAGCGCAACTACGAGGGCTTCCTGAGGTGAGGCTCCTCATCATGGGCCCGCCGGGGGCGGGGAAGGGGACCCAGGCCGGCGCCATCGCCGACCACTACGGCATCGTCACGATCTCGACGGGCCAGCTCTTCCGCGACAACATCCAGCTGGGCACCCCGCTGGGCAAGCGGATCGAGTCGCTGATCGCGGCCGGCAACCTCGTCCCCGACGAGCTGACCAACGAGATGGTGTTCCAGCGCCTCTCCAGCCCCGACGTACGCAAGCGCGGGGGCTTCCTGCTGGACGGCTACCCGCGCACCCTCGACCAGGTGGAGGCCCTCGACGGGGCCCTCATCCGCAGCAGGCGCCGCCTCCAGGCCGTCATCGCCCTCGTGGCCGACCCCAACCAGCTGATCGCCCGCATGCTCAAGCGGGCCGAGATCGAGGGCCGGGCCGACGACAACGAGGAGTCGATCCGCCACCGCATCGAGGTCTACCACGCCCAGACCGCGCCGCTGCTCGACGTGTACCGCGACCGCGGCCTCCTCGTCGAGGTGGACGCCGTGGGCACGGTCGACGAGGTCCGCGAGCGCATCACCGGCTCCCTCGACGCCAAGCTCGGACAGCCCGCGTGAGCGGCGTCGAACTCAAGACGCCCGACCAGCTGCGCACCATGCGGCGCGCCGGCCTCGTCGTCGCCGAGGTGCACCGCGCGGTCCGCGAGGCCGCGGCCCCCGGGGTCACCACCGGCGAGCTCGACCAGCTGGCCCGCGACATCCTGGCCCGCCACGGCGCCGGGTCCTCCTTCCTGAACTATGGCGCCGCTTGGGGTTACCCGCCCTACCCGGGCGTCACCTGCATCTCGGTCAACGAGGAGGTCGTCCACGGCATCCCCGGGCCCCGTGAGCTCGTCGCCGGTGACTTGGTCTCGGTCGACTTCGGCGCGATCGTCGACGGCTTCCACGGCGACGCCGCGATCACCTTCGGGGTCGGCGAGCTGTCCGAGGCCGACCAGCGGCTCTCCGACGTGACGCTCGAGTCCCTGTGGGCGGGCATCGCCGCCGCGCACCTGGGCGGCCGCGTGACCGACATCTCCCACGCCATCGAGAAGAGCATCCGGGCCCGCCGCGAGCACTACGGCATCCTCAAGGACTACACCGGCCACGGCATCGGCTCCGAGATGCACCAGGCCCCCGACGTGCCGAACGTGGGGCGTCCGGGCCGCGGGCCGCGGATCGTCGAGGGCCTGGCCCTCGCCGTCGAGCCCATGGTCACGCTCGGCTCGGCCGTCGGCGTCACCCTCGACGACGAGTGGACGGTCGTGACCAAGGACGGCTCGCGCGCCTGCCACTGGGAGCACACGATCACCGTCACGCCGAAGGGCCTGTGGGTCCTCACGGCCGAGGACGGGGGCGAGGCCGAACTCGCCGCGCGGGGCGTCCCGTTCGGGCCGCTGGCCGACTGACCGCAACTCTTCACACTGCGGGCCCGGCGCCCCCTGCCGACGGGCCTGCCGCCTGCCGGTGGTGTTGAATGGGGATCGTGCCTTCTGATCTCGAGATCGCCCAGGCCGCGCCGCTACGGCCGCTGACCGACATCGGTGCCTCGCTCGGGCTCGCGCCCGACGACCTCGAACCCTTCGGCCGCCACGCGGCCAAGATCGAGCTGGACGCCGTGGGTGCGGCCCGGCCTTCGGGCAAGTACGTGGTGGTGACCGCCGTCACCCCGACGCCGCTGGGGGAGGGCAAGACCACCACCGCCGTGGGCCTCGTGCAGGGGCTCGGCAAGGTCGGCCGGCAGGCCACCGCCGTGCTGCGACAGCCCTCGCTGGGCCCGGTGTTCGGCATCAAGGGCGGCGCCGCGGGCGCGGGGTGGTCGCAGATCATCCCCATGGAGGTGCTCAACCTGCACCTGACCGGTGACTTCCACGCGGTCACGGCGGCCCACAACCTGCTGGCCGCGATGGTCGACAACCACCTGCAGCACGGCAACAAGCTCGGCATCGCCCCGCACTCGATCACGTGGGGCCGCGTGCTCGACGTGAACGACCGCGCGCTGCGCAACATCGTCATCGGCCTCGGCGGACGCCTCGACGGCGTGCCGCGGCAGGCGCGCTTCGACATCACCGCGGCGTCCGAGGTCATGACGATCCTCGCGCTGGCGACGTCGCTGACCGACCTGCGCGAGCGGCTGGGCCGCATCGTGGTGGGCACCGACGTCGAGGGGCGTCCGGTGACGGCCGAGATGCTGAAGGCCGCAGGTGCCATGGCCGTGCTGCTCAAGGACGCCGTGCGCCCCAACCTGCTGCAGACCATCGAGGGGCAGGCCGCGCTGATCCACTGCGGGCCCTTCGGGAACATCGCCACCGGCAACAGCTCGATCGTGGCCGACCACGTGGGGCTGTCGCGCTCCGACATCGTCGTGACCGAGGCTGGCTTCGGCGCCGACCTGGGCTACGAGCGGTTCGTGAACGTGAAGTGCCGCACGTCCGGCTTCGTGCCCGACGCGGCGGTCGTCGTCGTCACCGTGCGCGCGCTCAAGGTGCACTCGGGCCGGTTCAAGGTCGTGGCGGGCAAGCCGCTGCCGCCCGAGCTGCTGCAGGAGAACCCCGACGACGTCGCGGCCGGCCTGTCGAACCTGGCCCACCACCTCGACATCGTCGCGGGCACCGGCGTGCCGGCGGTGGTCGCGATCAACGCGTTCCCCGACGACCACCCCTCTGAGCACGCGGTGATCCAGCGCTTCGCGCACCAGCGGGGCGTGCGGTGCGCGGTGTCGACCCACGTCGCCGACGGGGGAGCGGGCGCCACGGCCCTCGCCCGGGCGGTGCTGGAGGCCGTCGAGGACGGCACGAACCTGACGTTCTCCTACGAGCTGGACGCCTCCCTGGAGGACAAGCTGCACGCCGTCGCGACCAAGGTGTACGGGGCGTCCGGGGTGGACCTGGCCCCGGCCGCGGCGACCGAGCTGCGTCGCCTCACCGACCTCGGCTTCGGCGGGCTGCCGGTGCTGATCGCGAAGACCCACCTCTCGACGACGGCCACGCCGGCCGACCGGGGCGCGCCCAAGGGCTGGGTGCTGCCGGTGCGCGAGGTGCGTCTCGCGGCGGGCGCGGGCTACGTGTACGTGCTGTCGGGACAGATGCAGACGATGCCCGGCCTCGGCTCCTCGCCGGCCGCCGAGCGCATGGACCTGGCCGAGGACGGCCGGATCATGGGCCTGTTCTGAGCCCTGCTCAGGCGAGCAGCGTGCGGTCGGAGACGGCCTTCAGCTTCTCGAACTCGTGGAGCAGGTCGTCGGTCGTGGCCTTCTTCTTGTCCTCGCCGGCGAGCTCGTAGATGATCCGGCCCTCGTGCATCATGATCAGCCGGTTGCCCATGGCCAGGGCCTGGTGCATGTTGTGCGTCACCATCAGCGTGGTGAGCCCATGGCGGGCGACGGCCTCGTCGGTGAGCCGCGTGACCAGCGCCGCGCGGGCGGGGTCGAGGGCGGCGGTGTGCTCGTCGAGCAGCAGGATCTTGGGCTGGCTGAACGTCGCCATGAGCAACGAGAGCGCCTGGCGCTGACCCCCGGACAGCAGCCCGACGTCGGTGCGGAGCCGGTTCTCGAGGTCGAGCTCGAGGCTCTTCAGCTCGGTGCGGAACATCTCGCGCTTGGCGCGGGTGACGCCGGTGCGCAGGCCGCGGGTCTTGCCACGCGCGAACGCCATCGCCAGGTTCTGCTCGATGGTCCCGTGCGGCGTGGTGCCGGCCATCGGGTCCTGGAAGACGCGGCCGACCCAGCGGGCCACCTTGTGCACGGGCATCTTCGTCACGTCGACGCCGTCGATGTGCACCGAGCCGGCCTCGGGGCGGAACTCGCCGGCGACCACGTTGAGCAGCGTCGACTTGCCCGCGCCGTTGGAGCCGATGACGGTGACGAAGTCACCCTCGGCCAGGGTCAGGTCGACCCCGTCGAGGGCGACCTTCTCGTTCGGCGTGTGCTGGAAGAAGATCTTGCGCAGGTTGCGGACCTCAAGCACGGGCGGCCTCTCCCTTGGCGGCGGCCTCCATCAGGCGCTCGCGACGCCGGGCCCGCATGTGGCGGAAGACGCCCAGGCGGGGCAGCAGCAGCGCCGCGACGACCAGGATGGCCGAGATGAGCTTCATGTCGTTGGGGTCGGCGCCGGCCTGCAGCGCGAGCTGGATGACGATGCGGTACACCACCGAACCGACCACCACGGCGAGCGTCGCGAAGATGAAGCGCCGGCCGGAGATGATCGCCTGGCCGATGATCACCGACGCCAGGCCGGCCACGATGAGGCCGATGCCCATGCCGATGTCGGCGAAGCCCTGGTACTGGGCGATCAGGCCGCCGGCGAGGCCGACGAGGCCGTTCGACAGGGCCAGGCCCAGGATCTTGGTGTTGTCGGTCGACACGCCCTGGGCGCGGATCATGCGCTCGTTGTCGCCGGTGGCCTGCAGGGCCAGGCCCAGGTCGGTGTTGAGGAACCAGTCGAGGGCCAGCATGAAGGCCAGCACGACGACGGCGAACATGGCGACCGACACCCAGGTGCCCAGGTGGCGGTCGTCGCGCAGGCCCGACAGCAGCGTGTCGGTGCGCAGCAGGGGCAGGTTGGCACGCCCCATGATGCGCAGGTTGATGGAGTACAGGGCGATCTGGGTCAG
Source organism: Propioniciclava sp. MC1683 (assembly GCF_014164675.1). NCBI lineage: Bacteria > Bacillati > Actinomycetota > Actinomycetes > Propionibacteriales > Propionibacteriaceae > Propioniciclava > Propioniciclava sp. MC1683. The sequence continues at coordinate 65,037 of NZ_JACJFX010000010.1, read as the reverse complement.
GATGCCCGCCAGCAGCGGGTTGATCTTCCCCTTGGTGTGCAGCACGCCCGTGACCAGGCCTGCGATGGCTCCCGCGACCGCGCCGGCCGCCGTGGCGAGCCACGGCGACTGGCCGGCGATGATGAGGGACGCCGTGACGGCAGCTCCGGTCGTGAAGCTGCCGTCCACGGTCAGGTCGGGGAAGTCCAGCACGCGGAACGTGAGGTACACCCCCAGGGCCATCAGGCCGTAGATCAGGCCCAGGTCAAGAGCGGACAGCATCGGGTCAGCCGACGACCTCGGCGCCCGCCAGGACGTCCTCGGGGATGGTCACGCCCATGCGCTCGGCGGCGGCCTTGTTCACGTAGACCGCGAGGTCCTTCTGGGTCTCGACGGCCATCGTCGACACGTCGGCGCCCTCGGTGAGGATCTTCACGGCCATCTCGCCGGTCTGGTAGCCGAGCTTCTCGTAGTCGATACCGTAGGTGATGATGCCGCCCTTCTTGACCGAGTCGCCCTCGCCGACCACCAGGGGGATCTGCTTGGTCTCGGCGACCTGGATGACCGACTCGAGGCCCGCGACGACGTTGTTGTCGGTCGGCACGTAGATGGCGTCCACCTCGAGGGAGTTGGCGGCCTGCTGGACCTCACCGGTGGCGGTGACGGTCTTCTCGACGACCTCAAGGCCCTCGACGGCGGCGGCCTCCTTGGCGGCGGCGACCTGGACCTCGGAGTTCACCTCGCCGGAGGAGTAGATGATGCCGAGGGTCTTGGCCTCGGGCTTGAGCTTCTTGACCAGGGCGATCTGCTCGGCGACCGGGTTCATGTCGGAGGTGCCGGACACGTTGTGGCCCGGGGCGTCCATCGACTCGACGAGCTTGGCGGCGACCGGGTCGGTGACCGCGGTGAACAGCACCGGGGTGTCGGTGATGGCCTGCGCGGCGGCCTGGGCCGACGGGGTCGCGATGGCGAGCACCAGGTCGAGGCCGGCGGTGGCGAAGGTGGTGGAGATCGAGGTGACGGTGGCCTGGTCGGCGTTGCCGTTCTTCTCGTCGTAGGTGACCTCGAGGCCCGCGTCGGCGAGGGCCTTCTTGAAGCCGACCAGGGACGCGTCGAGCGACGGGTGGGCGACGTACTGGGAGACGCCGACCTTGTAGGTCTTGGGGTCGGCCGGGGCCTGGGCGGTGCTGCCGCCGGCCGCGGGGGTGGACGCCGGCGCGGCGGCCGGGGTGCCGGCGCAGCCCGCGAGGGCGAGGGACAGGGCGGCGACGAGGCCCGCGACGACGGTGACGGGGTTGCGCTTCACGATGGTTCCTTCCGGACGGCCCACGGCGGTCGTGAGGTACCGCGCGGGCTGGGACCGGGCCACAGTATCGAGCGGTGGGGACGCCGCCGGGCCGGTCTCAGGCCTCGACAAGGCCGCGGCACCGACTACGGTGGAGGACATGGCCGAGCTGCCCCGATCCTCGAAGTACCGCGCGACCCCGAACGCGCCGCTGGACGACGGCGAGCGCAACCGCCTGGTCGAGCGGCTCAACGCCGCCTACGAGGCCGGACAGGTCTCCGCCGACGAGTACCCCCGCCTGCTGGACACCCTGTTCGGGGCGACCACCCTGGGCGAGGTCGCGGGTGTGGTCGAGGTCCTGCCCGGGGCGTCCACGCACGACGTGCCGGCGATCGTGGAGGCGGGCCCGGGGCGTCCGGGTGAGCTGAGCGAGGCGCGCGCGCCGAGCGGGGCCATGGTCGCCAAGGTCGCGGCCGGTGGCGTGGTGGCCCTGGTGCTGCTGCTGGTGATCCTGTTCGCCATCCTGCTCTGAGCGCGATGGCACCCCCGAAGGGGGATTTGGGCGTCCGTTGCCGGTTGGAGTAACATGGGACGTCGGTCACCTGTGTCCACAGGTGGCGAAGCGTTCCCTGAGGAGATCATGGCCAAGAAGGAAGGCGCCCTCGAGATGGAGGGTTCCGTCGTCGAAGCTCTGCCCAACGCGATGTTCCGCGTTGAGCTGACCAACGGGCACCGCGTTCTGGCGACCATCAGCGGCAAGATGCGGCAGCACTACATCCGCATCCTGCCCAGCGACCGGGTCGTCGTGGAGTTGTCCCCGTACGACCTCACACGCGGGCGCATCGTCTACCGCCACAAGTGACCGAAGTTCTCAACGCATCCATCCACGCCGGACGCGGGACACCCCTGTGCCCGGCACCAGAGAAGAAAGTAGCTCGATGAAGGTTCAGCCGAGCGTCAAGAAGATCTGCGACAAGTGCAAGGTGATCCGCCGGCACGGTCGCGTGATGGTGATCTGCGAGAACCCCCGCCACAAGCAGCGCCAGGGCTGACCTGCCCGCTGTGGGGTCGGAGGGACACGATCACCGTTGGAGCCCCTCCAACAACAACTGAAGAACGTGACGGCACACCCAGGTGGGTGCGGGAGACGCTCCCGCACGCCAAACCCCCTGGATCCACCCCCGGACGAAGGCCGGGGCCCGCGCTCAGGCGCACGGGACGCCGCACGCCACACACCTTCGCAGCCCACGGGCTGACACATTTGAAAGGGACACGCCTGATGGCACGACTCATCGGTGTCGATCTTCCGCGCGAGAAGCGTCTGGAGATCGGCCTCACCTACATCTTTGGCATCGGTCGCACCCGCGCCAAGGAGATCCTGGCCGCCACCGGCATCAGCGGCGACGTCCGCGTGAAGGACCTGACCGACGAGCAGCTCGTCGCGATGCGTGACTTCATCGAGGCGAACTACGAGACCGAGGGTGACCTCCGTCGTACGGTCGCCGCCGACATCCGTCGCAAGATCGAGATCGGCTCGTACCAGGGCCGCCGCCACCGCATGGGCCTCCCGGTCCACGGGCAGCGCACGCGCACCAACGCGCGTACTCGCAAGGGCCGCAAGAAGGCCGTCGCCGGCAAGAAGAAGGCCCGCTGACGCGGCGCCTGAGAGACCAGGAGAACCAGACACATGGCACAAGCAGGCCGCACCAAGGCTCAGGCTGCCGCCGCGAAGAACAAGGTTCGTCGCAAGGAGAAGAAGAACATCGTCTCCGGGCAGGCACACATCAAGAGCACGTTCAACAACACCATCATCACGATCACCGACCCGACCGGTGCGGTGATCTCGTGGGCCTCCGCCGGCACCGTCGGCTTCAAGGGCTCGCGCAAGTCGACGCCGTTCGCGGCCCAGATGGCCGCCGAGGCCGCTGGTCGCCGTGCGATGGACCACGGCATGAAGCGCGTGGACGTCTTCGTCAAGGGCCCCGGCTCCGGCCGTGAGACCGCCATCCGTTCGCTCGGGGCGCTGGGCCTGGAGATCGGCCCGATCTCCGACGTGACCCCCGTGCCGCACAACGGCTGCCGTCCCCCCAAGCGCCGTCGCGTCTGAGCCCGAGTCGAAGAAAGTAAGGACTGATCAACCATGGCCCGTTACACCGGCCCCATCACCAAGAAGTCCCGCCGGCTCGGTACCGACCTGGTGGGCAACGACAAGGCCTTCGAGCGCCGCGCGTACCCCCCGGGCATGCACGGCCGCGCCCGCACCAAGGAGTCGGAGTACCTGCTCCAGCTCCGCGAGAAGCAGAAGGCCCGCTTCGCCTACGGCGTCCTCGAGAAGCAGTTCCGCCGCTACTACGAGGAGGCCGTGCGCAAGCCTGGCAAGACCGGTGAGGTCCTGCTCCAGATCCTCGAGTCGCGCCTCGACAACGTCGTGTACCGCGCCGGCTTCGCCTCGACCCGTCGTCAGGCCCGCCAGCTCGTGGTCCACGGCCACTTCCTGGTCAACGGCAAGAAGGTGAACATCCCCAGCTACCGCGTCACGGCGTACGACATCATCGACGTCAAGCCGAAGTCGCTGAACCTGGACCCGTTCGTCATCGCCCGCGAGACGCACCACGAGCGCGTCGTCCCGGCGTGGCTGACCGTTCGCCCCAACCGGATGCGCATCCTCGTGCACCAGCTGCCCACCCGCGACCAGATCACGGTCGACGTGCAGGAGCAGCTGATCGTGGAGCTGTACTCCAAGTAGTCGGACGCGGTCGGCGTCCGAGTTCGTCGCGGGCCAACCACCCTGCACTGCGCAGGCGCAGGGCAGGGGGCCAGGCCCATCCACGGCCCACGACGAATCGGACGCCGCCCGCTCGGCTACCCGGCCGCCCGCCCCACCGGTGTGGGGTGGGGGTCACCTTGAAACTTCGGGTTCGGCACGGTGCCGGGCCCGCTTTCACCGTCAAATAGTGGGCGGTGGGAAGGAACAACATGCTCATCGCACAGCGTCCGACGCTGACCGAGGACGTCATCTCCGACAACCGGTCGCGCTTCGTCATCGAGCCCCTCGAGCCGGGCTTCGGCTACACCCTCGGCAACTCGATGCGGCGCACGCTGCTGTCGTCCATCCCGGGCGCGGCCGTGACCAGCATCAAGATCGAGGGCAACCAGCACGAGTTCTCGACCCTCCCGGGTGTCGTCGAGGACGTGACCGAGATCATCCTCAACGTCAAGCAGCTCGTGCTGTCCTCCGAGGAGGACGAGCCGGTCGTCATGTACCTGCGCAAGGCCGGGGCCGGTGCTGTCACCGCCGCCGACATCGCGCCGCCCGCCGGTGTGGAGATCCACAACCCCGAGCTGCACATCGCCACGCTCAACGCGTCCGGCAAGATCGACATGGAGCTCGTCGTCGAGCGCGGCCGTGGCTACGTCTCCGCCGCGCAGAACAAGCACGCCGACTCCGAGATCGGCCGCATCCCGGTCGACTCGATCTACAGCCCCGTGCTGAAGGTCACCTACAAGGTGGAGGCCACCCGTGTCGAGCAGCGCACCGACTTCGACCGCCTGATCGTCGACGTCGAGACCAAGCCGGCCATCAGCCCGCGCGACGCCGTGGCGTCCGCCGGCAAGACGCTGGTGGAGCTCTTCGGCCTGGCCCGTGAGCTCAACGTCGAGGCCGAGGGCATCGAGATCGGCCCCTCGCCGGTCGACGAGCAGTACGCCGCCGACCTCGCCCTCCCCGTCGAGGAGCTGAAGCTGACCATGCGCAGCTACAACTGCCTCAAGCGCGAGGGCATCCACACCGTGTCCGAGCTGGTCTCCCGCTCCGAGCAGGACCTCCTCGACATCCGCAACTTCGGCTCCAAGTCGATCGAGGAGGTCAAGCTCCGCCTCCAGGAGATGGGCCTCGCCCTCAAGGACAGCGCCCCCGGCTTCGACCCGCTGGCTGCCCTGGGCAGCTACGACGAGGACGCTGACTTCGACGCCGACAACGACCAGTTCTGACAGACCCAGGAGAGACAACCACCATGCCCAAGCCCACGAAGGGTCCCCGCCTCGGCGGAAGCCCGGCCCACGAGCGGATCATCCTGGCCAACCTCGCCAGCCAGCTCTTCGAGCACGGCCGGATCACGACGACCGAGGCCAAGGCCAAGCGCGTCCGCCCGCTGGCCGAGAAGCTGATCACCAAGGCCAAGCGCGGTGACCTGCACAGCCGCCGCGTCGTGCTGCGCACCATCACCGACAAGGGCGTCGTCCACGTCCTGTTCACCGAGATCGCGCCGACGATGGCCGAGCGTGACGGCGGCTACACCCGCATCACCAAGATCGGCAACCGCCAGGGCGACAACGCGCCCATGGCCGTGATCGAGATCGTCTCCGAGACGGTCGAGGAGTCGCGCAAGGCCAAGGCCAAGGCGTCCGGCTCCAAGGCCGCCCCGAAGGCCGCCAGCAAGCCCGCCGCCAAGGCCGCCAAGCCGGCCAAGGAGGAGGCTGCCGCCGAGGTCGTCGACGTCGAGGCCGACACCGTCCCCACCGACGAGCCCGTCGCCACCGAGGCCGTCGAGGCCGCGGGCTTCGTCGACGCGATGGCGGGCCAGGAGTCGGCCGACGCCGACGAGGAGAAGGACGAGGCCTGAGCCTCGCCCTCACCGGCAAGCACGCAGCGCCCGGTCCCCGATGGGGGCCGGGCGCTCTGTTGTGCAGGGGCTGTTGGTGGTCCGGGCAGCGCGGACCGGTGGGTCGGTGCCCGGGGCCCCGAGGCGGATGCGCTGGGGCATGACCGAGAACTGACCTGAACCCGGCCTACTTCTTCCGTTCGCGCAGGCGTACGCGGGCGAAGTCCCTCGGTTGAGGTCACTTCTCGGCTCCGGCAGCCGCCGCCTGCGGCAGCGTGCGCATGAGCGAGGGGGGTTGGGCAGCGGAGGTTCCCGAAACCCGCAGGACCGACACTCGACCGGCCGGGGCGGGCCTCCGCGGTGCTCGAGTGTCGGTCCTGCGGGTGGCGAGACGAACGGGACGCCGTGGGCCCGGCGCGGTGGGCCCACGGCGTCCGTGGTACGGGAGGGCCAGGCGGGCATGAGCGCGGCCGTGCCCGGGAAACGCGAAGGCCCCGCGAGCACATGCTCGCGGGGCCTTCGGGCTGACGTGGGTCAGGCCGCGTGGCGGCAGCCCCAGGGCTGCAGGCCGCGCTGGGCGTAGAGCCGGTTCGCGACCGTGATCTGCTCGGCGCGCGAGGCCTGGTGCGGGTAGGCCGCGAAGTCGGGGCCGTTCACCGAGCGCCAGGTGGCCAGGTTGAACTGGAGGCCGCCGTAGTAGCCGTTGCCGGTGTTGATGTTCCAGCGGCCGGAGGACTCGCACTGGGCGATCCGGTCCCACATGTCGGCGCGGGCCAGGTTGATGGCGCCACCCTTGGGCTCGGGAGCCGGGGCTGAGTCCTTCGGCGGGGTCGACTTCTTGGCCGGCGTGGTGCGCTCGGTCGAACGGGAGGTGACCTTCCTGGGCTCGACCTTCTTCGGCTCGGCGACCTTCGTGCCGACGCGGACGACCTGGGCGACCGGCTCGAGGGTGACAGTCTCGGAGAGGGTCTTGGTGCTCTCGACCACGCCGTCGACCGTGACGACCTCGACGACGTCCTCACGGGTGCCATTGACGCCCTCGGTCTTCACCTTGCGCTGCCCCTTGGCCAGCGAGGGGTCCTTCACCTCGGTGGTCGGGAACTCGAGGGTGACGACCTTGGTCTCGCTGGTGACGGCCACGCGCTGGACGGTGATGGTGTCGCCGGCCTTCAGGACGGTGCCGATGGCGGGGGAGACACGATCAAGGTTGCCGAGCTTGACGCCGGCGGCCGCGATGGCCTGGCTGACGGTGGGCTCGGTGAGGTTGAGCCAGTGGGTGGTGTTGTCGGCCCACACGCGGATGTCGGTGGTCACGGGCGCGGGCTGGGCGACGGTGGCCACCGTGGCGGGCTGCCCCTGCGTGGCGCCGATGGCGACACCGGCGCCGGTCACCAGCACAGCCGCGCTGGCAGCGACGGCGACGAGCTTGGTCGAGATGGGCAAGACGGACTCCTGACGTGCGGAACAAGTTCTTTCACCCTCTACTATCCGCTGTTTCTGAGAAAATCTCAAACTGACTCTCAGTGTTTCATCAGGTTGGCTGGTCGGAGTGACCAGAAAAAGCCGCGGCCGGCGTCCACGGGGGACGCCTGCCGCGGCGGTCTGCGCGGGTTGCGGTCGCCGATCAGTAGGCGATCTCGGCGGCACGGGCCGCGGCGAGGCGCTCGCCGACGTTGGCCCAGTTGATGACGTTCCACCACGCCTTGACGTAGTCGCCCTTCACGTTCTTGTACTGCAGGTAGAACGCGTGCTCCCACATGTCGAGCTGCAGGATCGGCAGCTGGCCGACGGGCAGGTTGCCCTGCTGGTCGAAGAGCTGGTTGATGTTGAGGCGCTTGCCGAGGGTGTCCCACACCAGCATCGACCAGCCGGAGCCCTGGATGCCGTTGGCGGCCTCGTTGAACTGCTTCTGGAACCCGTCGAACGAGCCGAAGAACTCGTCGATCGCGGCCGCGACCTCACCCTCGGGGGCGCCGCCGCCGTCGGGGGACATGTTCTTCCAGAACACCGAGTGGTTCACGTGGCCACCGAGGTGGAAGGCCAGGTCCTTCTCGAGCTTGTTGATCGCGGCGAAGTTGCCGGTCTCGCGGGCCTCGGCCAGCTTCTCGAGCGCGGTGTTGGCGCCGGTCACGTAGGCCTGGTGGTGCTTGCTGTGGTGCAGCTCCATGATCTGGGCCGAGATGTGCGGCTCGAGGGCGCTGTAGTCGTAGTCGAGCTCCGGAAGGGTGTACGTCATCGGGTTGCTTCCTCTCGTTCGGGTCGTCGTTGCGTGCAACAGCGAACGTCCCCACCCTATTCCCCCCTGCGGGAAGGGCAAGGGGGTCAGCGGGGGTGAAAGCTGCAGCACCGCGCGGGTAGGACGGTCGGCGATGGCGTCGCCCTGCGCATCGCCACGGTGCGCTGCCGGCCGGCAGGAGCCGGCACCCCCCGGACGCGCCGAACGGGGTGCGGGAGTAGTCTCCGGCACCCCGTTCGGGAGAGTGGTGGTGGTCGAGTGCTATCGGCCGTCGAAGGCGTCCTTGACGCCGTCAGCCAGGTTCCGGCCTGCGTCCTTGACGTTCTCGCCCGCCTGCTTGGCCTTGGCGCCGAGTTGTTCGGCCTTGCCCTCAGCCTCGAGGCGTTCGTTGTCCGTCACGTCGCCGGCAGCTTCCTTGGCCTTGCTGGCCAGCTCCTCGGCCTTGTTCGAGATCTTGTCACCGAGTCCCATGGGCAACTCCTCTCCGCGCGGCGGGCGCCTGCGCTCGATTCGTCGAGGCTAGTCGGACGCAGGTTGGATGACAAGGGGTGCGACCTCGAACACCCGGAATCCCTTGGCCGAAGCGGTCCGGTCGCAGCGGTAGCCCTGCTCCTGCAGCCAGCGTTGCAGCGAGTCCGCGCCGAGGTTGCGGCCCACCACCAGGCGGGCCACGCCGCCCGGCGCCAGGCGGGCCAACCAGTGCAGCAGCAGGGCGTGCAGGGCCTCCTTGCCGATCCGGATCGGCGGGTTGGACCAGATCTCGTCGTAGCGGGCCTCCGGGTCGGCGTCCTCGGGCAGCGTGGCCCGCACACGGTCACCTACGCCGTGCGCGGCCGCGTTGAGGCGGGTCAGCGCGAGGGCGCGCTCGTTGGTGTCCACGGCGTCCACGGTCGCGCCCGGTGCGGCGGACGCCGCGGCCACGGTCAGCACGCCGTACCCGCAGCCCAGGTCGAGGATCCGGCGGGCGCCGGCGTCCGGGGTGTGCGTGCGCAGCAGGACACCCGTGCCGAGGTCCAGCCCGTCCCCGGAGAACACGCCTGCGGCGGTCGTGAAGGTCCAGTCGGTGTCCCAGAACCGGACGTCGATCGTGCGGCGGCGCTCCTCGGAGGTCGGCGTCTCGAAGTAGTGCGTCATGGCAGGGGCCTCTCGTCGCGGCGGGCACGGGCCTCGAGCTGGCGCGCGGCCAGCTGGTCGTCGTGCGGGTAGCCGACCTCCTCGAGCACGAGCCCGTGGGGCGGGAGGACCGTCACGTCGCCGGCCCGGTCGACCCGGTCGAGCAGGGACGCCAGCCACGCGGCGTCCCGCTGCCCCTGGCCGACCGCGACGAGGGCGCCGACCACCGAGCGGACCATCGAGTGGCAGAACGCGTCGGCGCGCAGGGTCACCTCGACCAGCCCGGCGGGGGAGCGCTCGGCGTGGCACTCCAGCATCTCCCGGATCGTGGTCGCGCCCTCGCGGCGCTTGCAGAACGCGCCGAAGTCGTGCAGGCCGACCAGCGAGCGCGCGCCCGCGTCGACCGCGGCCACGTCGAGGGGGCCGCGCACGCGCACGGCCGTGTGGCGCACCAGCGGGTCGGGGGAGTCGTCGGCCAGGCGGAACACGTAGCGGCGCCAGATCGCGGCGAAGCGGGCGTCGAAGCCCTCGGGCGCCACCCGGACCCGGTGCACCACCACGTCGTCGGGCAGCACGCGGCCGAGGCGTCGCTGCAGCTCCTCGGCCAGGTCGTCCGCGGGCAGGTCGACGTGGGCCACCTGGCCGCGCGCGTGCACCCCGGCGTCGGTGCGGCCGGCCACCGTGAGGCTGACCGGCTCGGGCAGGCGCAGCACCGTGCTGATCCAGTGCTCGAGGGTGCCCTGCACGCTGCGGAAGCCGTCCTGCGTGGCCCAGCCGTGGAAGTCGCGGCCGTCGTAGGCGAGGTCCAGCCGGTAGCGCGTCGGTGCGGCCTGCGTCACAACGGCACCTCCCCGGACGCCCCGGGCCGCGGTTCGCGGTGGAGCAGGTCGGGCACCGTGGGGACGTCGGCGTCGGCGTCCGGGCGTCGGTAGGTGAGGTCGTGGACCTCGCGCCCGGCGTCGAGGCCGCGCTGCTCGTACTTGGTGAGTGGGCGCTCGGCCCAGCGGGGGGCCCACCCGCCGTGCACGTTGACCAGCCCCGGGGCGACGTCGAGCACCTCGCGCATCGCCTCGGCGTAGTCGGCCCAGTCGGTGGCCAGCCGCCACTGCCCGCCCGGCACCAGCCGCGAGGCGACGAGCTCGGCGAACTCGGGGCTGACCAGCCGGCGCTTGTGGTGGCGAGGCTTGTGCCAGGGGTCGGGGAAGAACGTCCACAGCTCGGCGACCGTGGCGGGGGCGAACAGGTGCTCCAGCCCCTCGACGCCGTTGGCGAGCACGACGCGGACGTTGGTGACGCCGTGGCGGTTGATCCGGCTCAGCGTGGAGGCGACCGCCGGCTGGAAGACCTCGAACGCCACCACGTTCGCCTCCGGGTGCTGCTCGGCGAGCGCGACCAGGGCCTCGCCCCGGCCGGAACCGATCTCGACGAACAGTGGGGCCTCGCGGCCGAATGTGGCGGCCCAGTCCACGTGGGCGTCCGGGTGCACCGACGTGGAGAGCTCCCGCGCCGGGACGCGGATGACCAGGTCGTCGGCCAGCGTCGTCCACGCCTTCTCCTGGGAGGCGTTCATCCGGGCGGAGCGACGGACGTAGGAGACAACCTCCCGGTGGACCCGGGGACGATCTGGACGCGGCACGCGGTGAGCCTACCGGCCGACTAGATTGGGAGGCGTCCCCGCATGGAAGGAGCGCTCCGGTGCGCGCCATCTTGAACATCATCTGGCTTCTCTTCGGCGGAATCTGGCTGGCCCTGGGCTACTTCCTGTTCGGGCTGCTGGCCTGCTTGCTCATCATCACGATCCCGGCCGGGATCGCGTCGTTCCGGATGGGAACCTACGCCCTGTGGCCCTTCGGCAAGACCGTCGTGACCAAGCCGACCTCGGGTGCCGGCTCGGCGCTCATGAACGGCATCTGGTTCGTCATCGGCGGCCTGTGGCTGGCGATCGGCCACCTGACCACGGCGGCGGCGCAGGCGATCACGATCGTCGGCATCCCGCTCGCGATCGCGAACCTGAAGATGATCCCCGTGACCTGCTTCCCCTTCGGCAAGCAGATCGTGGATTCTGACTCCATTCCGGCGGGAACGCGACCGATCTTCACGATCTGACAACCGTAGGCCGCAAGATGTAGCGTAGAGGGTTGTGCTCGACCCGTACCTGTTCGCCTCCACGCTGCTCACCCTCTTCGTCATCCTCGACCCTCCCGGCCTGTTGCCGGTGTTCCTCGGGCTCACCCGGGGCATGTCGCGGCGGGAGCGGCACCGGGCCGCACTGGGGGCGTCCATGGTCGCCTTCGGGGTGATCGGCCTGTTCGCGATCTTCGGGCGGTTCATCCTCGACTACCTGCACATCACCATCGAGGCCCTCCAGGTCTCCGGGGGGCTGCTCCTGCTGCTCGTGGCCATGCAGTTGCTCACCGGCGCGGGGGAGGGCGAGGTCGCCGAGGCCGGCGCCACCAACATCGCAATCGTCCCGCTCGGCATCCCGCTCCTGGCGGGCCCCGGCTCGATCGTCGCCATGATGCTCGCCGTGCAGCAGGCCCGTCCGACCGGGCTGTGGGGCTTCGCGACCGTGGGGCTGGCGCTCGTCGCGGCGCTGCTGCTGGTCTGGGTCTTCCTCCGCTTCGCCGGCGCGATCCAGCGGTTCCTGCACAACTCCGGCACGGTGCTGCTCACGCGCGTGGCCGGCATGCTGCTCGCCGCGATCGCGGTTCAGATGCTGGCCGACGGCGTGCTGGCGTTCCTGCGGCAGGTCTGAGACCGCGGCCGGGGGCGTCCGACCAACTGGTGGCAACGGGTGCTGCGCCTTGGGTGGCGCGCCTATTCTTCGGACCATGCGCGGAGACGGCACCGATGGTGCGGCGGCCCAGTGGTTCGCCCGGTTCACCACGCGCATCCGTGAGGCGCTGCCGGCCAAGCTGCAGCGCGTCCTGCCCATCACGTTCATCGGGTACGCGTTCATCAACGGCAGCGCGTTCCTGCTCGACATGGGGTTCCTGGCCATCGTCGGCCAGTACATGCCGCACGTGCCCTACGGCATCACCTTCTCGATCGGCTACGGGCTGGCGTCGGTCTACGCGTTCTTCCTCAACCGCTGGCTGAACTTCCGCGAGCACGGCGACCTGGGCAAGCAGTCCAGCAAGTACACCTTCGTGATCATCAGCAACTACGTGATCTGGATCCTCGGGTTCGGCACCTTCCTGGGCGTCCTCGGGGTGCCGCTCATGGTCGCCCGCGTCATCGCCGCCTGCATCGAGGGCCTGTACATCTACATCATGCTGCGCCTGTGGGTCTTCCCCCGCCGCCGACCCGAGGTGGACGCCGACCCTGCGGTCGCCGACCTGCCGGCGCCCGCGGTGCAGTTGCAGCCCTCCCCGACCGAGCACGCCTGAGCCGACAGACGGCTGCGGCGTCCCGGGAGGACCCGGGACGCCGCACTGTGCTGATCGCCGTCAGTCCTTCTTGGCGAACTTCTCCACCAGGTTGCCCGGCAGCAGCTCGTAGCCGTGGAACGACCGCGTGAACGTACCCGTGCCCTGGGCGATGCCGCGTAGGTCGATCGCGTAGCGCGACAGCTCCAGCTGCGGGACCAGCGCCGAGATGATGACCTTGCGGCCGTCGGTGTCGGTGCCCTGCATCTGCCCGCGGCGACCGGAGATGTCGGTCATGACCGCGCCCATGTACTCCTCGCCCACGGTGACGGTGACGAGGTCGACGGGCTCGAGCAGCGCGACGTTCCGGCCGACCACCGCGGCCTCCTTCAGCGCGGCCGCGGCCGCCATCTGGAACGCCATGTCGGAGGAGTCGACCGAGTGGGCCTTGCCGTCGAACAGGGTGACCCGCACGTCCACCATCGGGAAGCCCGCGATGACGCCCTTGTCGAGTTGGGCCTTGGCGCCCTTCTCGACCGACGGGATGAAGTTGCGCGGGACCGCGCCACCCACGACCTTGTCGACGAACTCGAAGCCGGCGCCGCGCTCGAGCGGCTCGACCTCGATGTTCACCACGGCGTACTGGCCGTGGCCGCCGGACTGCTTGACGTGGCGCCCGAGCGCCGTCGCCTTGGCGGTGAAGGTCTCGCGCAGGGCGATCTTCACCTCCTCCTGCTCGACGTTGACGCCGTAGCGGTCCTTGAGGCGGTTGAGCAGCAGGTCGGCGTGCGCCTGGCCCGTGGTCCACAGCACCAGCTGGTCGGACGCCCCGCGCCCGAGCTTGACCGTCGAGTCCTCCACCGCGAGGCGGTTGAGCGCGCCGGACAGCTTGTCCTCGTCGTTGCGGGTGGCGGCCTTGATGGCCAGCGGCAGCAGCGCGGCGGGCATCTTCCAGTTGGGGATCAGCACCACGTCGTCCTTGGCGGACAGGGTGTCGCCGGTCTCGGCGGCGGCGAGCTTCGGCAGCATGACGATCTCGCCCGCGATGGCGGAGGCCTTCGGCTTCAGCTCGACGCCCTGCGCCTGCTGGATCTGGCCGATGCGCTCCTCCTGGTCGCGGTCGGGGTACTCGTCGGGGTCGAGGCCGAGGAAGAACGCCTTGTGGCCCGACAGGTGCACCACGTCGTCGGTGCGCAGGGTGCCGGAGTAGATGCGCACCATCGACAGGCGGCCCGCGAACGGGTCGGTCGTCGTGCGGATCACCTGGGCGACCAGCGGGGCGTCGGGGTCGGAGGGGGCCGGGCCCACCTCGTCGCCGTTCAGCTTCACCATCGTCGGGTTCGGGTGCGTGCTCGGCGTCGGGAAGCCCTGCTCGATGAGGCTCAGCAGCTCCTCGGTGCCCAGGCCGGAGGACTGGATGACGGGGACGACCGGGTACAGGTTCGCGCCCGAAGTCGCCTTCATCAGGTCGTCGAGGAGGTAGTCGCGACCGGGGTCGGCACCCTCGAGGTAGGAGTCCATCAGCTCGGCGTCGTCGGCCTCCTGGATGAGGCCCTCGATCAGCGCGTTGCGGTGCTCCTCGATGAGGTCGTCGTGGCTCTCGTCCTGCTCGTTGAGGACGGGCTCGCCGCCACCGGCGGAGTAGTCGCGGAAACGACGCGAGAGGACGCCGACCGTGCCGTTGATGCCGGCACCGGAGCCGACGGGCACGTGCGTGGGCAGGACGCCGTCGCCGAACTTGTCCTTCAGCTCGGCCACGACGGTGTCGAAGTCGGAGTGGGCGGCGTCCAGCTTGGTGAGCGCGATGACGCGGGGGAGCCCGGCCTCGGCGCACTCCTCCCAGAGGGCCTGGGCAGCGCCGTCGATGCCGTCGGAGGCGCTGACCACGAAGATCGCGGCGTCCGCGGCCCGGATGCCCGCGCGCAGCTCACCGACGAAGTCGGCGTGCCCGGGGGCGTCGAGGAGGTTGACGAAGACGTCACCCGTCACGAGTGACGCGAGGTAGAGCTGGGAGAGACGCTCGGCGTCGTCCTTCTCGCCCCTGTAGCCGGCGACGCGCGCCCGCAGCAGCTGCTCGAACAGCGAGGTCTTTCCCGACCCCGCCGTGCCGACCAGCACCACGTTGCGTACATCGTCCGGCTTGTTCACCTGGACCTGTCCGTTGTTCACCTTTGAACTCATAGGGGCTACCTTGCCACTCGTGCCCCGCGAGCGCGAGGGATTGTGAAATGTCTCCTACAACGTGTCGTTGTGCCGTGTCGGGGGCCGGTTGCACGCCCCGGAGGTCGATTTGGAGGCGCGCCGGGCGCAGCGGTAAGGTGGGGCGCTGTTGCGCTGTGACGTGTCCGGGGAGGCGTCCAGTGGTGTTCCTTCCAGCTCCCCGATGACAGATGGGTTACCCGCGTGTCCACGTACACTCCGAAGCCTGGTGAGATCACCAGGAACTGGCATGTGATCGACGCCTCCGACGTCGTCCTCGGTCGCCTCGCCGTGACCGCCGCGACGCTGCTGCGCGGCAAGCACAAGCCGACCTTTGCCCCCCACGTCGACACCGGTGACTTCGTCATCGTCGTCAACGCCTCCAAGATCGCCCTGTCGGGCAACAAGGCCACCACGAAGCTGGCCTACCGTCACTCCGGCCGTCCCGGTGGCCTGAAGTCGGTTCCTTACGGCGAGCTGCTGGAGAACGACCCCCGCCAGGCCGTCGAGCGCGCCGTCTGGGGCATGCTCCCCAAGAACAAGCTGAGCCGCCAGCTCATCAAGAAGCTCAAGGTCTACGCGGGCCCGGAGCACCCTCACGCCGCGCAGAAGCCGCAGGCGTACGAGATCACCCAGATCGCCCAGTGACCCAGAGGATTTGAGAAGTGACTGACACCACCAACGAGGAAGTCCTCGACGAGATCACGCCGTTCACCGACGAGGCCGACCGCGAGATCGCCTACCGCGCCGAGGGCACCCCGTCCTCCGCCACCCCCGGTGAGCGCCCCGCCGTCATCGCCCCCGGCGCGGCCACCGGCCGCCGCAAGGAGGCCATCGCCCGCGTCCGCCTGGTCCCCGGCACCGGCCAGTTCAAGATCAACGGCCGCACGCTGGACGACTACTTCCCGAACAAGCTGCACCAGCAGACCGTCAACGAGCCGTTCGTCACGGCCGCCGTTGAGGGCTCCTACGACGTGATCGCCAAGATCGTCGGCGGCGGCATCACCGGCCAGGCCGGTGCCCTGCGCCTCGGCATCGCCCGCGCGCTCAACGCCGTCGACGCCGAGGCCTCGCGCCCGGCGCTGAAGAAGGCCGGTCTGCTGACCCGCGACGCCCGCATCAAGGAGCGCAAGAAGGCTGGTCTCAAGAAGGCCCGCAAGGCTCCGCAGTACAGCAAGCGCTGACGCCCATGCCACGGCTCTTCGGTACCGATGGGGTCCGGGGCAAGGCGAACGTCGACCTCACCGCAGAGCTCGCTCTCGAGCTCTCGGTGGCGGCCGCGCACGTGCTCGGCGAGTCCGGGCTCTTCGAGGGTCACCGTCCGGTGGCCCTCGTTGCGCGTGACCCCCGTGCCTCGGGCGAGTTCCTCGAGGCGGCGGTGGTGGCCGGCCTGGCCTCCGCCGGGGTCGACGTCATCCGCGTCGGCGTGGTCCCCACGCCCGGCGCCGCCTACCTGGTCAACGAGCTGGACGCCGACCTCGGCGTCATGCTGTCCGCCTCGCACAACCCGATGCCCGACAACGGGATCAAGTTCTTCGCCAAGGGTGGCGTCAAGCTCGACGACTACCTGGAGGACATGATCGAGGCCCGCCTCGGCCAGCAGTGGGAGCGCCCCGTCGCCGAGCGCGTGGGTCGCGTCACCGACCGGCCCGAGCTGATCGAGAACTACGTCGCGCACCTGGTCTCGTCGCTGGGTTCCGAGGGCAGCCTCCACGGCCTGAAGGTCGTGCTCGACTGCGCCAACGGCGCGGCGTTCACCACCGGCCCGGCCGCGTTCGAGGCCCAGGGCGCGGAGGTCGTCACGATCAACGCCGCCCCGACCGGCCTCAACATCAACGAGAACGCCGGTTCGACCCACATGGACGGGCTCAAGGCCGCCGTGCAGCACTTCGAGGCCGACCTCGGGTTCGCCTTCGACGGGGACGCCGACCGCTGCCTGGCCGTGGACCGGGCAGGCAACGAGGTGGACGGGGACCAGATCCTCGCCATCCTCGCCCTGGCGCTGCGCGACCAGGGACGCCTGCACAACGACACCGTCGTGGCCACGGTCATGAGCAACCTCGGCTTCATGCAGGCCATGGCCGCCCACGACATCCGGGTCGACCAGACCAAGGTGGGCGACCGGTACGTGCTGGAGTCCATGAACGCCAACGGGTTCGCCCTGGGTGGCGAGCAGTCCGGCCACGTGATCATGAGCGAGTACGCGACGACCGGTGACGGCGTCCTGACCGCCCTGCACGTCGCCGCGCAGGTGGTGACGTCCGGCCGCGACCTGGCCGACCTCGCCGCCGTGATGAAGCGCCTGCCGCAGGTGATGATCAACGTCAAGGGCGTCAACAAGGCCCGCGCCGGCATCGACCCCGAGGTCAACGCCGCCGTGACGGCCGCGGGCCGCGAGCTGGGCACCTCCGGTCGCGTCCTGCTACGCCCCTCCGGGACCGAGCCCGTCGTCCGCGTGATGGTCGAGGCCGAGACCGAGGAGAAGGCCGCCGAGGTGGCCGAGCGGTTGGCGTCCATCGTCGAGGAGCGCCTGGCCCTGTGAGCCCCCACCGGCGCGTCTCGTCCATCGTCGCCGCCATGGCCGCGCTGCTGGTGGGCGCGTTCGTGCTGTCCAGCTCGCTGGTCGCGACGCTGCCGCAGTTCCGGTTCGAGTCGCAGTTCCCCGCCCTGCTGCCCTTCTTCGTGTGGGCGGCCGCCACCGGCGTCGGGCACCTGGCCAACCTCGGCCGGGCGCTGCACGACCCGTGGCGCGGCGCCTACGGGTACGCCTCGGTCGCCCCCTACGTCCTGCTGATGCTCGCGAGCGCGGCCGCCCCGCAGGTGTCCCTGCCGTGGTGGTTCGCCGTCGTCGCGGCTCTGGCCGCCATGCTGCCGTTCGTGCTGCTCGCCCTGCGCGCCGGCACGAAGCTGTCCATCGACCCCGCCCGGGACGCCGACGACGCCTCCCTGCGCGGCACGTTCACCATCGGGCTCGCCCTCATGCTGCTCGTCTGGGCGGTGTCGGCACCGTCGTTCAGCGGCGCCGTCCTCGCCGTGCTGCTGGCCGTCGGGCTGGGCGTGGCGAGCATGACCACCCACGGCCTCGCCCGGGCGTCCCGCACGTGGCGGCTGCGCCACTGGGCGAGCCTGGCGCTCGGCTCGCTGGTGGCCTGGGCGTCCGTGCTCGTCGGCGGGCTGACCGACCTGCTCGACAACCCGTGGGTCGTGCTCGGTGCGGTGCTGCTCGGCGGGCTGCCGCTGCTCGTGGTCAACGCGCTGGAGGCCCGCCGCCGCTGAGGCGCGTGCCGGCTACGTCTTGCGGATCCGGATCCACTCGATGTCGTGGTCGGAGTCCTTGCGCAGGATCGCCGTCGCCCGCCCCCGCGTGGGCAGGATGTTCTGCACGTGGTTGGGGCCGTTGATGGTGTCCCAGATGTTCTCGGCGTAGGCCTGCGCGGCGTCGGCGTCCATCTTCGCGAACCGGGTGAAGTAGGACCGCGGGTCGAGGAACGCGCTCTCGCGCAGGGCCATGAACCGCTCCAGGTACCAGGCGCGCAGGTCGGACTCGGCCGCATCGACGTAGACGGAGAAGTCGAAGAAGTCGCTGACGGCCAGGGACGCGTGTCCCGACTTGCGCCGGCGCGCGGGCTGCAGGACGTTGAGGCCCTCCACGATCAGGATGTCGGGTTGGCGGACCGTGATGAACTCGCCCGGCACGATGTCGTAGGTCAGGTGGCTGTAGACCGGGGCCGAGACCTCGGGCGCGCCGGACTTCACGTCCATCACGAAGCGCAGCAGGGCGCCGCGGTCGTAGCTCTGCGGGAACCCCTTGCGGTGCATGATCCCGCGGCGCTGCAGCTCGGCGTTGGGCATCAGGAAGCCGTCGGTGGTGATCAGGTCGACCTTGGGGCGTCCGGGGAGCTGGTGCAGGAGCTCGACCAGCAGGCGCGACGTGGTGGACTTGCCGACCGCCACCGACCCGGCGACGCCGATGACGAACGGGGTGCGGCGCTCCTTCAGCCCGAGGTACTCGTGGGTGGCGCGGTAGAGGTGCCCGGTGTGCATGACGTAGAGGTTCACCAGCTCGGTCAGGGGCAGGTAGACGTCCCGCACCTGGGCCAGGTCGATGGTGTCGAGGCGTGACCGGACGCCCCGGAGGGTCTCCTCGGACAGGCTGACCGGCATCTGCTCGGCCAGCTCGGCCCACTTGCCCCGATCGGCCAGGACGTACGGCCCGAATTCGTCGACGGGCTCGTGTCCGGGGGCCGGGTTGGCGGGCGCTACGCTGAATCCCATGTGCGGAATTATCGGCTATGTGGGCCCCCAAGGTGCGCAGAAGGTGCTCGTGGACGCGTTGCGGCGCATGGAGTACCGCGGCTATGACTCGGCCGGCATCGCCCTGGTCGGCTCCGACGGCATCGCCTCGGCCAAGAAGGCCGGCAAGCTGCTGAACCTCGAGGCCGAGCTCGACGAGACGCCGATCCCCGACGCGAACCTGGGCATCGGGCACACCCGCTGGGCCACCCACGGCGCGCCGTCCGACGCCAACGCGCACCCGCACATCTCGTCGAACGGGCGCGTGGCGCTCGTCCACAACGGCATCATCGAGAACTTCGCCGTGCTCAAGGCCGAGCTGCAGGCCGCCGGCGTCGAGTTCCGCTCCGAGACCGACAGCGAGGTGGCCGCCCACCTGGTCGGCCGCGAGGTCGAGGGCGGGGCGTCCCTCGCCGACGCGCTGCGCTCGGTGGCCCGCCGTCTGGAGGGCGCGTTCACTCTGGTCGCGGTGGACAAGGATTCGCCCGGCACCCTCGTCGCCGCCCGCCGCAACTCGCCGCTGGTCGTCGGCGTGGGGGAGGGCGAGATGTTCGTCGCCTCCGACGTGGCCGCCTTCATCGAGCACACCCGCGAGGCCGTCGAGATGGGCCAGGACGAGGTCGTCGAGGTCACGGCGTCCGGCTACCGGGTCACCGACTTCGACGGCAACGAGACCGAGGGCAAGCCCTTCCACGTCGACTGGGACCTCTCGGCCGCCGAGAAGGGTGGCTACGACTGGTTCATGCGCAAGGAGATCTACGAGCAGCCGCGCGCGGTCGCCGACACCCTGCTGGGCCGCTTCGACGCCGACCGCCGCCTGACGCTGGACGAGATCCGCATCTCCGAGACCGAGCTGCGCACCATCGACAAGATCGTCGTCGTCGCCTGCGGCACGGCCTACTACGCCGGTCTGGTGGCCAAGTACGCCATCGAGCACTGGACGCGGGTGGCCTGCGAGGTCGAGATCGCCTCCGAGTTCCGCTACCGCGACCCGATCATCACCCCGCGCACGCTGGTCGTCACGATCTCCCAGTCGGGCGAGACCGCCGACACCCTGATGGCCGTGCGCCACGCGCGTGAGCAGGGCGCCAAGGTGATCGCGATCTGCAACACCAACGGCTCGACGATCCCGCGCGAGTCGGACGCCGTGCTCTACACCCACGCCGGCCCCGAGATCGGCGTCGCCTCGACCAAGGGCTTCCTCACCCAGGTGGCCGCCTGCTACCTGCTGGGCCTCTACCTGGCCCAGGTGCGCGGCACCAAGTACGGCGACGAGATCGCCTCGATCATGGCCGAGCTGGAGTCGATGCCCGACAAGATCCAGGCCGTGCTCGACGACGCCGAGTCGGTGCACGCGCTGGCGCGTGAGCTCGTCGACGAGAAGTCGGTGCTGTTCCTCGGACGCCACGTCGGCTACCCGGTGGCCCTCGAGGGCGCCCTCAAGCTCAAGGAGATCGCGTACCTGCACGCCGAGGGGTTCCCGGCCGGCGAGCTCAAGCACGGGCCCATCGCGCTGGTCGAGGAGGGCCTGCCCGTCTTCGTGATCGTGCCCCCGCAGGGCCGCGACCAGCTGCACGACAAGGTCATCTCCAACATCCAGGAGGTGCGCGCCCGCGGCGCCCGCACGATCGTGCTGGTGGAGGAGGGCGACACCGTCGTCGAGCCGTACGCAGACGTCATCCTGCGCCTGCCCAAGGCCTCGACCCTCCTGCAGCCCCTGCTGGCCACCGTGCCGCTGCAGATCTTCGCGTGCGAGGTGGCGACGCTGAAGGGCTACGACGTCGACCAGCCGCGCAACCTGGCGAAGTCCGTCACGGTCGAGTGACGTGATCATCGGGATCGGCGTCGACGTCTGCTCGATCGACCGGATTCGCGAGGCGTGCGCCCGGCCCGGCTTCACCGACCGGGTGTTCACGCTGCCCGAGCTCAGGGGGTCGGAGCAGACGCTGGCCGGGCGGTTCGCCGCCAAGGAGGCGCTGGCGAAGGCGTTGGGGGCCCCGGCGGGCCTGCGCTGGACCGACTGCGAGGTGCTCTCCGACGAGACCGGACGCCCCTCGTTGCTGGTCGCCGGCACCGTGGCCGACCGGGTCTCCGAACTGGGGATCTCCCGGCTGCACGTGTCGATCAGCCACGACGCCGGCGTCGCCGTCGCGATGGTGGTCTGCGAGGGCTGAGCCCTCTGCGCCGAGGGCTTGGGTTTTCCGGGCCGAGGGCTTGAGTTTTCCGCGACGAGGGCTTGGGATTCCCGGCCGCAGGAAGGGGCGGGTCCCTGTCGGTGGGAGTTGCCGCCCGCCCGCCTCCTGGCTGGCGCTCCGGCACTCCACTGGCGTTGCAACGACAGCCCAGTGGTGGCTGGCCAGCGCAGTGGGTCGGCGCCGGCGGAGCGGCGTCCCAAACCCAAGCCCTCGACGTGCCAAACCCAAGCCCTCGGCGTCAGACGCGCAGCGGCCTGCCGTGGCGCAGGGCGAAGGCCATCTGGCGGGCCGTGTGTTCCTGCTCGCGCTTGAGGGCGATCGCCTCGGCGTAGTGCTCCACGAGCTGGGCGCAGATCGCCGCCCACGTGCGGGGCTCGGTGGCCTCGCGGGCCGAGCGGCCCATGGCGCGGCGCTTGGCGTCGTCGCCGACGAGGTCGGCCACGTGCTCGCGCAGTCCTAGCAGGTCGCCGGGGGTGTACAGCCAGCCCGTGCGCGACGGGTCGACCAGGTCGACCGGCCCCCCGGACGCCGGCGCCACGACCGGCAGCCCCGAGGCCATGGCCTCCTGGATCGTCTGGCCGAAGGTCTCCAGCTCGCCGGGGGTCACGAACACATCGAACGAGGCGACCGCGGCGGCGAGCTCCTCGCCGCGCAGCTAGCCGGTGAAGACGGCGTCCGGCAGGCGCTGCTCCAGCGAGGCCAGCTCGGGTCCGTCCCCGACCACGACGACGCGCGTCCCGGGCAGTCCGGCCAGCACGTGCAGGTCGTCGACCTGCTTCTCGGGCGCGAGGCGTCCGAGTTAGCCCACGATGCGCTCCCCGGCAGGGGCCCAGGCCGCGCGGAGGGCGTCCGAACGCTTGGAGGGGTGGAACAGCTCGCCGTCGACACCGCGCCCCCACAGGCGCAGGTCGCCGACCCCGAGGCCCTCGAGCTGGGCGATCGAGGCGGAACTCGGTGCGAGGTTCAGGGTCGCGGCCTGGTGTGTGCCGCGCACGCGCGCCCACAGGTACGCCTCCAGCGCCGAGATGCCGTAGCGCGACGCGTACCCGGGCACGTCGGTCTGATAGACGGCGACGGAGGGGATCCCGAGCCGGCGGGCGGCCAGCGCGGCGCGGTAGCCGACGTTGATCGGTGAAGCCAGGTGCACGACGTCGGGGGAGAAGGAGGCCAGCGTCCACTCCAGGGCGAGCTGCGGGGTGGTGCAGATGCGCACCTGCTGGTAGCCGGGGAACGCCAGCGACGCCATCGGCACGATCGGGACTCCGCGGTAGTCGGTGGGCGCCCCGGGCGCCTCGGGGGCGAGGAGCAGCACGTCGTGGCCGTGGTCGACCAGGTGGTCGAGCACGCGCAACACGGAGTTGACGACGCCGTTCACCTCGGGCAGGAACGACTCGGTGATGATCGCGACCCGCATGCCCCCATGACACGCGGTCGAGGTGCACGCACGAGGGCGGTTGCATGACGTGTCGGTGAACGACCGGTGACGCCCGCGCTGGAGTACGATGGGTCGGCCCGGTGGCACTGTCGTGTCCCGCCCGCTCCCACCACCGAAGGTTGCCATGACTCTCGACGCTGCCCGCGAACTCGCCGCGGCCGAACTGCCGGACGGCCGCGTGCTGACCGTGCGCCCGGCCACGGTCGCGGACGCCGAGGCGGCCCTCGACCTCATCCACGCCGCGTTCCGGGCCCGGCCCGTGGTCGGCGACCGGCCCGAAGCCCTGACCGACGACCTCGCCTCGGTGCGGGCGCGCATCGAGCACGGCACCGGCTACCTCGCCTTCATCGACGACACCCTGGCCGGTCTGGTCATGACCGCCCGCCAGTCCGGCGCGATGCGCCTGGGCCGGGTGGGGGTGCTGCCGGAGTTCCGCGAGCAGGGGGTCGCCTCCTTCCTGGTCGAGGTCGTGCTCGAGCACCTGGCCGCCGCCGGCGAGGAACGCGTGCAGCTGCTCGCGCGCAAGGAGTTCCCGCAGATCCAGGCCTGGTGGGGCCGCCACGGCTTCGCGCCGGCCGGCGACGAGGGCAACTGCGTCGTCATGGCGCGGTCCCTGCCCGTCGCCGTCGAGGTCCCGGACGCCGCGGCCATGCGGTCGCTGGGCACCCGGCTCGCCGGCGTGCTGCGCGCCGGGGACCTCGTGATCGCCACCGGTGACCTGGGCGCCGGCAAGACGACCCTCACCCAGGGCATCGGCGCCGGGCTCGGCGTCGCCGGCCCGGTTATCTCGCCGACCTTCGTGCTCTCGCGCGTCCACCCGCCGCTGGCGGACGGCCCCGCGCTGGTGCACGTGGACGCCTACCGCCTCGGCTCGTTCGCCGAGCTGGAGGACATCGACCTGGAGGCGTCCCTGGACGCCTCGGTCACCCTCGTCGAGTGGGGCGCCGGCGTCGCCGAGGGGCTGGCCGACGACCGGCTCGACATCGACATCCGCCGGGGGATCGACCCCGACGACGACACCCGCTGGGTCTTCCTGACCGGCGTGGGGGAGCGCTGGAGCCGCGACGAGCTCGCGGCCGCGGCGAAGGAGGACGCATGAGCACCACGCTGGCCGTCGACACCTCGACGGTCGTCGCCGCAGCCCTCGCCGTCGACGGACGTATCGCCGCCTCGGCCACCGTCGACGACACCCGCGCGCACGCCGAGGAGCTGATGCCCCTGGTGCAGCGCGTCGCCGCCGAGGCCGGGGTCGCGCTCGCCGACGTGGACCGCGTGGTCGCCGGCGTCGGCCCGGGCCCGTTCACCGGCCTGCGCGTCGGGGTGGTCACCGCCACGACGCTGGCCGAGGTGCTCGGCGTCCCGGTCACCGGGGCCTGCTCGCTGGACGCCGTGGCCGCCGAATGGGCGGCCACCGGGGCGCCGGAGGAGTTCCTCGTGGTGAGCGATGCCCGCCGCAAGGAGGTCTACTGGGCCCGCTACGACGGCACCGGCCGCCGGGTCGCCGGGCCCGAGGTGTCCGCGCCCGACACGCTGCCCGCGCTGCCCCTGGCCGGGCCGGGGGCCCACCTGGCCGGCGAGGCGTCCGGACCGGTCGCGCTCGACGCCGGCTGGCTGGCCGCCGCCGACCTGCCCGACGCCGGGCTCGAGCCGCTCTACCTGCGCCGGCCCGACGCCGAGGTGCCGACCCGCACCAAGTCCACGCTGGGGGCGCCCCGCCTGGCCCTGAGGCGGACCCGATGATCGTCACCACCGCCACCCGCGCCGACCTGCCCGCGATCATGCAGCTGGAGCAGGCGTTCACCCGCGCCGGCTGGAGCGAGCAGGCCTGGGCCGACGAGCTGGACGCCGACGGCCGCCTCACCCTGGTCGAGAAGGACGCCGCGGGTGCGGTCCGCGGGGTGGCGACCTTCAGCGCCGTCGCCGACGTCGCGGACCTGAACCGGGTCGTGGTCGCCTCCGACGCCCGCCGCGCCGGCATCGGCCGCCGCCTCGTTCTCGCCGGCCTGGAGTGGGCCGACGCCATGGGCGCCCAGCAGGTCATGCTCGAGGTCGAGGCCGGCAACGACCCGGCCATCTCGCTGTACGAGCAGGTCGGCTTCGTGGCGCTGGCGCGCCGCGCGAACTACTACGGCGCCGGGGCCGACGCGCTCGTCATGGCGCTGCCCCTGGGGAGGGAATCGTGAGCGAACCGCTGGTCATCGGCATCGAGTCGAGCTGCGACGAGACGGGCGTGGCGGTCGTGCGCGGACACGAGCTGCTGTCGAACGAGGTCGCGAGCTCGGTCGAGCAGCACGTCCGCTTCGGCGGGGTCGTGCCCGAGGTCGCCTCGCGCGCCCACCTGCAGGCCATGGTGCCGACGCTGCGCCGGGCGCTGGAGGCGGCCGACGTCGATGCGTCCGAGGTCGACGGGATCTGCGTGACCGCCGGCCCCGGACTCATGGGCGCCCTCGTCGTGGGCCTGTCGGCCGCCAAGGCGCTCGCGGTCGCCCTCGACAAGCCGCTGTACGGGCTGAACCACCTCGTCGGCCACGTCGCGGTCGACCTGCTCGACCACGGGCCGCTGCCCGAGCGCTTCGGCGCCCTTCTCGTCTCGGGCGGGCACACCTCGCTGTTGGTCGTCGACGACATCACGGCGAAGATCACCGAGGTCGGCTCGACCATCGACGACGCCGCGGGCGAGGCCTACGACAAGGTCGCCCGGCTGCTCGGCCTGGGCTACCCCGGCGGACCGGTCATCGACCGGCTCGCGGCCGAGGGCGACCCGAAGGCGATCCGGTTCCCGCGCGGCCTCACCGCCCGCCACGACCTCGAGCAGCACCGCTTCGACTTCTCCTTCTCCGGGCTGAAGACCGCCGTCTCGCGCTGGGTGGAGACCGAGCGGCGCGCGGGGCGTCCGTTCGCCGAGGCCGACGTGGCCGCCTCGTTCCAGGAGGCGGTCGCCGACGTGCTCACCGCCAAGGCCATGGACATGTGCGCCCACTTCGACCTCGACACGATCGTGCTCGGGGGCGGCGTGGCCGCGAACTCGCGCCTGCGCGGCCTGCTGGCCGAGCGGGCGGGGGAGCGCGGCGTGACCGTGCGGCGTCCGCGACCTGGCCTGTGCACCGACAACGGCGCGATGATGGCCGCCCTCGGCGCCGAGGTCGTGCGCCGCGGGCACCGGCCCAGCTCGCTCGACATCGGCGCGAACTCGGGGCTGCCGATCTCCACCGTGCTGGTCTGATGCGGCAGGACACCCGCGCCTACCTGCTGCTGGTCGGCTGCTCCCTGATCTGGGGGTTCACCTTCGTCGCCCAGCGCCTCGGGGCCGAACACCTCGGCGCGTACGCGTTCAACGCCGCCCGCGGCTACCTGGGTGTGCTGGCCCTGCTGCCGCTGGTCTGGTTCCTGGACACGCGGGCAGCGCGCAGCCCCCACGAGCGGCTCCAGGCGTGGCGCTCGGTGGTCAAGCCCGGCCTGTTCATCGGCCTGATGCTGACCGGCGGCCAGACGCTGCAGCAGCTTGGCATCGAGCAGACCACGGCCGGGAACGCCTCGTTCGTGACCGGGCTCTACATGGTGCTGGTGCCGCTGGCGGGGGTGCTGTTCGGTCAGAGGACGACCGCGTTCACGTGGGCGGGCATCGCGCTCGCGGTGCCCGGGCTGTTCCTGCTGACCTGGACCGGCGGCACCATCGGCGCCGGCGACCTGCTCGTGCTCATCGGCACCCTGTTCTGGACGTTCCAGATCCTCGGCGTGGGCCGGTTCGCGCGCCGGGTGGACCCGATCCGGCTGTCGGTGGCCCAGTTCGCCGTCATGGCGGTCGTCTCGCACGTGATCGCCGTCGTCCAGTCGCCCGACGCGTTCGCCGGGCTGCTGCCCGCGTTCGGGGCGGTGGCGTTCGCGGGCATCCTGTCCACCGGCGTCGCCTTCACGCTGCAGGTGCTGGGCCAGCGGCACGCCCGGGCGTCCATCGCGGCGATGATCATGTCGCTGGAGTCGCTCTGGGGCGCCGTCGGCGGCGCCCTGCTGCTGGGCGAGCGGTTCACCACCCTCGGCTACGTCGGCGCGGCCCTGATGATGACCGGCATCCTCGTCGCGCAGGTTCCGTCGCGCGCCGAGCGCGAGGCCGAACTCTCGGGCGAGGCCGCGCCGCCGGTGCCCGTGCCCGAGCCACCGTCCACCGCACTGCGGGACGACTGACCCCGCCCGCCTCTGCACCGGGCGCGTGGGCCGGCAGTAGGATTCCGGGACATGAGCCACCGGGACGCCGCCCTGCAAGCACTGCTCGACAAGGGGGTGCGCATCCCGAACCCCACGAGCGTCGACATCGCCGAGGACGTCGACGTCGACAAGATCTCCGGCGACGGGGTGACGCTGCACAACGGCACGCGGTTGCGCGGGGCGTCCACGGTCGTCTCCGCCGGTTGCACGCTCGGCGCCGAGACCCCGGTCACCGTCGAGAGCTCCCAGCTGGGCCCCAACGTCGACCTCAAGGGCGGCTACGTCAGCAAGGCGGTGTTCCTCGACGGGGCGAACATGGGCTCGGGCGCGCACGTGCGCGAGGGGTCGATCCTCGAGGAGGAGGCGAACGGGGCGCACACCGTCGGGCTCAAGCAGACGATCCTGTTCCCGTTCGTGACGCTGGGCAGCCTGATCAACTTCTGCGACTGCCTGATGTCGGGCGGCACCTCGCGCTCGGACCACTCCGAGGTCGGCTCGTCCTACATCCACTTCAACTACACCCCCGACGGGAACAAGACCACGGCGTCCCTGTTCGGTGACGTGGCCCGCGGCGTCATGCTCGACCAGCCCGCGATCTTCCTGGGTGGCCAGGGCGGCGCGGTGGGCCCGGTCTACACCGGCTTCGGCACCGTCGTGGCGGCCGGCGCGGTGCTGCGCTCGGACATGGTCGACGACGGCAACCTCGTCATCCCCGACGCCCCGCCCGGTATGGTGCGCCCGCTGGCCAAGCACTCCTACAAGCAGCTGCCCCGCCTGCTGCGGCGCAACCTCACCTACGTGGCCTCCCTCGACGCGCTCGAAGCGTGGTACCGCGGCGTGCGGCGTCCGTTCTTCGCGGCGCAGGAGCTCGGCGACCTGGTCCACGAGGGGGCGCTCGCGGCGCTCGCGTCGGGCCGATCCGAGCGGGTCAAGCGCATCCGGGCCCTGGTCGGACACCTCGACGACGCCGATGAGGGACGCCGCCAGCTGCGGGAGAACCTGGACGCCGTGCTGGGCGTGTTCGGGACGCCCGAGGAGCCGGTGCCCGACGCGCTGGCCGCCGAGCTGGACCCGGCGTCCGGCTACCTGGCCGCGGTGAAGGGCCTCACTCCCGAGGCCCGCGCGGCCGGCACGGGCTGGCTGCAGGGCATCATAGACGGACGCCTCGCGCACGCGGCCGACCTCCTGCCGGCCCTCGACCTGCGCGGCTGATGGTCGACCTTGACGCCGTCGCGTCGGTCCTGGCCGAGCGCGGCCCGCTGACGGGCGCCGACCTGCACGCCGCCGTCGGGGGAGAGGTGTTCGGACTGTGGAAGGCCTGCCGCAACGACGACGACTTCCGCCTGCGCCGGATCGGACGCCGCTACCTGCGCCTCGACCGCACGGTCGAGGGCTTCGCGCGGCTGTCGCCCTCGATCCTGCGCGAGTTCCTCACCTACACCGTGGTCGGGCTGCCCGGCCAGGACGAGGCGCTCGAGGCCGCCGCGACGGCGCTGGAGAAGCGAACCGTCCGGATCTCCCGCCTCAAGCGGCGCACGGCCGAGCGGTTCACCACCGAGGTGATGTCGATCGCCGGGGTGCCGCGCGACTCCGAGCACGTGTGCGTGCTCATCGCCGGCGACGTCGTGTACGGGATGTCCCACGACGTGGCCCGGCAGGAGAGCAGCACCGGCGGCCGGGTGGATGGCTCCGACCTCGACCTCGTCGTGCTGGCCTCCGACGACGCACCTGAGTCCCTGGTTGAGGCCCTCGACGAGGCCATCCGCCAACGGAAGTGGCTGTACCTGCGCAACCCGATGGTGCGCGAGGAGGTCGACTACATCGTCAAGCGGTTCTCGCGCCTGGAGGAGCAGGTCGGGTTCGACACCTTCCCCCACCAGGTGGCGTGCAAGGTGTTCGACGAGGCTGAGTTCCTCGCCGGCAACCGGGCCCTGCACGAGGCCGGGCGTCGGCTGCTGGCCGAACGCGGCGTCCTCGACCGGCTGCGCGAGATGGAGCAGCGGGCCACCGAACGCCGCGTCGGGCGCGAGGCCCACCTGCGCAGCATCGAGGGGGACTCGCTGCCCCCCGAGACCAAGCAGCAGTTCTACACCGACGACGAGGACGCCGAGTTCGAACACCGCACCTGAGGGCGTCCGTCCGGGCCTAGGGTGGCGACATGACTGAGCGCGCGTACGAGGTCCTGGCCGGCAACCACGGCACCCGGATCAAGGTCAACGCCCGGGGCAGCGCCATCCTGCGCATCCCGCGGCTCAAC
Organism: Propioniciclava sp. MC1683; assembly: GCF_014164675.1. Classification (NCBI taxonomy): domain Bacteria; kingdom Bacillati; phylum Actinomycetota; class Actinomycetes; order Propionibacteriales; family Propionibacteriaceae; genus Propioniciclava; species Propioniciclava sp. MC1683. The sequence continues at coordinate 35,873 of NZ_JACJFX010000010.1, read as the reverse complement.
CGGGGCACGGCCTTCACGCAGGAGGAGCGTCAGAAGCTGGGCCTGATTGGCCTGCTGCCGGCGCACTCGACCCCGCTCGAGGGCCAGCTGCACCGCACTTACCAGCGCTTCCTCGCCGCGGGCAGCCCGCTGCAGCAGTTCGCGTACCTGCGCGGGCTGCGCGACCGCAACACGGTGCTGTTCTACCGCCTCGTCAGCGAGCACATGGCCGAGATGATGCCGATCATCTACACCCCCACGATCGGTGACGCGATCCAGGAATTCAGCATGATGTTCCGCCAGATCCACGGCGTGTTCCTCAACATCAACGCCCCCGAGGTGATCGACGAGTCGCTGCTGGCCATGGGGCGCCGCGCCGAGGACGTCGACATCGTCATCGTCACCGATTCGGAGGGCATTCTCGGCATCGGCGACCAGGGGGTCGGCGGCGTCGAGATCTGCCTGGGCAAGAAGAGCCTCTACACCGCGGCGGCGGGCGTCGACCCGAATCGCATGGTGCCCGTCGTGCTCGACGTCGGCACCGACAACCTGCGCCTGCTCAACGACGACCTCTACCTCGGCCTGCGCCAGGCGCGCGTGCGCGGTGAGCGCTACGACGCGTTCATCGAGGAGTTCGTGGCCGGGGTCCAGCGGGTGTTCCCGCACGCGATGATCCACTGGGAGGACTTCGGCGCCGACAACGCCCACCGGATCCTGACCACCTACCGCGACAAGGTGTGCACCTTCAACGACGACGTGCAGGGCACCGCGGCCGTCGTCGGGGCCGCCGCGCTCGCCGGGGTGCGCGCCAAGGGCGAGAAGCTCTCCGCGCAGCGCGTCGTGATCCACGGGGCCGGGACGGCCGGCATCGGCATCGCCGACCTGCTGGTCGACCTCATGGTCGCCGAGGGGCTGACCCCCGAGCAGGCACGCCAGCGGTTCTGGGTCACTGCCAGCCGTGGCCTCGTCACGGACGGCCCGGGCGCGAAGGCGCGCGACTTCCAGCGGCCCTACGGTCGGGCCCACGGCGAGGTCGAGCACTGGACCCTCGACGAGCCCGGCCACATCGGGCTGGCCGACGTGGTGCGCAACGTGCACCCGACGATCCTGATCGGCACGTCGGCGCAGCCGGGGTCGTTCACGCAGGAGATCGTGACCGACATGGCCTCCCACACCGAGCGGCCGATCATCATGCCGCTGTCGAACCCGACCTCGCTGGTCGAGGCCACCCCGGCCCACCTGCTGGAGTGGACGTCCGGGCGGGCGCTCATCGCCACCGGGTCGCCCTTCGACCCGGTCGGCCACGAGGGTGTCGAGTACACGATCGCGCAGGCCAACAACGCGTTCATCTTCCCGGGGCTGGGGCTGGGCGTCTCGGTCTGCCGGGCCTCGCGGGTCACCGACGGCATGATCGGCGCTGCCGCGCAGGCGCTGGCCTCGCTGGTGCGGATCAGCCGTCCCGGCCAGTCGATCCTGCCGGCCCTGAACGACCTGCGTCGCGTGTCCGCGACCGTCGCGATCGCCGTCGCCAAGGCGGCCGAGGCCGAGGGCGTCGCCGGTGAGCCCCTCACCGACCCCGTGCAGGAGGTCTTCGACGCCATGTGGCAGCCGGTCTACCCGGAGTTGGTCCTGGAGGACTGACGCCAAGGGTGCCGGGCCTCGATCGGCAGATATGCGCCTCGTCGGTGAATCCGCGCCTGCTGAAGGGGGTGCGGATTCACCGATCAGGCGCGTCTGTCCCGTGTTGTCCACAGGCGACGCACCCGGTTTGGTGCCCGGCGGCACCGGGACCGGTTGGCTGGAGGCATGGACGACCCCCAGTTGAGATCAATCCCTGCCCTGAGGTCAGCGGGCTGGACCCCGTACCAGGTGCGCCGCGCCGTCGCTGCGCATGAGTTGGTCAGGCTCACGCGCCGTGTCTACACCCCAGCCCGGGAGCTGTCCCCGCGCGACGAGCACCTGGTGCGGGCCGCGGCCCTGCTCAGCACGCACCGTGACTCCGTGGTGCTCTCGCACGCCTCGGCGGCCATCGCCCACGGGCTGGCGGTGCAGGTCGACAACCCACGGCTGGTGGACCTGACCACGCCGCCACCGGGCCGCGGCAGGCGGACGGCGACCTACCACCTTCACTGCGCCCGGTTCACCGCGGACGATGTCGTGACGGTGGGTGACCTGCGCGTCACGTCCCTCGCCCGCACGGTGGTAGACCTCGCCCGGACAGCCCAGCACGCGTGGGCCGTGGTGGCCGCCGACCAGGCCCTGGCCCGGGACGTCTCGCGGGATTCGTTGTTGGCCGTGGTCCAGGCCAGCAAGGGAATGACCGGCGTGGAGCAGGCGCGTCAGGTGATCGCCTTCGCCGATGGCCGCTCCGAGTCGGTGGCCGAATCGGTGAGCCGGGTGATGATCTCCCGCACGGGGCTGCCCCAACCCGTTCCCCAGTTCCGCGTCGAGGTCGATGGGCTCGTCGTGGCACGCGGCGACTTCGGGTGGGAGGACTGGAACCTCATCGGCGAGGTCGACGGCAAGGTCAAGTACCGCCGGGTCGAGGGGAACGACCAGTCACCCGAGGACGTCATGGTCGCGCAGAACCGCAGGCAGGAGAGCATCCGGCAGGCTGGGTTCTGGGTCACCCGTGGGGCTGGGCCCAGGCCTGGAGCGTCAGCGCCCTGGGCAAGCTCCTGCGCACCGCGCTCGAGCGCCAGGGATGGCGACCCTAGGCCGGGGCGGCTCCATGCTTTCAGCCACGCGTGTTGGGTGAATCTGCACCTGCTCGAGCAGGCGCGGATTCACCTACGAGGCGCATCTGTCACGGACGGCTGGTCTGTGAGCCACGTGACCCGAGCCATCAGGCGTCGGCGAAACCGTTCGGGTTGGCGGACTGCCAGCGGTAGGTGTCGGCGCAGGCCTGCTCGACGGACAGCTCGGCACGCCAGCCGAGCTCGGCCTGGGCCTTGGCGGGGTCGGCGAACGAGGACGCCACGTCGCCGGGACGGCGGGCGACGATCTCGTAGGGGATCTGGATGCCCGAGGCCTCCTCGAACGCGTGCACGATCTGCAGGACCGAGGTGGGGTTGCCCGTGCCGAGGTTCCAGACGTGGTAGCCGCCGGAGGTCTCGAGCTTCGCCAGCGCGGCCAGGTGTCCGGCGGCGAGGTCGACCACGTGGATGTAGTCGCGGGTGCCCGTGCCGTCGGGGGTGTCGTAGTCGTCGCCGAAGACCATCAGCTTCTCGCGGCGCCCGGCCGCGACCTGGGCCACGAAGGGCAGCAGGTTGTTGGGGATGCCCTTCGGGTCCTCGCCGATGCGGCCCGAGGGGTCGGCGCCGATCGGGTTGAAGTAGCGCAGCACCGCCACGCGCAGCTCGGGGTCGGCCGCCGAGGCGTCCTCCAGGATCTGCTCGATCATGTGCTTGGTGCGGCCGTAGGGGTTGGTGGCGCCGGTGGGGGCGTCCTCGACGAAGGGCGGCTCGGACAGCTCGCCGTACACGGTCGCCGAGCTCGAGAACACGATCTTGTGGCACGCGTGCCGGGCCATGACCTCGAGCAGGGTGATCGTGGACTCGAGGTTCTCGCGGTAGTACGTCAGCGGGATCTGCGTCGACTCGCCCACGGCCTTCCAGCCGGCGAAGTGGATCACGGCCTCGGGGGAGAAGCCGGCGAAGGCCTCCTCCAACGCAGCCTCGTCCCGCACGTTCGCCTCGACGAAGGACGCCTCGCGCCCGGCCAGCCCGGCCACCCGGCGCAGCGACTCCTCGGAGCTGTTGGACAGGTCGTCCACCACGAGCACCTCGTGGCCCTCGCGCAGGAGGGCGAGGGTGGTGTGGGAGCCGATGTAGCCGGCGCCGCCGGTGACGAGAACGCGCATCGCTGGTCCTTTCCTGGGTCGCCCCCCCAACGTTAGTCCTCCCGGGGAGTCCCCCGGGCGATGGCTTGCCGCCCCGCCGGAGCCCGGCGATAGGCTGCCGCCCATGAAGCCTCTGAAGTGGTTGCTCGGCCTGCTCGGCCTCGCCGCGCTCGTCGGCGCGGGCGTCTGGCTGTTCCGGTTCGGCTGGGACATGCAGGAGATCATCGGCGCCGCGCAGCGCTACGACAGCGCGCGCGTCATCGCCAACCCGGTCACGACGACCACCATGATCGCCGGCGTGGCGCTCGCGGGTGGCCTGCTGCTCGGCCTGGGCCTCGGCCTGCCGACGCGCACGCAGGGACAGGTCCGCCGCTCGACGCTCGACGAGGTCAACTCCGGCCGCAGCGCCGCGATCGCCAACAAGGCGGCCGAGCGCGGCGCCCTGCCCGAGGGCCCGGCCGACGGGACCCACCCGTGAGCCTCGGCGACGCCGACCGCATCTGCGTGACCACCTTCGCCGCCGACGGCACGGCCACCACGTCGTCGGAGTACGTCGTGCGGCTGGGCGAGGACACGGTCGGCATCTGGACCCCGCACAGCACCCCGTGGGTCGACCGGCTCGGCCACAGCCACGTGGTGTCGGTGCAGGCGGCGTCCGGCTCCGGCAAGGCCCTGCGTACCGAGCCGGTGTTCGAGGGCCGCGCCGAGCTCGTCACCGAGGGCGACCAGCTCGCCGAGGCGGCCACCGCGACCCGCGCGAAGTACGGCCTGGCCGCCGGCATCACCCGCGCGGTCGACTGGGCGTGGGAGGTCGCGGGCACCAAGTCGCCCGACGGCCTGGTCGTCATCCACATCGTCGGCTGAGCGTGGACGTCGCCACTGCCCGCTGGCTCGTCTCGGACGCCGCGGGCCCGGCCCTGCGCGCTGCCGCGGCCGAGGCCGACCCGGGATCGCTCGGTGCCGCCACCCGCCTGCGCGCGCTCGTGGAACCCGACCAAGCGGCGGCCGTCCTCGACCAGGTCGCCCTGCGCCGCCGCGCCGTCGCCAAGCTCGGGCCCCGCGCCGAAAACCTGTTCCTCACCGCCGACGGCCTCGAGCAGGCCACGCGCTGGCCGGTGGCCGCCCGCCGGGCTGCCCGGCTCGCCGCCACCGGGGCGACGCGCGTCGCCGACCTCGGGTGCGGCCTCGGCGTGGACGCGCTGGCGCTCCAGGACGCGGGCCTCCACGTCATCGCCGTCGAGCGCGACGAGGTCACCGCCGTGCTCGCGCAGGCCAACCTCGGCACCGAAGTGCTCGTCGGCGACGTCACCGATCTGTGGCCGCAGCTCGCGGCGTCCGACCCCGACTTGGCCGTGTTCGCCGACCCTGCCCGCCGCACCGGGGCCGGCCGCTCGTGGCGCGTGGAGGACCTCAGCCCGCCGTGGCCGTTCGTCGAGGCGCTGCTCGACGGCACCCGCCCCGCATGCGTGAAGCTCGGGCCGGGGGTGCCGCACAGCCTGATCGTCGACACGGTCGAGGCCGAGTGGGTCTCCGACGCCGGCAGCGTCGTCGAGTGCGCCCTGTGGGCCGGGCCGGGCGCCCGCCCGGGCCGCCGCGCCGCGATCGTCGACGGGGTCGAGCTCGCCGACACCGGCCGTCCGTCTGCCGGGGTGGGCGCTATCGAGGAGTACCTCTACGAACCCGACGGGGCGGTCGTCCGCGCCGGGCTCGTCGACGAGTTCGCCGGGCTGGTGAAGGCCCACCGCATCACCGACGGCATCGCCTACCTGAGTGCCCCGTGGGACATGCCGACCCCCTTCGCGACGGTCTTCGCCGTGCGCGAGGTGCTGCCGTTCGACGAGAAGGTGCTGCGCGCGTGGGTACGTGAGCGCGGCGTCGGTACTCTCGAGATCAAGAAGCGCGGCCTCGAGTTCGACCCCGCCGCCCTGCGCCGGCGACTCAGGCTCAGGGGCAGGGGGGTCGCGACGCTCGTGGTCACCCCCACCCGGGACGGGGCGCGCGTCCTCGTGTGCGGGCGGGCGGGGCAGGCGCAGTCCCTCCCGGATTAGCACTCGGGTTGAACGAGTGCCAACGCGTGGATAGAGTCTGTGTTGGCACTCGACCATCGAGTCTGCCAGCCCACGGCGGCACCGCGACGACGCCTGGGCGGCGCACATCGAACGAAACCGTGGGTCCCGCACCGGGGCCCCAACACGAAGAAAGGGCACCATCGTGACCGTCACGATCAAGCCGCTCGAGGACCGCGTCCTCGTCCAGCCCCTGGAGGCAGAGACCACCACCGCCTCGGGCCTGGTCATCCCCGACACCGCCAAGGAGAAGCCGCAGGAGGGCAAGGTCGTGGCGACCGGTCCCGGCCGCATCGACGACAACGGCAACCGCGTTCCGCTGGACGTCGCCGAGGGCGACGTCGTCATCTTCTCCAAGTACGGCGGCACCGAGGTCAAGTACGACGGCCAGGAGTACCTGCTCCTGAACGCTCGTGACATCCTCGCCGTCGTCTCCAAGTAAGGAAGTCATCCATGCCCAAGATCCTTCAGTTTGACGAGGAGGCGCGCCGCTCGCTCGAGCGTGGCGTCGACGCCCTCGCCAACGCCGTGAAGGTGACGCTCGGCCCGAAGGGCCGGTACGTGGTGCTCGACAAGAAGTGGGGCGCCCCGACGATCACCAACGACGGCGTGACCGTGGCCAAGGAGGTCGAGCTCAACGACCCCTACGAGAACCTCGGCGCACAGCTCGCCAAGGAGGTCGCCACCAAGACCAACGACGTCGCCGGTGACGGCACGACGACGGCGACGGTGCTCGCCCAGGCGCTGGTCCACGAGGGCCTGCGCGCCGTTGCGGCCGGCATCAACCCGGTCGGCATCAAGCGCGGCATCGAGAAGGCCGTGGACGCCCTCGGCGAGGAGCTCCACAAGGTCGCCCGCCAGGTCGACACCACCGCCGACATGGCCTCGGTCGCGACGATCTCCAGCCGTGACTCCGAGATCGGCGAGCTCATCGCCGACGCCTTCGACAAGGTCGGCAAGGACGGCGTCATCACCGTCGACGAGTCCAACACGCTGGGCACCGAGCTCGAGTTCACCGAGGGCATGCAGTTCGACAAGGGCTACCTGTCGCCGTACATGGTGACCGACCCTGAGCGCATGGAGGCCATCCTCGACGACCCGTACATCCTCATCCACTCGGGCAAGATCAGCTCGATGGCCGACCTCCTGCCGCTGCTGGAGAAGGTCATCGGCGCCGGCGGCCAGCTCTTCATCGTGGCCGAGGACGTCGACGGCGAGGCCCTGTCCACCCTCGTGGTGAACAAGATCCGCGGCACCTTCACCTCGGTGGCCGTCAAGGCCCCCGCCTTCGGCGACCGCCGCAAGGCCATGCTCGAGGACATCGCGATCCTCACCGGCGGCCAGGTCGTCGCCGCCGAGGTCGGCCTCAAGCTCGACCAGGTCGGCCTCGACGTGCTGGGCCGCGCCCGCCGCGTCGTGGTGACCAAGGACAACACCACCATCGTCGACGGCGCCGGCGAGGCGTCCGCGGTGGCGGGTCGCGTCGAGCAGCTGCGGGGCGAGATCTCCCGCACCGACTCCGACTGGGACCGCGAGAAGCTCCAGGAGCGGGTCGCGAAGCTGGCCGGTGGCGTGTGCGTGATCAAGGTCGGCGCTGCGACCGAGGTCGAGATGAAGGAGAAGAAGCACCGCATCGAGGACGCCGTGAGCGCCACCCGTGCGGCCATCGAGGAGGGCATCGTCGCCGGTGGCGGTTCCGCCCTCGTGCACGCCGCCTCGGTGCTCTCCGACGGCCTCGGCCTGACCGGTGACGAGCGAGTCGGCGTCCAGATCGTCGAGAAGGCCGTCGTCGAGCCGCTGCGCTGGATCGCGGAGAACGGTGGCGAGCCCGGCTACGTCATCGTCTCCAAGGTCAAGGAGCTGCAGCCCGGCCACGGCTGGAACGGCGCCACGGGCACCTACGAGGACCTCATCGCCTCCGGTGTCATCGACCCGGTCAAGGTGACGCGTTCGGCCCTGGCCAACGCGGCGTCCATCGCGGGCCTGCTGCTCACCACCGAAACCCTGGTGGTGGAGAAGCCCGAGGACGACGAGGACGGCCACGGCCACGCCCACTGAGTGAGCGAAACCTTCGGGGCCCCCACGCTTGGCGTGGGGGCCCCGATCCGTTTCCCGACCTCGGCCCGCGGGTGGTGGCGCGGGGGTGGTCCGGCGGCGCCCGGCCCCTCGTGAGGGCCTCGCACCTGATGTGCACCATTCCAGCCCCGAAGCGATGTGGTGCACAACTCGTTGCACAACTGCTGGTCAATCTGATCGGATTGGGTGAGGATCCAGCCGCCAGGTTGATCAAACCCGCGAAGGAGCCGCTGTGTACCAGCTCGACGACATCGACCGCCGCCTGCTGCTCGAGCTGGACGCCGACCCCCGCATGACGGTGCTGTCCCTGAGCGAGCGCACGGGCCTGGCCCGCGGCACGATCCAGGCCCGGCTCGAGCGCTACCGCGCCGACGGGCTGTTCCGGCTGACGAGCAGCCTCATCCCACCCGCCGCGCTGGGTCGAGGCCTGCACGCCACCGTCGCGGCCGAGCTCGACCAGCACCAGCTGGACGCCGCGGTCGAGGCGCTGCGCCGCATCCCCGAGGTGCTCGAGTGCCACGCGCCCGCCGGGGACATCGACCTGCTCTGCCACGTGGTGGCCCGCGACCCCGACGACCTCTACCGGGTCGCCGAGGAGATCCGGCTGTGCCCGGGCATCACCCGCACGTCGACCAGCGTCTACCTCCGCGAGGTCATCGGGTACCGGGTGCGCCCGCTCCTGCGTGCGGGGTTGGCCCGTCCCAGGCGGGCGGGACGGCCGGCCGCCCGCGGTTGACCGCCCCGGAGCGGGGCGACATCGCGCCGCCGAACCGCCTTCGTTAGGCTGCCGAGAGTGAGCGCAGCGGTGACCGAACCCACCCCGGACGCCCGCGGCACCCTCCCGTGGGGGCTCGCGGCCGGACTGGGCGCGCTCGCCTCCGCCCTCGTCGCCTGGGGGTCGGCGCACCCCGAGTTCGCGTTCCACCCCGACGGCTGGCTCGACCCGGTCGTGATGGCGATCGGCACCGCCCTGCCGATGCCGCTCAACCGGGTGGCGGTCGTCCTCGGCGCCGTGGTTCTGGCCGTGCTCTGGTGGCGCCTGCGCCCGCGTGCCGGACGGCCGCCGGTGGGGCGTCCGGGATGGTTGCTGGCCGTGTGGGCGCTCCCGCTGCTCTGGTCGCCGCCCACGCTCTCGGCCGACGCCGTGCTGTACGCCGACTCGGGCTGGATCGAGAACTCCGGCGGTTCCGTGTACGCCGAGGGCCTCGGCAGCGCGGGCGGTCCGTTCGCCGACTCGGTCGACCCGCTGTGGCGGGGGAGTGGCGTCGCCTACCCGCCGCTGTCGCTGCTGGTGAATCAGGCCATCGTGGCCCTGACCGGCGCCGACGACTACTGGTCGGTCGCGGCCATGCGCTTGCCGGCCATCCTGGGCGTGGTCCTGATCGGCCTGACCCTGCCGCGCATCGCGGCGCACCTGTCGCCCACCGACCCGCTCGCGCCCGGCCGCGCCACGTGGTGGGGGCTGCTGAACCCGTTGCTGCTGGTCCACTTCATCGGGGGCGCGCACAACGACGCCCTCATGGCGGGGGTGTCCCTCCTCGCGGTGTACGTCGTGGTGGTCGCCCTGGAGACCCCGCTCGGCGGGGCCCGGTCGCGGCTCCTGGTCTGGGTCGTGGCCCCCGTGCTCGTCGGCGTCGCGATGGCGCTGAAGCAGCAGGCCGGGCTGACCGTGCTGGCCGTGGCCGGCGTCCCGTTGCTGTTCCGGCTGCGTGAGCTGCCGCTCGCGCGCCGCCTTTGGGTGCTCGGGCTACGCACCGCGGGGGTGACTGCGATCGCCGTGGCGGTGTTCGTGGCGCTGGGCGTCGTGACCGGCAAGGGCTTCGGCTGGACGGCCTGGCTGACCCTCATGGGCACCGCCGGGACGCCGGGGCCCTTCGCGCTGCTCGGCCAGTTCGGCGGCTATCTGGTGGAGTGGCTGGGCGCCGACCCGGCCCCCTTCCGGTTCGTGGTCGGGATGGCCTCCAACGTGACCCTGCTCGCCGTCCTCGCCTGGGTGGTCATCCGGTTCTCCGACCGCCCGGTGGCGGCGGTCGGTTGGGGCTCGCTCGCGCTCGCGGTGCTCGGCCAGGCCATGCACCCGTGGTACGTGCCCTGGAGCCTCGCGCTCCTGGGGCTGGTGCCCCTCACCCGCCGCCAGCGCCTCTGGGTCGCCGGCTTCGTCGTGGCGTTCCTGGTCTGGAACGCGTTCCAGACCGTCGTCTGGCACGGGTACGTGGACTGATACCCCCGGGGGTATGTATCATGGTGCGTGACACCGACTTCCCGAGAGGCAGGCCATGGCCACCGACGAGCTGACCGAAGAGAACTTCGCCGCTACCATCACTGACAACGAGACCGTGTTGGTCGACTTCTGGGCGTCCTGGTGCGGCCCGTGCCTGCGCTTCGGTCCCGTGTACGAGAAGGTGTCCGAGGCCCACCCCGACGTGGTCTTCGGCAAGCTCGACACCGAGGCGTACGGCCAGCTCGCGGGCGCGCTGCAGATCCAGGCCATCCCCACGCTCATGGCCTTCCGCGGGGGCGTCCTCGTCTACCGCGAGGCGGGCGCGATGAACGCCGCCGGGCTCGAGCAGCTCGTGGGCGCCGTGGCGGCGCTCGACGTCGACGAGGTCCGGCGCCAGGCCACGCCGGCCGCGGAGGCGGGCGAGGCCGGCGAGACGGGGGCCTCGTGAGGCGCTCCCCGGTCGCCGGCGTGACTGCGTGGCGGGCCCTGCTGGCCTGGCCGCGGCGCCGCTGGGCGGTCGCGGCCGCGTGGGCGATCGGCACCGTCCTGGTCGTCGGTCTGCCCACCGCGATGATCCCCAACCCCGTCTTCGGGCGTGACGTCCCCACCACGTGGTGGGCGTGGCCCGTGCTGGTCGCCACCGCGGTGCTGGGTGGCCTGCTCGGTGCCACCTACGTGCGCGCCGGGGACGAGAAGGTTCCCTCGAGTGGCCTGGTCGGCGGCCTGCTGGCCTACCTCGCGGTCGGGTGCCCGGTGTGCAACAAGGTGGCCCTGCTCGCGCTCGGTTACGCCGGCGCGCTGCAGTGGTTCGCCCCGGTGCAGCCGGTACTCGGCGTCATCGGGCTCGTGCTGTTGGTCTGGGCCCTCGACCGCCGCCTGCGCGGCGAGATCGCGTGCGCGCTGCCGGTGCAGCGCTCACGCCCCGGCGAGCCCGTCAGCGCATGACGCCAGCGCCTCCAGCGCCGCCAGGCCGCCCTCGGTGTAGTGGCGCCAGTCGTCACCGCGGTCGGTCAGGGCGGGGGAGGACCAGCGTCCCAGCTCCTCGGCGAGCGCGGAGGCGGCGTCCTCGCCCCCGTCGAGCCGTCGCACCAGCTGGCGCAGCGCCGTCGCGGCACCCTCGGCCCGCTTGAGCGCCACCCGGTCGGTGCCCCCGCCGATGCGGCACGTGGACCCACCACCGGCCGCGTCCGCCCAGCGGGCGATCGCCCCGTCCCGGGTGGTACGGGCACGGTCGGTCAGGTCGCGGTCGGGCATGGAACCACGATACCCCGACGGGTATGGTAAACGGTCTCCCTCCGGAGGCCTACACTCGTCCCATGCGCGTGGCGGTGACCTCGGGACGACTCGCAGGACCGCTGGCCGACGGCTTGGCCGAGGCCGGCCACGATGTCGTGCGGCTGGTCGAGCGCGAGGCGTCCGGCCCGGGCGAGCGCCGCTGGGACCCGGCGGCGGGCCGCATCGACGGCCCCGGCCTCTCCGACGTGGACGCCGTCGCCAACGTCTTCGAGGCCAACGTCTGGACGCGCTGGACGCCGGCGGTCCGGGACCGGATCCGGGGCAGCCAGGTCACCGGCTCCCTCACCGTCGTCAGCCACCTCGAGCCCGACGGGCGCTGCCAGCGGTACGCGAACCTGTCGGCCACCAGCTTCCACGGCGACCGCGGCGAGGTCGTGCTCGACGCCGACTCCGGGGTGGGCCGCGGGTGGCTGGCCCAGTCCACGGCCGCGTGGGAGGCGGCCGCGCGGCACGCGCCCGTCCCCACCGTGCTGCTCCGGACGCCCGTGGTGCTGGGTGTGCCCGGCGGCATGTGGGAGCGACGCAAGCGCGGCCTGCTCGCCGGCCGGATGGGGCATGGGCGCCAATGGCGCTCCTGGATCCACATCGCCGACTGGGTCGCCGCCACCATCTTCCTGCTCACCGGCCGCCACGAGGGCCCGGTGGTCATCGCGGCGCCCCAGCCGGTGCGCGAGGCTGACTTCGTCGCCGCCCTGGCCCGCGCCCATGGCCGGCGCCCAGGCCTTCCGGTCCCCGAGGCGCTGCTGCGGGCCAGCTTCGGCCCCGACCTCACCGCCGAGGTGATCATGGCCAGCCAGCGGATCGTGCCGCAGATCCTCCCCGTGGAACTGGGCTTCACCTACCGGTTCGGCGGGTTGGACGCGGCGCTGGCCGACGTCGTGTGAGCGGCCGCCGCGACCGGGCGGGACGGAATCGGGCCCTGTCGGGGGCCGGGGATAGACTGACGGCCTGTCGAGTGGCCCGTGGCCGAAGGTGGAGAAACTAGATGTCGTTCGATGACCTGACCCCCTCTGGAGTGCCGGCGCCGTTCGCGCCGTTGGGCCTCACGTTCGACGACGTGCTGCTGCAGCCGAACGAGTCCGACGTCATCCCCAACGAGGTCGACACCACGACGCAGGTGAGCCGGCGCATCTCGCTGCGGGTCCCGCTGCTGAGCTCGGCGATGGACACGGTGACCGAGGCCCGCATGGCCATCGCGATGGCCCGCCAGGGCGGGCTGGGCATCCTGCACCGCAACATGTCGGCCGACGAGCAGGCCAGCAAGGTCGACCGCGTGAAGCGGTCCGAGGCCGGCATGGTCGACCAGCCCATCACCACCACCGTCGACGCCACGATCGGCGAGGTCGACGAGATGTGCGGCACCTACCGCATCTCCGGCCTGCCCGTGGTCGACGCCGAGGGCCGCCTGGTCGGCATCATCACCAACCGCGACATGCGCTTCGAGGACGACCCGAACCGCCGCGTCGGCGACGTCATGACCCGCATGCCGCTGGTCACCGGCCACCCCGGCATGCCGGCCGACGAGGCGCTCAAGCTGCTCGGGAAGCACAAGATCGAGAAGCTGCCGCTCGTGGACGCCGACGGCAGGCTCACCGGCCTGATCACGCTCAAGGACTACGTGAAGTCCGACAAGTACCCCGACGCGACGAAGGACCCGCAGGGCCGCCTGCGCGTCGGCGCCGCGATCGGGACCTTCGGCGACGCGTGGGAGCGCGCGATGCTCCTGGTCGAGGCCGGGGTGGACGCCCTGGTCACCGACACCGCCCACGGCCACAGTCGCGCCGAGATGGACCTCATCCGCCGCCTCAAGGCCGAGCCGCTGGCCGCCCACGTCGACATCATCGGCGGCAACGTCGGCACCTACGAGGGCGCCAAGGCCATCGTCGAGGCCGGTGGCGACGCGGTGAAGGTCGGCATCGGGCCCGGCTCGATCTGCACCACGCGCGTGGTCGCCGGCGTCGGCGTCCCGCAGGTCACCGCGATCTACGAGGCCGCCCGGGCCGCGAAGCCGGCCGGGGTGCCCGTGATCGGCGACGGCGGCCTGCAGTACTCCGGCGACATCGCCAAGGCCCTCGTGGCCGGCGCCAACGCCGTGATGCTGGGCTCGCTGCTCGCCGGCTGCGACGAGAGCCCCGGCGACCTCGTGTTCATCAACGGCAAGCAGTTCAAGCGCTACCGCGGCATGGGCTCGCTGGGCGCCATGAAGGCCCGCGGCAAGCAGGGCTCGTACGCCTCCGACCGCTACTTCCAGGCCTCGGCGTCCACCGACGACCAGCTCGTGCCCGAGGGCATCGAGGGCCAGGTCGCCTACCGCGGCCCGCTCGCCGCCGTGGCCTACCAGCTGATCGGCGGGTTGAAGCAGTCGATGTTCTACTCCGGCGCCCGCACCATCCCCGAACTGCAGGAGCGCGGCCGGTTCGTCCGCATCACCTCCGCGGGCCTGCGCGAGTCCCACCCGCACGACATCCAGATGACCGTCGAAGCCCCCAACTACACCCAGAAGTGAGCATGATGATCGAGATCGGCCGCGCCAAGCGCGCAACGCAGGTGTACTCCTTCGACGACATCGCGATCGTCCCGACGCGGCGCACCCGCAGCCCGCAGGACGTGAAGCTCACCTGGAGCATCGACGCCCTCACCTTCGAGTTCCCGATCGTCGCGGCCCCGATGGACTCGGTGATGTCGCCCGACACCGCCATCGCGTTCGGCCGTATGGGCGGCCTCGGCGTCCTCAACCTCGAGGGCCTGTGGACGCGCTACGACGACCCCGACCCGATCCTCGCCGAGCTGGCCGAGATCAGCGACGCCGTCGCCGCCACCGCCCGCATGCAGGAGCTGTACTCCGAGCCGGTCAAGCCCGAGCTGATCGCCGAGCGCATGAAGCAGATCCGGGACGCCGGCGTCCCGGTCGCCGGGGCGCTGAGCCCCCAGCGGGCGCAGGAGTTCGCGTCCGTCGTCGAGCGCGCCGGGGTCGACTTCTTCGTGATCCGCGGCACCACCGTGTCGGCCGAGCACGTCTCCAGCGCGCAGGAGCCGCTGAACCTCAAGGAGTTCATCCGCAAGCTCGACGTGCCGGTCATCGTCGGCGGCTGCGCGACCTACCAGGCGGCGCTGCACCTGATGCGCACCGGCGCCGCGGGCGTCCTCGTCGGCTTCGGCGGCGCCGCCACCGGCCGCACCCGCCACGTGCTGGGCGTCGAGGTGCCGATGGCCTCGGCCGTTGCCGACGTCGCCGCCGCGCGCCGCGACTACATGGACGAGTCCGGCGGCCGCTACGTGCACGTCATCGCCGACGGCGCGCTGGGCCGCTCCGGCGACATCGCCAAGGCCATCGCCTGCGGCGCCGACGCCTGCATGGTCTCGACCCCGCTCGCCCGCGCCGAGGAGGCCCCCGGCCGCGGCTGGCACTGGGGCCCCGAGGCCTGGCACCCCGAGCTGCCGCGCGGCGAGCGCGTCCGCATGGGCCGCGTCGGCACGCTGGAGGAGATCGTCCGCGGGCCCTCGCACACCCCCGACGGCACCATGAACCTGGTCGGCGCGCTCGGCAAGGCGATGGGTACCACGGGCTACACCGAGGTCAAGGAGTTCCAGCGCGTGGAGATCGTGGTCCACGCCTGACATGCGCCGCTCCGTCATCGTCCTCGTGCTGGCCCTCGTGGCCGGCGTGGCGGGGCTGGCCGGGGGCGTGTGGTGGTTCAGCGTCCGCCCGGCCCAGCTGATGCAGCAGGCCGCCGACCGGATCGTGGCCGGACTGGCCAGCGGCGAACTCGCGGATGCCGACGTGGTCGACCCCGCCGCGGTCGACCTGGCGGCGGTCTACTCCGGCATGGGGGCGCTGCGCCCGACGGTCACCCGCACCACCGACCTGACGCCGCGCGAACCCGGCGTGGTCTCCACCCAGCTCGCGTGGTCGTGGGTCATCCACGAGGGCAAGTCGGCCTGGGAGTACACCACCGAACTCGAGCTCGTCCGCGACGGCGAGGACTGGCGGGCGCGCCTGGTGCCGGCCGCCATCGCCCCCGACCTGGCGGAGGGGGAGTCCCTGCGGGCCTCCCGGCTCACGCCGGTGCGCGGCTCGATCGTCGGCCAGCGCGGCGAGGCACTGGCCACCAACACCCCGGCGTGGCGGCTGGGCATCGACAAGACCCTCACCGACGCCGCCACCGCGGTCGACTCGGCCGGCAAGCTCGCCACCGAGCTGGGGATGGACCCCGCCGCCTTCGCCGACCGCGTCGAGCGCAGCGGCCCGCGCGCCTTCGTCGAGGCACGCATCCTGCGCCGGCACGTCGAGGCCGACCAGGAGCTCGTGGCCAAGGCCGAGCGCTGGATCGGCGTGCGTGCCGTGCCCACGACCTTCCCGCTGGGCATCAGTTCGTCCTTCGCCCGCCCGCTGCTGGGCGTGGTGGGGGATGCCACCGCCGAGCAGGTCGAGAAGTCGGGCGGCGCCATCCGTGCAGGCGACCTCGTCGGCCGCGGCGGTCTGCAGGAGGCGCGCAACCACGTCCTCGCCGGCACCACCGGCTTCGTCGTCTCGATTGTGGACGCCGACGGCGAGGCCCGCGAGGCCTTCCGGGTCGAGGCGCTGGACGGCGCCGACGTGGTCACCACCATCGACGTGGAGCTCCAGATGAGGGCCGAGCGGATCCTGTCCGGGGTCGGGCCCGCCAGCGCGCTGGTGGCGGTGCGGCCCTCCGACGGGGCGATCCTCGCCGCGGCCTCGGGCCCCGGCTCCGAGGGGCTGTCGACCGCGACGCTCGGGCAGTACGCGCCGGGTTCCACCTTCAAGACCGCGTCGTCGCTGGCGCTGCTGCGCGAGGGCCTCACGCCCGACTCGCCCGTCTCCTGCACCGACGGCACGGTGGTCGACGGCTACCGGTTCGACAACTGGGCGGGCTACCCGGCCTCCGCGCTGGGCGAGGTGCCCCTGCACACCGCGCTGGCCCACTCCTGCAACAGCGCCTTCATCAACGCCCGCGACCGGGTGACCCAGGACGAACTCATCGCCGCCGCCGGCGCGCTCGGGCTGACCGCCGAGCCCGAGCTGGTTGTCGGCGCCTTCCTCGGCTCTGTCCCCGCCGAGGGCACGGTCGTCGAGCACGCGGCGTCCATGATCGGCCAGGGCAAGGTCGTTGCCTCACCGCTCGGCATGGCCACGGTGATGGCCAGCGTGATCGCGGGGCACACCGTGGCGCCCGTTCTGGTCGATGAGCCGCGTGAGCCCACGCTGCCGGCGGCCCCGCTGACCGAGGCCGAGGCGGCCGCGCTGCGCTCCCTGCTCGCGAACAACGCGGTCGAGGGCGGCTACGGCGCGCTGGCCGGCTTGGACGGCGTGCTGGCCAAGACCGGTACCGCGACGTACGCGCCCGAGCAGTACCACGCGTGGGTCATCGTCGGCCACGGCGACCTGGCGGTGGCCGCGTTTGTGGCCGACGGTCGCTACGGGGGCTCCGACGCCGCTCCGTTGGCGGCCGAGTTCCTGCGCGGGTGACCTCAGCGCCGGTCGTTGCGGCGACCGGCCGCGCGCATCAGACCGTGAGGTCGCGCTGTTCGCCGGGCCGGCCCGTCTCGCCGGTGACATTCACCCTAACCGGCCGGGGGTGGGGGTGGCCGACACCCCTGGGGGTGGTCCGGCTGCCCGCGGAGTCAGGTGGTCTGGGTGGGGGCGGTGTGGATCTCGATGCCCGCGGCGTCCCGCTCGATGAGGGCGCGCACGGCCTCGCGTTGCTCGTCGGAGTCCCACGCGATGGAGTCGAGCGCGGCGAGGGACTCGGCGACGACCCGCTCCAGGCCCGCCTCGGCGATGAGCCCGCGCTCGTGCATCAGGCGGGCGGCGCCCACGTAGGTGTCGACCACGTGGATGCCCTCCGTGGCGAGCCGCGCCCGTTCCTCGGCGGGCATGCCGACCACGTCGTGGATGACGACGATGTCGACGACCTCGCCGAACCGCTCGAGCAGCAGCTCGCCGACGCGGATGTCGCCCTGGCCCGAGTCGCCGATGAACAGCTTGCGGTACTCGGGGAACAGCTGGCGGTAGTGGTCGATGTTGGCGATCTTCTGGCCCGCCATCAGGTCGTGGGTGACCAGCGCCGACAGGGTCCCGGTGAGCACCGAGTGCGTGGCGATGCCGGCGCGGCGCAGGGAGGCGCGGGTGTGGTTCTCGATCAGGCCGAGCGCGTCGCCGGGCCGCGCGGTCACGAAGGTCAGGTCGCCGGTGGAGAACGGCTCGTCGTCGCCGCCCCGGTCGAGGGCGTCGAGCAGCGCCAGGATGCCGGGGTAGATCGTGCCGCGCGGGTAGCGCCGGTCGTGCAGCGCGCAGATGACGGTGTCGTCGATGTCGCACAGCACCTTCGACTCCCCGGTCTCGACCCCGGCGGCCTCGGTGGCGATGTGCTCGAGGATGCGGGCGCGGACGGCCTCGTCGCCGATGTCGGCGAACACCAGGCCCTCGAGGTCGTGGCTGTCGGTGCGGCTGTTGATCCGGTTCTTCAGGTGGGTCAGCTCGACCCCGTGGCGGGCGAGGAAGATGGCCGCGATGGCCTCCTCGTCGGCGCGGTCGGTGTGGCCGGCCTGCATGCCGTAGGCGAGGTTCGCCTGCGCCTCGATCGACAACTCGCCCAGCCGCTCGGTGAGCAGCTCGCGCAGCTCGGTGCGGTGCTGCGGGCCGAACCAGTGGTCGTCGATGTTGCGGAACAGCCCGGCGGCGTCGACCTCGCGGAGTACCTGGTCGAGCGTGGGTGCCGAGGCCTGCCGAAGCAGCTCGAGGACCTGCGCCTCCTCCTTGCGGTCGGTGTGGCCGCGCAGCAGCGTGACGATGAGGTCCTGGTCGATGGGCATGCCGCCAGCCTAGTTGCCGGTCCGGACGACGAGGCCGCCGGCCTGGATCCGGATGCGGACGTCGGCCACCTCGCCGACCACGTCCCCGTCCAGGTGCAGGGGGGTGGGCTCGTCGGGCACGGCCCAGACCGTGCGGGCCCGCGAGTAGCGCAGGGCTGCCGCCTCCCAGCGGTGGTGGGTCAGGCCGGCCCAGGCGATGGACGCCCACTGGGCCGGCGTCCGGAGGGGGACCTCGAGGCAGTCGAGGTGGCCGTCGTCGAGGCGGGCGTCGGGGAACACCTCGATGCCGAACGGGATCGCGCCGGAGTTGGCGACCAGCACGGTCCAGGTCTCGAGGCGGCGGCCCGGCGCGTTGTCGACCGAGAGCCGCATCGAGAGCGGCTTGCGGAGGAGGTGGCGCGCACCCGAGGCGAGGTAGGACGCCCAGCCGAGCCTGGACTTCGCGCCCGGGCTGGTCGCCAGCACGGTCGCCGCGTCGTGCCCCATGCCGGCCATGACGAGGAACGGCTGGTCGGGGGTGGGCGCCCCGACGGCGCCCTCGACCACGGGGCGCCAGCTCGCCCAGCCCACGTCGGTGGGCGCCGGCGACCCGAAGAGCGCCCGGTCGACCATCAGGCGGGGGTCGCGGGTGCGCAGGCCGAGGTTGAAGGCGAACAGGTTGGCCGTGCCCAGCGGCAGGATGCCGAGGTGGACCCCCGTGCCGGCGACCGCGCGGACGACCTCGCGCACGGTGCCGTCGCCGCCGCCCACCACCACGTGGCGGGCACCTTGGGCGACTGCCTCGCGGGCCTGGGCCCAGCCGGTCTCCGCCGCCGTGGTCTCCAGCACCCGGGGCGCCGGCAGGCCGGCGTCGGCGCACGCCCGCTCCAGCGAGTGCCGCGCCAGCGCGGACCGCTTGGCGACCGGGTTGAGGACCGCCCACACCGGGACGCCGGCGTCCGGTGCCTGTTCGGGGCTCATGAGGCCCATTGTGCTCGGTACTGTGACCCCATGAGCGAGATCCCGGCCGAGCTGGCTGGCCTGCGGGCCAGCATCGACAACCTCGACCAGGCGCTGGTGTGCCTGCTCGCCGAGCGCTTCCGGATCACGAAGGAGGTCGGCGTCCTGAAGGCCACCCGTGGCCTGCCGCCGGCCGACCCGGCCCGCGAGAAGCTGCAGATCGAGCGGCTGCGGTCGCTGGCCGACGGCGCGGGCCTCGACCCGGAGTTCGCCGAGAAGTTCCTGACCTTCATCGTTACCGAGGTCGTGCGCCACCACGAGCAGATCGCGCGCGAGCACGGCTCCTGATCAGCGGGCGAACAGCTCCACGAAGTTGCGCAGGATGCGCCCGGGGGAGTCGTCGACACCCGCCGCGTGCGCGGCCTCGACCAGCGTGTCGAACTCGTCGGGGTCGAAGTAGCCCGCGTTGCGGTAGATCACCATGCGCTCGACCAGGCGCGCCACGTCGAGTTCGGGGTGGAACTGCGTCACGTAGGCGCGGTCGCCCACCCGGAAGCTCTGCACCGGGCACGCGGTGCCGGTGGCGAGCAGGACCGAGTCGTTGGGCGTCCGGGAGCACGCCTCCTTGTGGCCGGTGAACGCCATGAACCGGTCGGGCACCCCCTCGAACAGCGGGTCGACGCGGCCGTGCTCGGTCAGGGTGACCTCCACCGCCGAGGTGGTCTCGCCGTAGGTGCGGTCGACCAACCCGCCGAGGTGCTGGGTGACGATGCCGACGCCGTAGCACAGGCCCAGCAGGGGCACCCGTTCGGCCAGGGCGGTGTCGACGATGCGGCCGAGGTCGGCCTCGACCCGGCGCTGGGTGTCGGTCTTGACCGCGTCGGAGGTGTTGAACTGGCCGCCGCCGATGACGATGCCGGAGTAGTCGTCGGGCCGGATCACCGGCAGCGGGGCCTGCTCGACGCGCAGCTGCACCAGCTGGCCGGGCTTGAGGCCCGCGAAGGAGGCGATGGCGTCGAACTCCTTGGCGACGGCGTCGTCGTGGTCGCGGATGGACAGGTGCAGGAACGGCTTCACGGACGGTCCTTCTCGGGCGGGCGGGTCAGGCGACGGGGTCGATGGAGGTGTCGGCGACGACCCCGGTGACCACCGAGTTCGGGGGCACGTCGTGGACGACGAGGGCGTTCGCGCCGACCTGCGTGCCCTCGCCGACGGTGATCGGGCCGATCACCTTGGCGCCGGCGCCGAGCAGGACGCCGTCGCCGATCGTGGGGTGCCGCTTGAACCGGCCGCGGGAGCGGCCGCCCAGGGTGACCTGGTGGTACATCACGACGTCGTCGCCGATCTCGGCGGTCTCGCCGATGACCACGCCCATGCCGTGGTCGATGAAGAAGCGGCGGCCGATGGTGGCGCCGGGGTGGATCTCGACGCCGGTCAGGCCCCGGGCCACCTGCGAGACCGCACGCGCGATCGGGCGCAGGCTCGACTTCCGGGTCCACAGGGCGTGCGCCACCCGGTGCGCCCACACGGCGTGGACGCCCGGGTAGAGCAGGGCCACCTCCATCCGACTCGACGCCGCCGGGTCCTCGCGCAGGGCCGCGTCGAGGTCCTCGGTCATGCGGTCGAGGAGGGTGCGGAGGCGGGTGTCGGAGCTCATGGGCCCCACTCCAGCACGTCTGGAAGAGGTCAGTCCATCAGGTCCGCATAGAGGACCGACGACAGGTACCGCTCGCCGAAGCTCGGGATCACCACGACGATCGTCTTGCCCGTGTTCTCGGGGCGGGCGGCGAGCTCACCGGCGGCCTTCAGCGCCGCGCCCGAGGAGATGCCGACGAGCAGGCCCTCGGCGCGGGCGGCCTCGCGGGCCATGGCCACGGCGTCCTCGGAGGAGACCGTAACGACCTCGTCGAGGACCGAGCGGTCCAGGATCTCGGGGACGAAGTTCGCCCCGATGCCCTGGATCTTGTGCGGGCCGGGCTGGCCGCCGGACAGGATCGGCGACTCGGCGGGCTCGACCGCGACCATCCGCACGCCGGGCTTGCGCTCCTTGAGCACCTGGCCGACGCCGGAGATGGTGCCGCCGGTGCCGACGCCGGCCACGACGATGTCGACCGTGCCGTCGGTGTCGGCCCAGATCTCCTCGGCCGTCGTGCGCCGGTGGATGTCGACGTTGGCCGGGTTCTCGAACTGCCGGACCAGCACGCCGCCGCGCTCGGCCGCGATCTCGTTGGCCTTGTTCACCGCACCGCGCATGCCCTCGGGGCCGGGGGTCAGGACGAGCTCGGCGCCGAAGGCGCGCAGCAGGGCGCGGCGCTCCTTGCTCATGGTCTCCGGCATCGTGAGCACGACGTCGTAGCCGCGGGCCGCGCCGACCATGGCCAGCGCGATGCCGGTGTTGCCGGAGGTCGCCTCGACGATGGTGCCGCCGGGCTCCAGCACGCCGGCCGCCTCGGCCGCGTCGACCATCGCCACACCGATGCGGTCCTTGACCGAGTTGGCCGGGTTGTAGAACTCCAGCTTGGCCAGCACGGTGGCGTTCGTCTCGCCGAACAGCTTGTTGACCTTGACCAGGGGCGTGCGGCCGATGAGGGCCGTGACGTTCTCGAACACGTTCATGGGTGAAACGTACCCGCAGCCCGCGGCGTCCGACAGGGGAGCGGGGGCGCGCCTACCCGAGCCGCCGGAACAGCCACACGCTCACGGCGACCTCGGTGTCGATCGGGTCGACCTCCTCGGGCACCCCGTGGAACGCGTTGGGGCCCATCGCGATCAGGTCGCGCACGAGGGCGGCGTCGGCCGAGAGGGCGGCGCGCACGCGGTGGCGGCCGATGGTCTCGAAGAGCCCGGACGCCGCGCGGGCCAGCCGGTCGTCCTTGTCGGCCTCGATGCCGAGCAGCCCGTGCCGTTCGCGCAGGGAGCGCAGGTGGTCGGGGTCGGGCGTCACGACGAGGAGGAGGCCGGCGTCGGCGAGCACGCGGGCGAACTCGCGCAGGTTACGCGGTGCGAAGACGCACGTCACCAGCGAGAACCGCTTGGTGCGCAGGGGCAGGGTGCCCCACGCGTCGGCGACGACCGAGGCGGCGCGGTCGTGGGCGCGGGCGGCTCGGCGGGCGGCGGGCACCGAGACGTCGAGCGAGACGCCCCGGGCCGCGGGCAGCGCGTCGAGCAGCCGGGCCAGGTGGTGGCCGGTCCCGCCGCCCACGTCCAGGATCGTGCGGGCCCCGGTGGCGCGCCGGGCGAGGGCGGCGTCGACGGCGTCGAAGGCCCCCGAGTCCAGCACCCGCGACCGGGCCTCGACCATCGCGGCGGTGTCGGCGTTGGCGGGCTGGGCCGCGCCCAGCAGGTTGAGGTGTCCCTGGCGGGCGACGTCGAAGGAGTGCCCCTGCCGGCAGGTGGCTGCGGCCGGCCCGAGGTCCAGGCCCTCGGCGCAGACCGGGCAGGCGAGCAGGCCGCGGGCGGCGTCCAGGCCCATCAGACCCCGCGCAGGCGGCCGCCGTCGACCGGGACGACGCAGCCGGTGACGAAGGAGGCGGCGTCCGACAGAAGGAAGGCGGCGACCCGGCCGAACTCGACCGGCTGGCCGACGCGGTTCATGGGGGAGGCCGAGCCCAGCGCGGCGAGCGCGGCGTCGGGGTCGGGGGACTGGCCGGCGAGCCAGTTGATCCGGTCGGTCTGGATCGTGCCGGGCATGAGGCCGACCGCGCGCGACCCGGAGTCGGCGAACTCGTCGGCCAGCTGCCGGATGAGCACGGCCAGGCCCGGGCGGGTGACATTCGACAGGGCCATGTCGGCCAGGGGTTCCTTGACCGAGGTGGAGAGCACGAAGGCCAGCGCCACGGGGCCTGGGGCGGCGTCCACGACGGCGCGGGCGGCGCGCAGGGCGCCCACCACGACGGAGTCGAACGCCGCGCGGTAGGTGTCGTCGGTCGTGCCGAGCACCGAGCCCTTGGGCGGCCCGCCGACGCTGACGAGGGCGCCGTCGAGGCGTCCCCACGTCTCGAGGGCGAGCGCCGCGGCGCGGGCGGCGGCGTCGGGCTCAGCGAGGTCGGCGGCGAGCGCGACCGCACGGTCGGCGCCCAGGGCCGCCACGGCGTCCGCCAACGGCTGCTCGCGGCGGGCGACGAGCACCACGCGCGCGCCCTCGGCGACGAGCTGGTCGGCGGTCGCGCGGCCGAGGCCGCCCGAGGCGGCCGTGACGACAAAGACCCTGTCAGTCAGCCCGAGGTCCATGGCTCGCCTCCTCCGTGCGCTCGACCGCCAGCTCGACCGGGGCCGGCCGGGCGGCGCGCTCCTTGGCGCGCTTGCGGTCGCGCAGGTCGTTGCGGATCAGGATGAACAGCCCCACCACGGCGATCGCCGCGAAGGCGAACCACTGCAGGGCGTAGCTCTGGTGCGGGCCCTCCGTCGGGGGCGGCGGGGTGACCGGGACCAGCTCGGCCGACTGGGCCGGGGTGACGTCGATCAGCGCGATGAAGCCGTTGACCAGGTCGAGGCCCAGGGCGCCGGACAGGGTGTCGGAGTTGACCAGCCGCACCGTGTTCTCGGTGGGGGTCATCTGGTTGGTGTTGCCCTGTTCGTTGCGCCGCACGTAGCCGGTCAGCTGCACCTCGCCGGCGGGCGGGTCGGGGAAGACCTTGGGGAAGTCCTGCCCTGCCGGGCGCTCGACGAAGCCGCGATCGACGAG
Source organism: Propioniciclava sp. MC1683 (assembly GCF_014164675.1). Classification (NCBI taxonomy): domain Bacteria; kingdom Bacillati; phylum Actinomycetota; class Actinomycetes; order Propionibacteriales; family Propionibacteriaceae; genus Propioniciclava; species Propioniciclava sp. MC1683. The sequence goes on along the minus strand of NZ_JACJFX010000010.1, from coordinate 11,937 downwards.
GACGACCTGACCCGAGGTCGTCCGCAGCGGGGTGATCAGCTCCCACCCGGTCTTGCCGTCGAAGCTGCGGTAGCGGGCCTGGAGCTGCTTGTCGGCCAGGAAGGTGCCCGACACCGAGACCCGCTGCCACTGGTCGGCGTCGGTGATCGTGCCGGTGAAGACCTCCTCGAACGGCCGGACCGGGGCCTTCTCGTGCTCGGCGGTGGTCGCGTTGCGGTCGCGGCGCTGGTCGAGCCGGTCGAGCTGCCACTGCCCCAGTTGGACGAACGTGAACCCCAACGCCACGACGAAGAGCGTCATCAGCCCCCATCGCAGCCACGTGCGCTTCACCGATCGTCCTCCTCTACCTCGCCCTTGACGACCTCGCCGGCGGTGAGCTCCAGGCGCTGCGGCACGTCCTCGTCGGGGGACGCCGTGGGCTCGGGCCTGTTGTCGCGCGCGTTGCCCAGCAGCACGGCGATGCCCGGGAGCAGGGCCGCGGTGACGAACAGCACGACGTTCCACGGCAGGGGGACGAACACGGCGGCGATGAAGCACACCACCCGGAAGGTCATCGTGATGATGTAGCGCTTGGCGCGCTGGTCGGTGGACAGGCTGTTGCCGAACCGCGCGCTCGTGATGAGCGCCGGTTGGGCGTGCACAGCGCGTCCGGCCATGCTGCAAGCCTACGCCTGCGCCGGGGCGGTCTCACGCTACGGTTGTCGCCGTGACGCAGACACCTCGCAGCATCCTCGTGACCGGCGGCGCCCGGGGCATCGGCCGCGCCATCGTGGAGGAGTTCCTCGCCCAGGGCCACAAGGTCGCCGCCGCCAGCACCTCCGGTCGCGCGCCCGAGGGCGCCCTCGGCATCGCCTGCGACGTGGCCGACGCCGCGTCCGTCGACGCCGCCTTCAAGGCCGCCGAGGAGGTGCACGGCCCGGTCGAGGTCGTGGTCGCCAACGCCGGCATCACCAAGGACACGCTCATCCTGCGCATGAGCGAGGCCGACTTCGACGCCGTCGTCGACGTCAACCTCAAGGGCGCGTTCAACGTCGCCAAGCGCGGTGCGAGGTCGATGCTGCGCGCCAAGTGGGGCCGCATCATCCTCATCGGCTCGGTCGTCGGCCTCTACGGCTCGCCCGGCCAGGTCAACTACGCCGCCACCAAGTCGGGCCTCGTCGGCATCGCCCGCTCGCTGACCCGCGAGCTGGGCGGCCGCAACATCACCGCCAACGTGGTCGCGCCCGGCTTCATCGAGACCGAGATGACCGCCGTCCTGCCCGAGGAGACGGTCGCCGGCTACAAGGCCGCCATCCCCGCCGGCCGGCTCGGCGGTCCCGCCGAGGTCGCGGCCGCCGTCGCCTACCTGGCCTCCGACGCCGCGGGCTACGTCTCCGGGGCCGTGCTCCCGGTCGACGGCGGCCTGGGCATGGGCCACTGACACCCGCTCCCCACACCGAAGGAACAGCCATGGGAATCCTCGAGGGCAAGACCATCCTCGTCACCGGCGTGACGATGAACACCTCCATCGCGTACAAGGTCGCCGAGATCGCCCAGACCGAGGGCGCCACCGTCGTGGTGTCCAACTTCGGCCGCGCGATGAGCCTGACCAACCGCATCGTCAAGCGCCTCGACCCCGCCCCGGCGGTGCTCGAGCTGGACGTGACGAACGCCGAGCACCTGGCCGGCCTCCCGGACGCCCTCCGCGCGGTCGGCGTCGAGCGGCTCGACGGCGTCGTGCACTCGGTGGCGTACGCCAACCCCGAGACCGCGCTCGGCGGCAAGTTCCTCACCACCCCGCCCGAGGACGTCGCCCAGGCGATCCACGTCTCGGCGTACTCGCTGGTCAGCCTCACGATGGCGTGCAAGCCGATCCTGAACAACCCCGCCAGCGTCGTCGGCCTCACCTTCGACGCGCGCGTGTCGTGGCCGACCTACGACTGGATGGGTGTCGCCAAGGCCGCCCTGGAGTCGACCTCGCGCTACCTCGCCCGCTACGTCGGCGCGGACGGCATCCGCTCCAACATCGTCGCCGCCGGCCCCCTGGACACCATCGCGAAGAAGGCCATCCCGGGCGCCAACACCTTCAACGACATCTGGGGTGACCGCGCCCCCCTCGGCTGGGACGACCACGACGCCACGCCGACCGCCAAGGCCGTCGTGGCCCTGCTGTCGGACTGGTTCCCCATGACCACCGGCGAGATGATCCACGTCGACGGGGGCCTGCACTCCACCGGCGCGTGACACGGGCCGGGGAGGCCACGCCCGCGGCGTCCGGCCGGTAGGTTGGAGGCATGGCACCTGTCGTTGAGCTCGCCGACGTCTCGATCGTCCGCAACGGGTCGACGCTGCTCGACCGCATCAACTGGGTCATCGACGAGGCCGACCGCTGGGTGGTCATCGGGCCGAACGGCGCCGGCAAGACCACGCTGCTGCAGGTCGTCTCGGCCAACCTCCACCCCAGCGACGGCATGGCCTCCATCCTCGACGAGGTGCTGGGGGCCGTGGACGTGTTCGAGCTCCGCCCGCGCATCGGCGTGACCTCGGCGGCGCTGGCCGACCGCATCCCGCGGTCGGAGGCCGTCGGGAACGTCATCGTCTCGGCCGCCTACGCGGTGGTGGGCCGGTGGCACGAGGGCTACGAGGTGGACGACTTCCGCCGGGCCGCGCAGCTGATGCAGCAGCTCCACATCGAGCACCTCGGCAAGCGCACGTTCGGCACGCTGAGCGAGGGCGAGCGCAAGCGCGTCCAGATCGCCCGCGCCCTCATGACCGACCCCGAGCTGCTGCTGCTCGACGAGCCCGGCGCCGGCCTCGACCTGGCCGGCCGCGAGCGGCTGGTCGCGACCCTGTCCGAGATCGTGGCCGACGAGTTCTCCCCGGCCACCGTGCTGGTCACCCACCACCTCGAGGAGATCCCGCCGGGCATGACCCACGCGATGCTGCTCAAGCAGGGCCGCGTGGTCGCCGCCGGCCCGATCACCGAGGTGCTGACCGACGAACACATGAGCGAGGCCTTCGACCTGCCGCTCAAGGTCAGCGTCGAGGACGGCCGCTGGTCGGCGCGCGCCGCGCGCAGGCACCCCGAGCGCGCGGCGGTCGAGGAGTAACCGTGCTCGAGTGGATCCAGGAGAACCTCTGGCTGGTCTGGCTGGTGCTGGCCGGCGGCCTCGCGGTGTCCGAGATGCTCACGCTCGACATGACCCTGCTGATGCTGGCCGGCGGTGCGTTGGCCGGCGCGGGGGTCGCCCTGGTGTTCCCGGGCCTGCTGTGGGTCCAGGTGCTCGTCGCCGTCGTCGTGGCCGTCGCGCTGCTGGGCTTCCTGCGCCCCGAGATCCTCCGCCGCCTCCACAAGGGGGAGGGCTACCGCTCGACGTTCGACCAGCTGCTGGGGGCGTCCGGGCGGGCCGCGGGGGAGATCACCGCTACCACCGGCGAGGCCACGATCAACGGCGAGACCTGGACCGCCCGCTCGTGGGACGGGGAGACCATCGCCGCCGGCGTCCCCGTCGACGTGATGGAGGTCGACGGCCTGACCGTCGTGGTGCACCCGCGCAACAAGCCGCTGGGCTCCTGAGCCACGGGGTGCCGTCGCGCCTGCCAGTCGCGTGGGTGCCACCGACTAGTCTGGGTCGTGCACAACCCCGACCCCTGAGGAGGCGGCCCGCATGCCCGACCCGTTCCTGATCCTGATGATCCTGATCGCCGTCGTGGCGGTCGTCGCGCTCGGCCTCTCGGTCCGCGTCATCCAGCAGATGCAGGTCGGCATCGTGCAGCGGCTGGGCAAGTTCAACCGCGAGATCGGCCCCGGCCTGCACCTGATCGTGCCGTTCATCGACCGCGTCGCCTACACCATGGACATGCGCGAGGCCGTCGTACCGTTCCCGCCCCAGGGCGTCATCACCGAGGACAACCTGATGGTCGGCATCGACTCGGTCATCTACTACCAGATCGTCGACCCGAAGCGGGCCGCGTACGAGGCCCAGAACTACATCCAGGCCATCGAGCAGCTCACCATGACCACGCTGCGCAACATCATCGGCGGCATGGACCTCGAGCAGACCCTCACCTCGCGTGAGGAGATCAATCAGAAGCTGCGCGCGGTGCTCGACGAGGCCACCGGCAAGTGGGGCATCAAGGTCAACCGCGTCGAGCTGCGGTCGATCGAGCCGCCGGCCACGATCCGCGACGCGATGGAGAAGGGCGCCCGCGCCGAGCGCGAGAAGCGCGCCCAGATCCTGCTCGCCGAGGGCCAGCGCCAGTCGCAGATCCTGTCGGCGTCCGGTGACCGCGAGTCCTCGATCCTCCGGGCGCAGGGTGAGCGCGAGTCCCAGGTGCTGCGGGCCCAGGCCGACCGCCAGGCGTCCATGCTGCGCGCCGAGGGCGAGGCGCAGGCCATCACGACGGTGTTCCACGCGATCCACGCCGCCGAGCCCGACCAGGCGCTGCTGAGCTACCAGTACCTGCAGATGCTGCCGAAGCTGGCCACCGGCGACGCCAACAAGGTCTGGATCATCCCGTCGGAGCTGAACGACGCCCTCAAGGGCCTGGGCGGCAACCTCGGCGAGGTCGCCGGCAAGGCGCTCGGTGCGGTCGACCCGTCGAAGTTCGAGGCCCCGAAGAAGGTGGACGTCTTCGCCGAGATCGAGGCGTCCAAGAAGGCCGAGGAGGCCGAGAGCCAGGCGTCGGTCGAGCAGGCCATCGCCGAGGCGCAGAAGCTCGAGGCCGGCAAGGCCGCGCGCCTGTCGACGGCCCCGCACAACCCCGAGCTGACCGCGCAGCGCGAGGTCATCGACCCCGTCGCCGACCTGCTGCCCGAGGCGCAGCCCGACTTCGAGGTCGCGCCCGAGCCGCAGCGCGCGGTCGAGGACGAGCGTTGACCCCGCTCGAGACCGCCGGGGCGGGCGGCGACCCGGTCGCCCTGGCCATCACGGCCCTCGGCATCGGGGCGATCTACGCCGTGATCGCGTTGGGCGGCCGCCTGGGCCGGCTCCGGCCCAACCCGCTGGCGGGCATCCGCACGAGCGCGACCATGTCCTCCCCGTCCGCCTGGCGGGCCGGGCACGCGGCCGCCGCGAAGTGGTTGGGGATCGGCGCGGTCATCGCCCTCATGTGCGGGGTGGCCTCCCTGCTCGCCGTCGCCAGCGGCAGTGCCGGGCTGGCCGCCGTGCTGGGCGCGCTCGGCCTGGGCACCGCGATCATCGTGTTGTTCCCGGCCGTCGCGGCCGCGCAGAAGGCGGCCCGCGAGGCGCGCCGCTGACCCGGGCTCAGGCCCAGGCGCGCACCCGCGCGATCACGTCGTCGCAGAACACGTCGTAGGCGGGGTCCGGACGCCGCGAGTCCGGGTGCGCCTGCATCCACTCCCACGCCCGGGCGACGCCCTCTGCCCAGGTGGTGCGGGCGTCGAACGCCGGCACCAGGGACTTCACCAGCGTGTTGTCGAACACGATCGTGGCCGCCTTGTCGCCCAGCAGTGCCGCCTCCAGGTCCTCCCGCAGTGCGCCCAGGGTGGCGGACGGGACGTGCACCAGGTCGGGCTCGCCGGCGCCGATCACCCCGGCCACCGTGCGGAACGCCCGGTTCCAGGTGATCGACTCGTCGGAGGTGATGTGGACCGCACGCCCGAGCGCGCCCTCGTTGCCGAGCAGGCCGACCAGCCCGACGGCGAAGTCCTCGTTCCAGGTGAACGTCCACAGCGACTCGCCGTCGCCGTGCACGATGACCGGCTTGCCGTCCAGCACCCGCTGCCACGCCGCCCACGGGTTCCCGAAGTGGAAGTTGGTCGGGATCGTCCGCTCGCCATAGGTGTGCGAGGGCCGCACGATCGTCCACGGCAGGTCGCCGGCGCCGGCGCGCAGGGCCTCCTCGCCCGCGATCTTGTCCCGGGCGTAGGCCGAGTAGGGGTTGCCCTGCGGCGAGTCCTCGGTGACCACGTGGTGGGGCAGCGGCTTGAGGTAGGTCGAGCACGAGCTGACCAGCACGTACTGGCCCGCCCGCCCCGCGAGGACGCGCAGGTCCCGCTCGACGTCCTCGCCGTCGAAGGCCAGGAACTGGACGACGGCGTCGAACTCGCGCCCGCCCAGCGCGTCCCGCAGCGAGGCCTCGTCGCGCACGTCGCCGACGAGGTGCTCCACGCCCTCGGGCAGGGGTTCGCGGTTGCCGCGGTTGAGGACGCTCAGCGAGTGGCCCTCGGCGAGCACCCGCGCCACGACGGCTCGGCTGATGGTTCCGGTTCCCCCGGTGAGCAGGACGCGCATGGCGTCATCCTGTCACGCCGGGCTCAGGCGCGACCGAGCAACCGCACGGCCGTTTGCATCCGCATCGGGCGGAACCCGGCGGCCAGCGCCCGGCGCTTGAGGCCGGGCTGGGCGCGCAGGAGGGCCCACCCCCGGCGCAGCAGCACCAGCGGGGGCTTGCGCCGTTGGGCGAGGTCGCGGCGCAGCCGCAGGAGGCCCACCAGCCAGCGCGAGCGGTCCAGGTAGACCGGCTCGACCTGCAGGCCGGCGGCCCGGGCGTGGGGGAGGAGCTCGATGGCGAAGATGCCCTCGGCGACCACGAGCCCGCGGCCGTCGAGCGTGAGCTCGTGCATGCCCACCCGGCGGCTCTCGGCGATCGAGTACGAGGGCACGAGCGCGCGCCCCTCGTGCACCAGGGCCGTGAGGGCGGCGACCGCACCCGAGGCGTCCCAGGTCGCGGGGTCGTCCCAGTCGACGATGCCGTGCGCGCGGGGCAGGTCGGGGTGGTCGGCGTCCAGGTAGAAATCGTCCAGGCGCAGCGGCAGCGCGCCGGTGACGTGCGCCAGCCGCGACTTGCCGCCGCCCGAGGGGCCGGCGAGCAGGACGACCCGGGTCACAGCCCCAGCGCGGCCGCCATGTCGGCCTTGAGCTGCTCCATCACCGCCGCCGCCTCGGCGCGCGCAGCGTCGAGGTCACCGGACCGCTCCGGGGGGAGCGACACCTGCAGGTACACCTTGAGCTTCGGCTCGGTGCCCGACGGGCGGGCCACCGCGCGGACGCCCTCGCCCTCGAAGAGCACGCCGTCGGTCGGCGGCAGGCCGTTCCAGCCCTCGCCGAGGTCGGACGCCGTCACCGGCACACCGGCGAGCTCGGTCGGCAGGTCGGCCCGCAGGCGGGCCATGGCGTCGGAGATGAGCGAGAGGTCGGAGACGCGGAACGACAGCGGGGCCGTGAGGTGGACGCCGTGGGTGCGGGCGATCTCGTCGAGGCGGCCCTGGACGGTGGAGCCCTCGGCCTTCAGGGCCGCCACCAGCGCGAGCACGCGGGTGAGGGTGGAGATGCCGTCCTTGTCGGCCACGCCCTCGGGGTCGGTGCAGTAGCCGATGGCCTCCTCGTAGCCGAACGCGAGCCCGGGCACGCGGCCGATCCACTTGAAGCCGGTCAGCGTCATCTGGAACGGCTGGCCCGCGGCGGCCGCCATCCGGCCCAGCAGGGTGGAGGAGACGACCGAGCAGGCGTAGACCCCGGGCGTCCCGCGGCGCAGCGCGTCGTCGGCGAGCAGCCAGCCGAGCTCGTCACCCGACAGCATCCGCCACTGCCCGTCGAAGGGGGCGGCGAGGGCGGAGCGGTCGGCGTCGGGGTCGTTGGCGATCGCCACGTCGGCGTCGGTGGTGCGGGCGAGGGCCAGGGCGAGGTCCATCGCGCCCTTCTCCTCGGGGTTGGGGAACGCGACGGTCGGGAACGCCGGGTCGGGCAGCGCCTGCTCGTCGACCAGCGCGGGCGCGGGGAAGCCGGTGCGGTCGAGCACGCGGGCCACGACCTCGGCGCCGACGCCGTGCATGGCGGTGTAGACCCAGGCCAGGTCGCGCGGGGCGTCGTCGGCCACGAGGGACGCCACGCGGCCCACGTAGGCCTCCAGCAGCGGCTCGCCGATCGTCTCGTAGTTCTCGGCCCGGGCGATCGAGGACAGGGGGAGCTGCGCGACCGTCTCGATCTGCGCGGCGATCTCGCCGTCGGTCGGGGGCACGATCTGGGAGGGGCCGACGTAGACCTTGTAGCCGTTGTCCTGCGGCGGGTTGTGGGACGCCGTGACGACGACCCCGGCCACGCAGTGGTAGTGCCCGATGCCGAACGCCACGACCGGCGTCGGCACGTGGGTCTCGGTGAGCAGGGGGCGCAGCCCGTGGCCGGCGAGGATCTCGGCGGTGTCCCGGGCGAACACGTCGGAGTTGTAGCGGGCGTCGTAGCCGACCAGCACCGTGCGGCCGGCGTGCCCGTTGTCGACCAGCCAGCGGGCCAGCCCTGCGGCGGCCTGGGAGACCACGACGCGGTTCATCCGGTTCGGGCCGGGGCCCAGCGCGGCCCGGAGGCCCGCGGTGCCGAACGCGAGGCGTCCAGAGAAGGCGTCGACGATCTCGGCGACCGCGTCGGCGTCGCCACCCTCGGAACGCTCGATGAGGTGGTCCAGCGCCGTGATCGTGGCCTGGTCGGGGTCGGCGGCCTGCCAGTCGCGCAGGCGCTGCAGCAGTTCGGCGGGCAGCATCACAGCACCTCCAGCAGGCCGGACAGCAGCGAGTGCAGGCGCGGCACGGCGTTGCGGCCGGCCTCGATGACCTCGGCGTGGTCGAGCACCTCGCCGGTGATGCCGGCGGCGGCGTTGGTCACCAGCGAGATGCCGAGCACCTCCAGGCCGGCCTCGCGGGCGGCGATGCACTCCAGGGCGGTCGACATGCCCACGAGGGTGCCGCCGATCGCGGCGGCCATGCGCACCTCGGCCGGGGTCTCGTACTGCGGGCCCGCGAACTGGACGTAGACGCCCTCGTCGAGGTCGGGGTCGACCGTGCGGGCGAGGTCGCGCAGGGCGGGGGAGTAGGCGTCGGTCAGGTCGACGAAGTTCGCCCCGTGCAGCGGGGTGGCGCCGGTCAGGTTGATGTGGTCGGCGATGAGGACCGGCGTGCCGGGCGCCCAGGCGGGGTCGAGGCCCCCGCAGCCGTTGGTGAGGACGAGGCGGGTCGCCCCGGCGGCGGCCGCCGTGCGGACGCCGTGGACGACGGCGTCGGCGCCCTTGCCCTCGTAGAAGTGGGTGCGCCCGGTGAACAGGGCGGCGATGCGGCCCGAGGGCAGGCGCAGCGCGCGCACCGCGCCGCCGTGGCCGGCGACGACCGGGGCGGAGAAGCCGGGGAACTCGCCCAGCGGCACCTCGGCCACGACCTCGCCGAGGTCGGTGGCGGCGGTCGACCAGCCGGAGCCGAGCACGAGCGCCACGTCGATGCGGTCCACCCCCAGACGCTGCTTCAGGGCGTTGGCGGCCTGCTCGGCCAGGGCGTAGGGGTCCGTCAACTGCGTCACCTCGCCGAGCATAGTGGCGCCACGGTCCTCACGCTTAGACGCCCCCCGTGGTGCATGGAAGAATGCCGAGCATGACGGACGTGGTGATCATCGGTGGCGGACCTGGCGGCTACGAGGCGGCGCTGGTGGGCGCGCACCTGGGCGGGAAGGTCACGGTCATCGAGCGTGCGGGCGTCGGCGGTTCCGCCGTGCTCACCGACGTGGTTCCGTCCAAGGGCCTCATCGCCGTCTCCGACGTGATGACGCGCATCCGCAAGTCGAACAAGCTCGGCCTCGAGCCGGTCGACCCGTCGCAGACCAGCCTCGTTGAGACCGTCCGGGTCGACGCGGTCAAGATGAACGAGCGCCTCCTCGAGCTGGCCGCCCAGCAGAGCGCCGACATCCAGACCCGCCTCAACCTCGAGGGCGTCCGCACCATCCACGGCAACGGCCGGCTGGACGGCACCGAGCACGTCATCGCCACCACGCCCGACGGCAAGGAGGAGCGCCTCCACGCCGACATCATCCTCGTCGCCACCGGCACGCGCCCCCGCGAGCTCGACGACGCCAAGCCCGACGGCGAGCGCATCCTGAACTGGAAGCAGCTCTACAACCTGCGCGAGATGCCCCGCAAGCTGATCGTCGTCGGTTCGGGCGTCACCGGCGCCGAGTTCGCCAGCGCCTACCACGCGCTGCGCTGCGAGGTCGTCCTCGTCAGCTCGCGCGAGATGGTGCTCCCGAGTCAGGACGCCGACGCCGCCCGCGTCATCCAGGAGGTCTTCGAGCGCCGCGGCATGGAGATCCTGTCCCGCTCGCGCGCGGTCGCCGCCCGCCGGACGGAGGACGGCGTCATCGTCACGCTGGCCGACGGCCGCGAGGTCGAGGGCAGCCACGTGCTGATGGCCGTGGGCTCCATCCCCAACACCGAGGACCTCGGTCTCGAGGAGGCCGGCGTCGAGCTGACCCCGTCGGGCCACATCAAGGTCGACGGCGTCTCCCGCACCTCGGCGCGCGGCGTGTACGCGGCCGGCGACGTCACGGGCGTCTACCCGCTGGCGTCCGTGGCCGCCATGCAGGGCCGCAACGCCATGTACCACTCGCTGGGCGACGCGGTGGCCCCGCTCAACCAGCGCCACGTCTCCGCCAACGTCTTCACCTCCCCCGAGATCGCGACGGTGGGCGTCACCCAGGAGCAGCTCGACTACGACCTGGTCCGCGGCAAGGCCCTGATGATGCCGCTGCACTCCAACGCCCGCGCCAAGATGCAGGACCTGAACTTCGGGTTCGTCAAGGTGTTCTGCAGCCCGTCGGGCGTGATCATCGGTGGCGTTGTGGTCGCCCCCGGGGCGTCCGAGTTGATCCACTCGCTGGCGCTGGCCGTCCGGCGCCGGCTCACGGTGGACCACATGGCTCAGGCGTTCACGGTGTACCCGTCGATGTCCGGCTCGATCGCCGAGGCGGCCCGCCGCCTGCACGGCGTCCAGTCCGACGACCCGCACACCGACCACTGACGGACACCCCGACTCCACCCCAGGGATGATTTCCGGCGACTCAGGTAGGGCGTCCGGGACGCCGCGAGGAGTTGGGGCCGGGTTGCGGCTACCGTAGGTGAACGTGACGCAGAACATCCCCCTGGCCGTCGGCCTGGTGCTCATCAGCTCGTTCTGCTTCGCCCTGTCCGCACACCTGCAGCACCACGCCGTCGACGCCCAGCTGTCCGGCAATGCGCAGAAGCAGCAGATGAGCTTCCGCACCTTCCTCACGGCCGTGCGCAAGCCGCGGTGGCTGCTCGGGCTGGTGCTGCTGGGGGTCTCGGCCGTCCTGCAGGTGACGGCGCTGTTCTTCGGCCCGCTGTCGGTCGTCCAGCCCCTCGGCCTGCTGGCCTTCCCGTGGTCGGTGCTGCTGGCCGCCCGCGCCACCCGCACGTGGGTGCCGCCGCGCACGCAGCTGGCCGTCGTGGTCACCGTCGCCTCCACGCTGGCCTTCACCCTCGTCACCGGCATCCACGCGGCCGCGGAGTCCGACCTCGTGATGCGCAAGGTGATCATCGGCGCGCTCATCGTGTACGTCGTCGCAGCCCTGTTCGCCACGCTCGGGGCCAAGGGGCCGTTCGCGTGGCGGTGCCTGTTCTGGTCCTCCGGCGGGGCGCTGTTCTACGGCCTCGAGGCGTCCATGGTGAAGTCGATCTGGGAGTACGTGAAGACCCAATCCTGGCCCTACTCGGCGGCCATCTTCGGCATCCTCGTCGCGCTCGTCGTGGGCGCCATCGCCGCCGGCTGGTACATGCAGCAGGGCTACGCGACCGGCCCGTCCGAGATCGTGGTCGGCTCGATGACCGTCACCAGTCCCGTCGTGGCCGTGGCCTTCGGCATCCTCGTCCTGGGCGAGGGGGTCGGCATCACGCCGGCCGCAGCCGCCCTGATGATCCTCCTGGGCGCCACCGCCATCGCGGGTGTGATCGGCCTGACGCGCTTCCACCCCACGTACGAACACCGTGCCCCCGAGGAGCTCGGGAGCACGGCGTCCGGTCAGGTCAGCCCGTAGGGATCAGACGGTATGAGCAGCTCCTCTTGTGTGAGGGGTTGCGGGCCAGGGCCTCTCTCGCGCATGTTCGTGGGTTACCGAACGAGGGTGGTCCTTGGTTCGGCCTATCCACAGTCGTGAGGAGGCCCCG
>NZ_JACJFX010000103.1:0-1049 GCF_014164675.1 Propioniciclava sp. MC1683 | reverse complement strand
AGCGAGCAGAACAGGATCGCCTTGTCGGGCCACACCTGCTGGCCGGTCACCCGCAACCCGAGCACGTCGAGGCGGGCGAAGACGGTCAGATCGGGCGGGGTGACCGGCGGGCACGAGGCCGTGGTTGAGGTAGCGTCAGACATGAGCCTTGTTGTTGCTGGATGGGACTAGACACCCACATCCTCGCGACAACAAGGCTCCTCACCGTTCAGCGCACGCCGTCAACCACCCACCCTCGATCGTGAAGAGCCCGTTAATGACGTCGCCGATCCGGCATAGTTCCACCGGGGATCCAATCGGCCACGAACACCAACCGCACCCAGCCCGCTCTGGGCGTCATGCCATTGCCAGCTGCCCGACCTGAGTTCCACACCGTTAGTGCCCTGCGATCCTCTCGGATTCGCGCCAGGATCGTGGCCGCATGTGATTTGGCGGGCTGTCGTGGACGCGATGCAGGCGGTCACGCTCTTCACCGGCGCCCAGAGCGAGGTCAGCTGGCAGACATTCGGCCGATTCGAAGTCGATCAGGCCTCCTATGCCCTCGCACAGGGCGGTGGTGGCCGCACTCCAGCGCCGCCGGCCAGATCTCATCGCTTCTTTCGGTGCGTGCGTGGTCTCCGAAGGAGCCATCGGCGCTGGCTGCGGACGTCTCGTTAGTGACCCAACCAGATCTACCAACAGTCAGCTGACAAGGGCTTGGGCGACGAGCGTGGGTCGAATTCGGGGTCAGGTGTGGAACTCAGGCCCGACGCGACGGGCTAGCCAGTGGGGCTAATCGACCGGATCTGCCGCGGGTTGCGCGAGGGTCGTGTGTCGGCTCCGCTTGCCGCAGCGCGGTATGCCTTCGTGTTGAACGCTGTCCGCAACGACGAGCGGGTGGCCCCGTTCCCGCACATCAGGAGTGGGGCGCTACGGCCTTACCCTTGCGGGATGGCCCTACCTCGCCACACGACGGACGCCGCCCTGTCGGCTTGGCTCGCGCCCCGGCTGCTGCCGTGGGGACCGGCTGGGGTTCCGGTGGGTGCCATGGTGCCGACGGGCTTCGCGGC
>NZ_JACJFX010000102.1:0-1132 GCF_014164675.1 Propioniciclava sp. MC1683 | reverse complement strand
CCAGGAACGGGATGAAGCGTTCCCACGCGTTCTCCCACGTCTTGACCGCGTGGGGGTACTTCTTGCCCCACTGGCCGTCAGCGAACGCGTCCAGCTCGCTGCGCGCGGCCTTCGCGTCTGAGGCGGTGTAGATCGGCTTCAACGCCGCCGCCACGGCCTTGCGGTCCTGGTAGCCGACGAACCGCATCGCAGCCCGGATCAAATGGACGACACAGGTTTGCACGGTCGCTTCGTTCCAGGTCGCCTCGATCGCCTCCGGCAGCCCGACCAGGCCGTCGCAGCACACGATGAGGACATCGCGGATGCCGCGGTTGGCCAGGTCGGCGCACACGCCGGCCCAGAACTTCGCTCCTTCGGTGGTTTGCAGCCAGATGCCGAGCACGTGCTTGATGCCGTCCATGTCCACCCCGACGGCCAGGTGGGCGGCCTTGTTCGTCACGTGCGCGCCGTCACGGACCTTGACCATGATCGCGTCCAAGTAGATGACCGGGTACAAGGCGTCCAGAGCGCGTTGCTGCCACGCGAGGACCTCATCGGCGACGGTGTCGGTGATCTTGCTGATCGTCTCGTGTGACAACTCCGTACCCAGCGTGGACCGCAGGAAGTACTCGATGTCACGCACCGTCATCCCGCCGGCGTACAAGGCGATGATCATCTCATCGAGCTCGTTCAACCGGCGCGTCCCTTTCGGTACCAGGCGTGGCTCGAACGTGCCCAGCCGGTCCCGCGGGAGGTCCAAGTCGACGTCCCCGACCTGGGTCGCGACCGTCTTCGGCGTCGTCCCGTTACGCGAGTTCGGGAACGCCGAGGCGTGCGGGTCACCCTTCTCGTAGCCGAGGTGGTCGGTGAGTTCGACCTGCGTGCCGCGCTCGAGGGCGGCCTTGATCAAACCCGGGATGAACCCGCCATCCCCGGCCAGATCGATCTCGCCGGCATCGATGCGGGCGAACAAACCGTCCAGAGCGCCCGAAGCCACCAGGTCAGCGGCAGCCTTCGATCCCGGAGCCTCAGCCCGCAAAGCACGTCGCTCGGCAGCAGACAGCCTGTTCGAATGATTCGTCGTATCGGTCACAACACTCATCATGGTTCCTTCCGGTAGAAGGACCGCTTACACAAACCATCTGACAGCACC
>NZ_JACJFX010000101.1:0-1179 GCF_014164675.1 Propioniciclava sp. MC1683 | reverse complement strand
TGTGGGACAGGTGGGTCGGATCTGATTGGCGGGTGCTGGAATGGTCGCTTTGGAACGTCGTCGGTCGATGCTGTTGGTCGCAGCGATCCTTGCGGTGTGCTTGTCATTCGGGTTCTCGTTCACGGGCACGAACATCGTGTGGTTCTGGGTCGAGGTTCCATGGTTCGCTGCCGCGCTCGTCGCAGCCGGAGCAGTGCTCGCCGCTACCTATCTGGTTCTTCAGCGCCGCTCGAAGCGCCGGCGGTCATAGCGCGGGCGTGCTGATCCAGTGCAAAGTGGCGGCGAGGCAGAGGCCGGCGTGGTAGTTCCGGGCGAGTTTGTCTGAGCGCATCGCGATCCCGCGCCACTGCTTAAGCTTGTTGAAGCACCGCTCGACGACGTTGCGGCCGCGGTAGCGGGCCCGCTGCTGGTCACCGAAGTCGATCGGTCGCCCGCGGCGCTTGCGTCGGTGAGTGATCTGATCGTCCCGCTCGGGGATCGTCGCAGCAATCCCGCGTTCGCGCAGCCAAGCCCGGTTCGCTCTTGACGGGTAGCCCTTGTCCGCGAGCACCCGGTCCGGCCTCGACCTTGGCCTGCCTCTCGCGCCCGGGACGCGGATCTCGCTCAGCGTCGCGGACAGCATGCTTGTGTCCGCAGCTTGCCCGGGCGTGAGGATGAACGCGAGAGCACGCCCCTTCCCGTCACAGACCAGATGATTCTTCGTCGTCAACCCGCCCCGGGAGCGGCCGATCGCATGATCGAGCGGCTCATCACCGAACTTCTTGTAGTTCGACAGAGCCCCCCGTGGTGCGAGGAAGGGTCGCGCCATGCTGGTGCACGCGCACGATCGTGGAATCGATCGATGCGACCCAGTCCAGGTCCCCGGACTGCTGCGCAAACGCCTGCGTCTTCTCCAGCACCTTCGCCCACACGCCCAGCTCGGACCACCGGTTGAAGTTCTTGTAGATCGTGTTCCAGTTCCCGAATCGCTCCGGCACGTCCCTCCACGGAGCCCCGGTCCGGAACCGCCACGCCGTCGCCTCGACCACCGTGCGCCGATCCAAGGGTGGACGGCCCGTCGACTTCGCAGTAGGGAACAGCGGGCCGATCACCGCCCACGCTTCATCCGAGATCACATCACGCGACACACATCCAGAATCTCCCGCAGACACCTCAAAGAGGTTTAGCAACACGGCCTAG
>NZ_JACJFX010000100.1:0-1231 GCF_014164675.1 Propioniciclava sp. MC1683 | reverse complement strand
ACCAACCCCCTCACGTGGAGAGCCCGGTGCGGTGAAAGTCGCACGCCGGGTTCGGCGGGCGGGCTGTGGAAACCCACCACGGGTAACCGTGGCAGGGCGCCACAGCCCGACCCAACTGGCACCACGTGAGTCCCCGCAAGCGCGGCCCGAAGGAACTCACCGGCATGGTCGACCTGACCCGTGACAAGGACGGACGCGTCCGAGCCCGGCTGCTCGACCTCGTACCCGGCCGCTCCGGGACCGTGTACAAGACATGGCTCGACCAACGCGGCACGGCGTTCAAGGCTGGGGTCGAGGTCGCCACCCTGGACCCGTTCCACGGCTACAAGAACGCCATCGACGACAAACTCGCCGACGCCACCGCTGTCCTGGATGCTTTCCATGTGGTCGCCCTGGCCGGCCGGGCGGTCGATGAGGTTCGCCGCCGCGTGCAGCAGGAGATCCACGGTCACCGTGGCCGTGCCGGCGACCCGCTGTACGGGATCCGGAACATCCTGCGCTGCGCGGCCGAGCGGCTCACCGAGAAGCAACAGGCCCGCCTGGCCGCTGCCATCGCCGCCGACGAGCGCCACGACGCCGTCCACATCGCCTGGCAGTGCGCCCAACGTGTTCGCGCCGCGTACGCCCACCCCGACCCCGCTCGAGGCCGCCAACTCGCTGAACAGGTCGTCGCCAGCTTCCCCACGTGTCCCATCCCCGAGATCGCCAAGCTGGGCCGCACCCTCAAGCAGTGGAGGGACGCCTTCCTGGCCTACTTCGACACCGGCCGCGCCAGCAACGGCGGCACCGAGAGCATCAACGGGCTCATCGAACTCCACCGCCGCATCGCCCGCGGCTTCCGCAACCGAGACAACTACCGGCTACGCATGCTCCTCATCGGCGGCGGACTCACCCCGCCACCCCCACCTCAAGGTTGAAGAGCCCCATTCAGGGCCTCACTCGGGCCGTTCGACGTGCCGGGCCGGTCGAAGTACGCCAGCACGTCGGCCGCCCGCTTCTTCAGCGTCCGGCCCAACACGATGACTTCGGCCAACGCGCCGGGGACACGGCTGCCGATGGCTTGGATGAGATTCTCCATCAGCTGGCGACCCTTCGCGCGGTCAGGTTCGCGGTAGGCGGCGATCATCTTCTGGTAGATGGCCCAGGTGGCTTCGACCTCGACGTGCTCATCGCCGGCGAACAAGGCTTCCAGGCGAGCCTTCTGGCGCGGAGTGAGAAGGTCCAGACCGGT
>NZ_JACJFX010000099.1:0-1237 GCF_014164675.1 Propioniciclava sp. MC1683 | reverse complement strand
GGGGCCGGGCGCGGCCAGTGATTCCATCCGACGGGAAGGTCGCGGAGGACGGGCTTGGCGTCTTTGAGGCGCTGGGCAGGAAGATCTTGGGAGCGGGATTTCCCGGAGCTCGCGCCGTCGGGATAGGTGAAGGCGTAATCGACCCAGGGGCGAAGTCCGCGTTCGATCGTCTCTCGGTAGTTGCCGCTGACAGTCGCGAACACTCGCTGCTCGAGTTCATCGGCTTCGGCCTCCCAGTTCGAGTCGCAAGCGTCGCAACCGCAGACTGGGTAGTGGAAGTCGTGCAATAGTCCCGCGTGCATGTAGATCCCCGGATAAGCGGTGAAGACCAACGTCAAGGACGCGCACTTCGGATCATTAGGACGTATCCGCACCGCGCGCACCACATCATGAAACGCGGGACGCAGCAGATCCGCTGCCACCTCAACACCCTCATCGACCTCGACGTCATACGTCTCTCGGAGGTGGGCGATAAGGGCGTCAGCGACAACGTGCAGCGGTGCGAACCGCTCGGGATGCGTGTCGACCGAGTAGGTGTCTTCCGGAGGTGACCCGTGCCACCGACTCCCGTAGTTGATCACCGCGCCGTCAGCATCGCGGAACACCGGCGCTTCGATCAAAGGGCGAACGTAGGAACTCATCCCGTCATCCTGCCGCATCGGCGCGGCGCCGGCCGGCCTATGGCCAGGCCGGACGGGACAGGTCCGTCTTGATCCAGATCAGCGTCGCAGCGAGGCTGATCGCGGCACGATAGTTGCGAGCGAGCTTGTCCGAACGCATCGCGATGCCGCGCCACTGCTTGAGCTTGTTGAAGCAGCGTTCGACGACGTTGCGGCCCTTGTAGCGTTCCTGCTGCTGATCGCCGAAGTCGATCGGTCGGCCTGGCTTCTTGCGGCGGTGCGCGATCTGATCGTCCCTCTCGGGGATCGTGGCCGCGATCCCTCTCGTGCGCAACCATGCACGGTTCGCCTTCGACGGGTAGCCCTTGTCGGCGAGCACCCGGTCGGGGCGGGTGCGCGGCCGGCCCTTCCCGTCGCGGGGCACGCGGATGTCCTCAAGCACGGCGGGCATCATCGTGGTGTCGTTGACATTCCCACCGGTGATGACCATGCCCAGCGGCCTTCCGCGGCCGTCGCAGACCAGGTGCAGCTTGGTCGTCAGGCCGCCACGGGAGCGTCCGATCCCGTGATCAGGCGGCTCGAACCACGGATTCTTGTGATTCGGCAGGGCCCCCTGT
>NZ_JACJFX010000098.1:0-1275 GCF_014164675.1 Propioniciclava sp. MC1683 | reverse complement strand
TGGAGTGTTCCCGAAAAAATGGAGGCGTAGTTTATGCCGCGAGTTCGCGGATGTGTCTGAATCCTAGCTCGTATTCGTGTGGTGTCAAATAGCCTAGTGTCGAATGCCTTCGGGTCCGGTTGTAGTACATCTCGATCCACTCGAACGTGGCCTTCTTCACCGATTTCAGGTCCGGCCAGGGCCGGGTATGGATGAGTTCCTTCTTGTACGACGCGAAGAAACTCTCCGCGACCGCATTGTCATAACAGATACCCGTCCTGCCCAACGAACGACGAATCCTGTTCTTCCGGCAGAAGCGGGCGAAATCGTTGGACGTGTATTGCGTGCCGCGATCACTGTGGAAAATGACCCGGCCCTTAGGCCGACGTTGCCTCAGGGCCATCGCCAGGGCGTCGGTGACCAGCTCGGTGCGCATGTGGTCGGCGACCGCCCACCCGACCACCCGCCGCGAGTGCAGGTCGATCACGGTCGCCAGGTACACCCAGCCGTCCCAACTCTTGATGTAGGTGATGTCGCCGCACCACCGCTGATCGCGCTTCTTGGCGGTGAAGTCCCGGCCGATCAGGTCCGGCGCCGGCACGGGCCGCTGGCCGTGGATCGTGGTCTTCTTCCACGCCCGCGGGTGGCGTCCCTGCAAGCCAGCAGCCTTCATCAGCCGCCACACCCGCTTGGGTGCCACCCGATGGCCCTGGGCGGCGAGCTCGGCGTGGATCCGCCGCACGCCCGGGTTGCCCTTCAACCGCTCGAAGATCACCCCGATGAGGCGCAGCAGCGCCTCATCGGCCCGAGCCCGCGCTGACGCCGGCCGCGTCCGCCACGCGTAGTAGCCCGAGGTCGACACCCCCAGCTCGGCGCACATGAACTCGACCGAGTACTCCTTGGCGTCGGCCCAGTCCGCGATCGCAGCAAAGATCACTGCTGGTCTTTCGCGAACCAGGCCGCCACTTTTTTTGCGAACTCGGCCTCCATCTTCAACCGTCGGTTCTCCGAGCGGAGCCGTTCCAGCTCGGCCCGCTCGTCCTCGTTCAACGGCCGGACCGGTTCACCGTCTTGCGCGTCTCGTGCCTTCTTCACCCATTTCCCCAAGGTCATCTCATGCACGCCGATACTGCGCGCCACGTCGGCGACCGAGCGCCCGTCATTGATCACGAACTCTACCGCCGAGGCTTTGTACTCCTCGGTGAATGCCCTCCGTGTCGATCCCATCGTCGGTTCCTCCCAAGTTCAGGAACCCGCGGAATATGCCCCACCCTCCACCAAAGCGGGAACGGTCCA
>NZ_JACJFX010000097.1:0-1283 GCF_014164675.1 Propioniciclava sp. MC1683 | reverse complement strand
AACAGATGCCCTCCACCGTCCGCCGGTGGTCATTCCACGGACGGCCGCCCTTCGCGCCCCCACGCGGCATCAACGGCTCAATCCGCGCCCACATCTCGTCACTGAACTGAGGACTCCTGGTCACAAAGACAACCCTGACCCCCACCACCCAAATCAGTTACGCGACACGCCCTAGGTGGTGCGGGCCTTGGTCGACGCAGGGGTGTCGTTGTCGGGGTGGGTGAGACACGATGGTGTCATGAGCGGTCTGCAGGGCGAGGCGCCTGGTCTGGTGCGGGTGCGTGATCCCGAGCAGTGGGCCTGGTTCGCCGACGGTGTCGCGGCGGGCAGGTGCCCGTGGGCGTCGGCGGGGGCGGTGTTGCCGGCTCACTTCGAGACCGTGGTGCGGGTGTTCCCCCCGGCCCAGGACGGCTCCACGTGGGAGCAGGTCGCAGCCGAGTCGGGCCGGGTTGCTCACCCGCTGATGCAATGGACCCACATCGAACAACGCTGCGGGATGGCGTCCCGCTCCGGGGAGGGGCCGCTAGTGTTCGGCGACCGGGTTCCCGAGGCGGGGAACCCGCCGGCGGATCTGCTGGAGGCGGTCTTGGAGCACTGTCCGGCAGAGGGTGCGGTGTTCCATGGCGTGTGGGTGGGCTACAACCAGTGGGACGACCCGTCCAACGAGGCCCTGCTGGTCATTCCCGGCCGGGAGTACCGCATCTTCAAGGGGCCGAAGGCGGCCTTCCGGGATTGGCCCGACTGGCAAGCGGATCGGAGGGGCCGCTCGGCGAACCTGGTATGGCCGGCCGATCACAGTTGGGTGGTCGCGGCCGAGATCGACTGGCCGTACCTATTGGTCGCCGGACCGGCAGAGCTGACCGACTCGATACACGCCAATCCTGGGTTGGAGGCCCACCGGGTGCCGATGAACACGCCCTTGGACTGGAGCAGCGACACCATCAACCCGCCGTTCTGGCAATACCCGTAGGAGTCACACCCGGAAGATGCAGGACTGATCCATCTCGGGCCTCTCAATGCCCACGGCGAACATACGCAACTGCCGCGCCTAGTGCCGATCTGCGGATGGCGGGGTTTCGCGGTCCGCGGGTGGTCGCGGCGCGTGAGCCGGGCGAGGGGTGAGGCGAGTGGGCTAGGCCGTGTTGATCAAGAGGCGGGGGCCGGGCGCGGCCAGTGATTCCATCCGACGGGAAGGTCGCGGAGGACGGGCTTGGCGTCTTTGAGGCGCTGGGCAGGAAGATCTTGGGAGCGGGATTTCCCGGAGCTCGCGCCGTCGGGATAGG
>NZ_JACJFX010000096.1:0-1435 GCF_014164675.1 Propioniciclava sp. MC1683 | reverse complement strand
GGCTCTTCACAATCGAGGGTGTAGCCGCGGCCTGAATCCGCCGGTCTCGAGCAGCGATCGTGCGATGTAGTGGGTGAGGTTCCGGAAGCCAAGGGCGCTGCCGCGGAGGTGTTCCAGCCGGCCATTCAGGGCCTCACTCGGGCCGTTCGACGTGCCGGGCCGGTCGAAGTACGCCAGCACGTCGGCCGCCCGCTTCTTCAGCGTCCGGCCCAACACGATGACCTCGGCCAACGCGCCGGGGACACGGCTGCCGATGGCTTGGATGAGATTCTCCATCAGCTGGCGACCCTTCGCGCGGTCAGGTTCGCGGTAGGCGGCGATCATCTTCTGGTAGATGGCCCAGGTGGCTTCGACCTCGACGTGCTCATCGCCGGCGAACAAGGCTTCCAGGCGAGCCTTCTGGCGCGGAGTGAGAAGGTCCAGACCGGTGTGCAGGGTCCGACGGGCGCGGTAGAGCGGATCGGTAGCGCGACCGCGGTGGCCGTGCAGTGCCTGTTGGATGCGGCGCCGGCACTGGTCGAGGGCATCACCGGCCAGGCGGACGACATGGAACGGATCCAGCACCGGCGTGGCGTCGGGCAACTCCTCGGTGGTGGCGGTCTTGAAGCCGCTGAACCCATCCATGGCGACGACCTCGATCCCGTCGCGCCACGTCTGCGGCCGGCTGGCGAGCCACGTCTTGAACGCCTGCTTGGAACGCCCTTCGACCATGTCCAACAAGCGGGCCGGACCAGTATCATCCCTAACCGGAGTGAGGTCGATGATGACGGTCACGTACTTGTCGCCCTTGCGGGTGTGCCTCCAGACATGTTCGTCGACGCCGACCACGCTCACGCCGTCGAACCGGGTCGGGTCTTTGATCAGGACGCGCTGGCCCTCGGCGAGGACGGCGTCGTTGGCGGTGTTCCACGACACCGCCAAGCCCTCGGCGATCCGCGCGACGGTGAGGTGGGCTACCACCAGGCCTTCCAGCGCCCACCACAACGCGCGTCGGGACAGCTTGGAGCGTGGTTCGGCAGCCTTGCTCATGTCCTGGCGCCACACGTGTCCACACTCACCACACCGGTAACGGCGCAGCGTCACCACCAAGACGGTCGGTCGCCAGCCGAACGGCTCGTGGGCCAACCGACGGGTGACCGTGTCGCGCGGGGTCCCCTCGCACCCGCACCGGCGGCACCACTGGTCAGGTTCGACGACCCGACACGCCAGCACGGCCCGCTCACGTTCCACGTGTTGACCAACGGCTTCCAGGCCGAGCTCGTCGAGGCGGGTGAACGTGGTCAGGTCGGGACGAACGAAGGTAGCGTTGAGCACGTCGAGGTCTTTCGGATGGAAGGCGTAGGAACCTCCATCATCGGAAGACCTCGACCCTCAACCGCGGAGCGACGCGCCTCCCCAGATCACCGGCCTCTACACCCTCAACTGTGATGAGCCG
>NZ_JACJFX010000095.1:0-1447 GCF_014164675.1 Propioniciclava sp. MC1683 | reverse complement strand
TCAGACGGTATGAGCAGCTCCTCTTGTGTGAGGGGTTGCGGGCCAGGGCCTCTCTCGCGCATGTTCGTGGGTTACCGAACGAGGGTGGTCCTTGGTTCGGCCTATCCACAGTCGTGAGGAGGCCCCGGTGTTTACAGAGCGTACGAGTGTTGGGCTGGACGTGCATGCGCGGAGCGTGGTCGCGGCCGCGATCGATACCCACACGGGCAAGACGAAGACGGCGCGGTTGGTCCCGTCGCATGAGGTGGTGCTGGAGTGGGTCCGGGAACTGCCCGGCCCGGTGGCGGCCTGCTACGAGGCGGGCCCGACCGGCTATGGGCTGTACCGGGCGTTCGTCGCCGCAGGGATCCGCTGCGAGGTGGCGGCGCCGTCGAAGATCGTGCGTCCAGCGGGTGACCGGGTCAAGACCGACGCCAAGGATGCCCTGTTGTTGGCCCGGCTGCTCCGCATGGACGAGATCGTCAGCGTGCGTGTCCCCTCGATCACCGAGGAAGCGGCTCGCGACCTGGTGCGCGCGCGGGAGGACGCCCGGATCGATCTGATGGCCGCCCGCCACCGCCTGTCGAAACTGCTCCTGCGTCACGGTCACGTGTACACCGGTGGAAAAGCATGGACACCGGACCACGACCGGTGGCTACGCTCCATCAGATTCGACCAGTACGGCACCCAAGCGGCATTCGAGACCGGGTTCGAGGACGTGTTGTTCACCGCAGCCCGCCGCGACGGTCTGGACCGACAGATCGAGCTGATGGCAGCCAGCAGCGAGTTCACCGACGTCGTGAACCGATTGTGCTGCCTGCGTGGGATCGCCACCTTGACCGGATTCGGGCTCGCAGTCGAGGTCGGCGATTGGACCCGCTTCGATGGCAACTCGATCGGAGCGTTCCTCGGCCTCGCGCCGGGCGAAGCCTCGACCGGTGACAGGCACACCATCACCTCGATCACCAAGGCGGGCAATACCCATGCCCGCCGGCTGCTGGTCGAGGCCGCCTGGCGCCACAAGCCATCCTACCGACCCGGGAACACCATGCTGATGCGGTGGGCCAAGGCCCCCGGCCCCGTCGTCGCGAAGGCCCACCAAGGCAACAAGCGGCTCCACGCCCGCTGGAACAGCTTCACCGAACGTCACAAGCGTCCCGTGGTAGCCAACATCGCCATCGCCCGTGAACTGGCTGGCTGGTGCCACACGGTGGCCGTCATGTAACGCCCATCCAGACCCACGATGCACCGTGACAACGCGTTATCGGGGTGACCCGCGATTCGACTGTGAACCCCACCAGGTTCGTCCTCAGACCAGCGGCAACGCCCCTGCCGAACAACCCGTCAAGCGGTAACCAACCCGCGCATGTCAGTCTGACCATCCGCGTCGACGACCACGCCGAACGTCACCAAGCACCGTGCCAAAAGCGAAGTGGCGTCCCCCAACCAGGAGGACGCCACTTCGTCA
>NZ_JACJFX010000094.1:0-1455 GCF_014164675.1 Propioniciclava sp. MC1683 | reverse complement strand
GAGGAATAGTCAAGACCTGTGGATGGGCGTGTCACGCGACGTGTTGATCGCCTCCTGATTCGTGGGTCGGTTCGTCGGGTCGTTCGACGAGGATGCCTTTGTCGAAGGTCGCGCCGGCACGGACCAGAGCGACGAGATGGGGCGCGTTGACTGCTCGCCACCTGGCTTGTGCGGACTGGATGAGCTTGAATGCCATCGCGATCCCCGCGGCCCGGGGAGCCGGGCCCCTTGGTGACGCGCTGACGTAGCCGTACGGTAGCGAAGGTGGACTCGATCGGGTTCGTCGTGCGCAGGTGGACCCAGTGCTCGGCCGGGTAGTCGTAGAAGGCCAGAAGCACGTCAAGGTCGTCGCTGATCTTGGCGGTGGCCTTGGGCCACTTGACCCCGTAGTCGGCGACGAACACTTTGGCAGCCTTCTGGGCGTGCTCTTTGTCCTGGGCGTTCCAGATCTCGGCCAGGGCGGTCTTCGCGCCGCGCTGGACCGACTTCGGCAACGCATTGAGGACGTTGGCGATCTTGTGGAACCAGCAGCGTTGCTCCACGGTCTCAGGGAAGACCTCCCGCAGGGCGGCCCAGAACCCGAGCGCGCCGTCGCCGACCGCGAGCACCGGCGCCCGCATGCCACGCCGCTTGGCCGAGCGGAGCAGGTCCAGCCAGGACTCGGTGGACTCCCGGTGCCCGTCGTCGAGGGCGATCAGCTCCTTGGTGCCGTCCGCGCGGACGCCGATCATGACCAGCAGGCACACCTTATCCTGCTCGAGGCGAACCTTGAGGTGGATCCCGTCGACCCACACGTACACGTAGTCGGTGCCGGCCAGGGAGCGGGTGTTGAACGCGGCCGCCTCGTCCTGCCAGTCCTTGGTCAACCGCGTGATCGTCGCCGGCGAGAGGCCCTGCGCCGAGCCCAGGAACTGGGTCAGCGCCGGACCGAAGTCCAAGGAGGACAAACCGTGCAGGTACAGCAGCGGCAACACCTCCGCAACCTTCGGCGACTTCCTCGCCCACGCCGGCAGGATCGCCGAAGCGAACCGCCTACGTTCTCCGGTGGCCTCATCGATGCGCTTGTCGTTGACCCGCGGGGCTCGCACCGGCACCCGGCCCGCCGCGGTCAGGACCTCGCGTTCGTTGTGGTGACCGTTGCGCACCACCAAGCGCCGACCGGCATCGTCAAGCTGGTCGGCAGCGGAGTCGATGTAGGCGGCGACCTCGGCCCGCAGCGCAACCGCGAGCATCTGACGGGCCGCGTCGCGGACCAGCCCGTCCAACAGCGACGCACCGCCTGGCTCGTTGGACTCCTCAGCGTTGTGAACTACTTTGAGCATGGGCGTACCTTCCCGAGCCGGCGCGCCAACGCCGACCCTGATCAGAACTTGCATGGGCTTCGATCTTGCTCGGGAGGTACGCCCGTTTCACGTCACCTCGCCGAGAGCCATCCACAGGTTCTGATCATTGCTC
>NZ_JACJFX010000009.1:0-133911 GCF_014164675.1 Propioniciclava sp. MC1683 | reverse complement strand
CAGAGACGAGCAACCTACGACTGGAACGCCAGGAGCGTGATTATCCCGAGGATCCCCAGCCACAGCCCCCGTTGACAAGCAGCAACGGCCACGACTCGGGATAACCAGATCCTCGGGATAGTCCTTCGGCTTCTTGATCCGTCCCGGCAGCACCGCCGCCGAGTAGTGCGCCGCGAGCTCCCGATACGCGTCGTTGAGGACCACCTCACCCTCCGCCGGGTGGGAGATCACCCCGGTCTTCAGGTTGTCCGGGATGATCCGCGGGACGGAGCCGCCGAACCAGTCGAACATCGCGACGTGGGCGCGCAGCCAGGTGTCCTGCTTCATGTCCAGCGTCGGCTCGACGAACGCGAACCGTGAGAACGGCAACGTCGCGACGAACAAGCAGACCCGCGTCTGCTGCCCGGTGACAGGGTCGGTCAGCTGCATCGTCTTGCCCGACCAGTCGACCTCAACCGACTGCCCGGCCTTGTGCCCGACCCGCGACGCCGCCCCGATCACGAGGACGTGCTGCTGGTAGGTCTTACAGAACCTGTCGTAGCCCATCGCCGGCGACCCGTCCGCCCGGCAGGCGTCGACGTACTCGCCATGCAGCAGCTTCAGCGTCACCCCGACCTTCGCGAGCTCCTTGTGGACCCGGTCCCAGTCCGGCTGCGCGTGAACACTCTCGTGCTCACCCCGCCCCGGAAACAATCGCGCATACACCTCCGCGTCGTCGACATCGGCGACCTCGCGATAGTCGATACCCTCACGGTCGGCGGCGTCGAACACCGCGATGACCGAGTGCCGCGACATCCCCTGCGCCTCGATCTGCCGCGCCGAGAACCCCTCCGCGCGAAGCCTCAACACCAGCTTCGCCTTGATCCTGCGTACCATCCGAACTACTCCTTCTGCCGCGTGATTGGCCACGCGGCAGAAGGAGCCTAAGAAGGTGGTGCTGAAGCCGAATACTCGGTGGCGCTCAACGACGAGAACACGCGCACGAACAAGTGGTGCTCAACGGCAATACCGGTGGTGCTCCGAGACACCAATACTCACCCCTGTGTCACGCTTCAGTGTCGCGCCGTGCTGATGCACACGTGCAATCGTGGAGTCGATCGAGACGACCCAGTCGATCTTCCCGGCGGCGTCGGCCTGCTTCTGCACCTCGGCCAGCAGCTTCTCCCAGGTGCCGTCCTCGGCCCACCGGTTGAACCGCTTGTAGATCGAGTTCCACTTACCGAACCGCTCCGGCACGTCCCGCCACGGCGCCCCGGTGCGGTACTTCCACGCCATCCCCTCGACCGCGAGGCGATGATCCGTCCACGGCCTCGACCTCCCGGTCACCGTCGGCATCAACGGCTCCATCACGGCCCACACCTCGTCAGAGATCTCCTGTCGCGTCACCGTTCAAGACTCACCCACCGAGGAGCGAAACCTCTTGATCAACACGGCCTAGGTGCTGAACCGCCTCTGCGAGAGCGCCCCGCCTGCCTGAGCTACGGCTCGGGTGGGCGGGGCGTTTTTCGTTGTCCGGCTACTTGCCGAGCGCCTTCCGCGCTCGGGGCCGAGTTAGGCTGTCAACTTGGCTGTCAGAACGGCCTTTTGCGCGTGCTGCCTAGGGGTCGCCAGTGGTTTCCTAAACCATGTGTCGGAGGTTCGAATCCTCCCGGGGCCGCCACCTGAATATCCGCTTTGGCTACAAGATTCACCAGATTCGGCCAGCACCGACCGGGCGAAGACGCGGGGGTCACGTCGGCGAGGGCGGCTTTCGACGGAGATGCTCGATCTCGCGGCGTAGTTCGAGGTTCTCGGCACGCAGCAACAGCACTTGCGCGACCCCTGCGAGGTTGAGCCCAGCAGCAAGCAGGCTCGCGATTTCGCCAATCCGCTCCAGTTCCCGAGTGCTGTAACGACGAGTTCCACCCTCGGTGCGGTGGGGCTCGATCAAGCCCTTCTGCTCGTAGATGCGAAGCATTTGAGGGTTCACCCCGGTCACTTCCGCGGCGACGGAGATCGAGTACAGGGCCCGGTCGTTGTTCAGATCCACCATGGCGCACCTCCGAGTCCGTGACGCCTGCCTCCTGCTACTGGCGTGATCCGGACCGGGCCAGGCACGATGGGGGGCTGTTCGAGGCTCCAGGGCGGTGGGGGGATCCCGGCCGCCAGCCGCGGGGAGCGGCGCAAGAGCCGGGGTGATACGCGCTCGGCCGCGTCGGAGCGCTTCGACACGTCGGGATGGTGTTCCCGAGCCAGCCGTCGATAGGACGCTCCGATCGTCCGCCGGTCACTGCCCGGAAGGACACCCAGCAACCGCAGCGCCTCCGCTCGCTTCCCCTCCATGACTCCCCGATCCGACCTTCCCCGACTTCTTCGACGTGATGCTTGACATCTTTGCACAGGCCAACCCAAATCTAAAGTGTACAGTTTAGATAATCTGAAGAGTACCGGCGCAGCGCTCTTCAGAGCACACGGTTAGGAGGAAGAACCCATGTTGATGCGCACCGATCCGTTCCGGGACTTCGACCGTCTGGCCGAGGCCATGTTGGGCACGCGCGCCCGCCCGGCCGCCATGCCCATGACGGCCTACCGGGACGATGGCTCGTTCGTGGTCGACCTCGACCTGCCAGGGGTCTCGGCCGACTCGATCGACCTGATGGTGGAGCAGAACGTGCTCACTGTTCACGCGGAGCGCAAGCCCCCCGCCGGTGACACCGAGCGCATCGTGGACGAGCGCAGCTACGGGGTGTTCAGCCGTCAGCTCTTCCTGGGCGAGACGCTGGACGCCGACCAGCTCTCCGCCAACTACGACGCAGGCGTGCTCACGATCCGGATTCCCATCGCCGAGAAGGCCAAGCCACGCAAGGTCGAGATCACGTCCGGCGATTCCGCCAAGGAGATCAGCGCCTGAACGGACACCGCATTCTGGAGTCCTCAGGGGGTCGGGATGCGTCCCGACCCCCTGAAGTCCGACCAAGGCCCACAGGAAGGAGAGAAATGTACCCGTCCAAGGAAGCTCGTGAACTTGCGATCCTCCTCCGCATCAGCCGCGAGCTCGACATCGTCGGAGACGTCACCGCCACCGTCGAGTCGCCCTCAGAGCTTCTCGCTTGGACGCTTATCCTCCACAAACCCCAGGTTCTGGCCTGGCGCGCCACCCACTCGGGCCACCGCTACATCCAAGTGACGGCGCACCGCTCCAAGGCGCCCATCCGCGGCCACATCACCGCCATCCTCCACTGCGAACGTCACCCGGAGTTCTGGGAGGCGCTCTCCTTGGCCAGTCTCAACCCGGGGGACCGCCGTGAGCTCGCCCCCGGGACGCTCTCTGAGGGATGGGCCATCATGCCACTCACCCCGGAATCCTCCGGACAAGAGGCGCCACCCCAACCGCCTCAGCCCTGAACTCGGCTGGCGGCCAGCCGGCCCAACGCCTCGGCGCGCTCGACACGCAGGTCGACCAGCGGGTCCGGGTAGTCGCCGCGCGCCTGGGCGGGGAGCTTCCACGGCTGGTGGACGGCCGACCCCGGGATGCCGCGCAGTTCGGGGACCCAGCGGCGCACGTAGTCACCCTCGGGGTCGAAGCGCTCGCCCTGCAGCGTGGGGTTGAACACCCGGAAGTAGGGGGCCGCGTCGGTGCCGGTGCCGGCGACCCATTGCCAGCCGTGCTGGTTGGAGGCCAGGTCGGCGTCCGCGAGGTGCTTCAGGAAGTGCTCGGCCCCCACCTGCCAGCGTGTGTGCAGGTGCTTGACCAGGAAGCTGGCCGTCACCATCCGCACGCGGTTGTGCACCCACCCCTCGCCCAGCAGTTGGCGCATGCCCGCGTCCACGATGGGGTACCCGGTGCGTCCCTGTTTCCAGGCCGCGACGCGGTCGGGAACTTCGTCGTAGGCAAGGTCGGCGAGGGAGTGGTTCAGGTCGTCCGTCGCCGAAGCCGGGTGGTGGTGCAGCACGTCGGCATAGAACTCGCGCCACGCCAGCTCGGTCCGGAAACGATCCTCCCCCCGACCGCCGTGCGCCTCGAGGTCGGCGAGCAACGTGCGGGGGTGGATCGCCCCGACCGACAGGTGGGGCGACAGGCGGGAGGTGCCGTCGAGGTCGGGTCGGTTGCGGTCGGCGTCGTAGGTGCCCAGCGGTCCAGCGAGGAACCGGTGCCACGCGTCGAGGGCAACCTGCTCCCCGGCGTCGGGGAGCGCCACGTCCCGTACCGCCGCGGCACGTTCGACCTCGGCCCAGGCGTCCGGGTCGCTGCGGTCGGCAGCCAGCCGCAGTCCGGCCGGCTCCTCGGCCGGTGGCCTCCAGCCGTGCTCGAACCACGCCGCGCTGAACGGGGTGAAGACCCGGTAGGGCGAGCCATCCTTGCGGCGCACCCGTCCGGGGGTGACTGCATACGGGCTGCCGGTGCGGACCAGCGACACCCCCGACGCCGCGAGCGCGGCCTCCACCCTCGCGTCGCGGGCCGCTCCGTCCGGTTCGGTCTCCGCCGACACGTGGACACTGGGGGCGGCGAACTCGCGGGACAGGGCGGGTATCACCTTCACGGGATCACCCCGCCTCAGGGTGAGCCGGCCCTCATAGGCCGCTCGGGTCGCCAGCAGGGTGCGCGCCGTGAACGTGCGCTTGGGTGCCCCGAGGGCAGCCCAACCATCCGGGTCCAGGACGAACACGATGGCCACCTCACCCCCCAAGGCGGTCGCGGCCCCCAGCGTGGGCAGGTCACTGCGCCGCAGGTCGCGGCGGAGCCAGACGATCTCAGCCATCGGTCACCGGTTCAGGCGGGCTAGTTCAGCCGACAGCGCCGTCGCGAACCCGCACCAGACGGCGTAGAGCCCCAGCCCGACCGCCTTGCCGGACCCAGTCGCGGCGGCTCGGCGGGCAAGATCGGCGGACGAGGCGGCCAGCGCCGCGGCGCCCAGGGTCGCGGCGGGCAGGTTGCGTGATCGGAAGAAGATCCCGCTCCAAGCAGCATTGAGCGGAAGGTTCACCGCCAACGACCGGCGGAGGTCCGCAGCCTTTTCGAGGTCGCCGGCCTCCTCGGCTTCGGTGATCGCGGCGGTGGTCGCCACCGCGATGATCGCGTAGAGACCGGTCCACACGATCGGGAACGCACTGGCCGGGGGCTGCCACGTTGGCTTGCGCAGCGACCGGGACCAAGCGCTGTCCGGGTCGGTGAGCAGGGAACCGGCCACAGCGGTCGCCGCGACCGCTGCTGACACGGTTGCCAGCGTCCTGCCCCAGCGGCGGGGGTCGATGTCCCGGGTTGCCAGAGCGATGGCGTCCTCGAAGCCCTTCAGGCCCCCTTCGGGGTCACCGAGGAGGGTGGCGGCGTCGTCCTCGGACTTGACCGCATCGTTGATGAGACTGCCCACCAGCGGCCGGGCGATACCGGCCGGGACGGGGGTGACGAGTCCGACCCACAGCGACGCCAGGCGGGGCGTCAACACCGGCACCGTCCCCACCAGGCGGGGTCCCAGGCCCGTGGCAGCGGCGTAGCGGCGCATCATCTCGAGGTAGGTCAACTGCTCGGGCATGCCGACGTCGATCGTCCGGTTCACGCCCGGATCCAGGTCGGCCGCGCGCACGAGGTAGTGGACGACGTCGCTCACCGCGATGGGCTGGATGCGGTTGCGCAGCCACTTGGGTCCGAACGAGACGGGAAGACGCTCGGTGAGGTGGCGCAGCATATCGAAGGACGCCGACCCCTCACCGAGGACCACCCCCGCCTGCAGAACAGCCGTCGGGACACCGGACTCCAAAAGGATCTCCCCCACCTCGACGCGGGAGGCGAGGTGGTCGGACAGCCTGCCCTGGGGGTGTAATCCCGACAGGTAGACGATGCGGCCCACCTCGGCGGCGCGGGCGCTGTCGGCGAACCGGCGGGCCAGCCGGCGGTCCCGGTCACGATAGTCACCCTTGCCGTCCATCGAGTGCAGCAGGTAGTACGCCACCCGGCAGCCCGCCAGTGCCTCAGCCAGCGCGTCCGGATCGGTCGCGTCGCCCTGCACGACGTCCACCCGGTCGCGCCACGCCTGCGCGAGTCCTCCGGGGTTGCGCGCCAGGACCCGGACGGTCCATCCCTGTTCCAGGAGGGCGGGCACGAGTTGGGATCCGACGTAGCCGGATGCCCCCGTGACGAGGGCGGTGCGATCAGGCATATCAGCCTCCCAGGGCGAAGACGGGTGGAAGTAGGAAGAGCATCCCCATCGACCAGGTCAGGTGCGAGGCGATGGGGCCCAGCACGCCACCGGTCACGCGCCGCTGGGCTGCGGTCAGCAACCCGAGGCAGATGGCGGCGAAGGTGAGCAGCAGCACCCCCGAGAACAAGGTGGACGCCGCGTAGAGGGCGGTGCTGCCCAAGGCGTTGATGCGCGGGGGCAACGCGGCGTAGACGGCACCGCGGAAGAACAGTTCCTCGGCGATCCCGTTGACCGCCGTGACCAGGGCCACGACCCACAGTGCGCCGTAGCGGGCGTGGTCCAGCAACCCCTCGACGGGTCCCCGCAGGATCGGCACCTGCGCGACGACCAGAGCCCCGACCAGGAAGACGGCCAGCAGCAGGAGCCCCAGCAGGAACCCTTGCAGCAGACCGAGGCTCGTGTCCCCGCTGCGGGTCCGCGCCGCGCCGAGATGGAGGGGGCCGGACACGATCGCACCGGCGGTCCACAACAGGGCGACGCCGAGCGAGGCCGCGTAGAACAGCGGGTCGCCGGGCCGGACGGCCAGGGCCAGCCCGAGGCCGACCGCGCCCAGGACGACGGTGACGCCCACCACGACCCGACGGCGGCGCCGAGCTGACACGCTCTCGGTGCGGGTGCGCTCGACCGGGGTGACCAACGACGCCGCCAGGAAGGCGCGGAACTCCGCGATCGCCGCCATCTCAGCAGCCCTGCCGGGGTGTCTGGGTGCGGGGCGCCATGGTCATGTCCCCACACTAGGCGTGATCGGCATCGCGACCCAACCACCTTGGACATGACGCGGGGCTAGGGTGGCCGGGTGTTCGATGTCGCGATCGTGGGCCTGGGCCCGGCCGGCAGGGCCCTCGCGTCGGCCTGCGCCAGCGCGGGCCTGCAGGTGCTCGCGGTGGATCCCCACCCCGATGCCGTGTGGGCTCCCACGTTCGGAATGTGGGCGGACGAGTTGGGCGACCTCCCCACGACCGTGGTGAGGGCGCGCGTGGATCACCCCGAGATCCGGGGGCGAGCGGCACACGACCTGACGCGCACGTACGTGATTCTGGACAACCCAGCGCTCCAGGCGGCCCTCCCCCTGACCGGCGTCGAGATCGAGCGATCGAGGCTGGACGACGACGACGTGTTGGCCCTGTCGGGGCGCGCACGCGTCGTCGTTGACGCGCGGGGTGCCCGGCCGGACGGCAGGGTTCGGGACGACCTCACCCCCCACCAGACGGCGTACGGCATCGTCCTCCCGAGCGCTCTGGCCGCCCCCGCCCTGGGCCACGCCGAGGGGTTCCTGATGGACTTCACCCCGGACTGGGCGGCCGATCCCGACCGCCCCGAGGATCCTGCGTCGTTCCTGTACGCGCTACCGGTGGGCGACGGCATGGTGCTGCTGGAGGAGACCTGTCTCGCCGCTGCCCCGGGCGTCCCGATCGACACGCTGAAGGTTCGCCTGGGGCGAAGGCTCGAGCGTCGCGGCGTCGACCCCGCAGCGATCGCCACCCCGTCGGGTCGCGAGGTCGTGCGCATCCCCATGCTCGGCCGCGGCGCGCCTCCCCCGCCGGGGGTGGTCGCGATCGGCACGGCGGGGCGCGGAGGCCATCCGGTCAGCGGGTACTCGGTCGCGCACGCGCTGGCCAGCGCCCCACGCCTGGCCTCCGCCATCGCTGCCGGTCGCACTCCTGTTCCGGATCCCACGCGCGCCGGCGACCACGTGCGGTCCCTCGCGTTGCGGGCGCTGCTCCGTCTGGATTCCGACACCACCATCGAGCTCTTCGACGCCTTCGGACGGCTACGTCCCGGCCAGCAACGTGCGTTCCTGTCCCGCCAGAGCAGCGCACTCAGCGTCCTGGGGGCCATGTGGGGCATCTTCCGGCGCATGCCCGGGAAGGCCCAACGTCGGCTGGTGGCGGCGACGTTCGGGCGGTGAATGGCGGGCCCGGCCGCTGCGTGCGGCGGCCCCGCTCGCCCCCGTGCGGGGCTTCACCGCACCTGGAGTTCGAAGTCGCGCAGTGTGTACCCCTCGATCAGGTCATCCCACTCGATCGAAGGTTCCCGCACGATCCGGACCTCGCGCGCCAAGAGGCGCACGAGCAGGGCATCGGCCTCCAGCAACGCCAGCGGTTGGCCAGGACACTTGTGGGCCCCGTCACCGAACGTCATCCCGGCCGGGTCGACGCCGCGGGCCCTCTGTCGATCCGGACACACGTTCAACGGCTGGTCGCCGACCGCGTCGAGGTCGGTGTTGGTGCTGCGGACGTGGACGTCGACGAGGTCCCCGGGCTCCAGCGCCACCTGGGTGTCCCGGTCGCGGATGGTGAAACCCTCGTGGACACGGCGGTACAGGTGGCCGACGACGGGCTCCAGCCGGATGACCTCGTTCAGGATCGCAAGCCTTTCCTCCTGCTCGCCCTCGAGGAACCGGCCCCGAAGGGAGTCATCGGTCAGGAGGTGCCAGGCAGCCATGCAGATGAACTCGCGCGTGGTGACCATGCCTGCGGTCCCGTAGGTCACGGACTCGACAAGGATGTCGGTGTCGGTGTAACCCTCCGCGATGAGGTGGCTGATGACGTCGTTGGCGGGCTCCCGGCGGCGAGCCCGGACGGCGGGCCGGACGTCGGCGACGTAGAAGCGGACCAGCGGCACGAGACCGTTGACCGCCGCCTGCATCCACTGCCGGCGGGTACGCCCCAGGCCCGGTTGGTCGAGGTCGAAGGGTGGCTGGTTGAAGAACGTCACCAGGCGACGCGCCATCGAGCGCACGTCGGAGCCGGTCAGCCCGACGACCTGGGCAGTGACCTCCACGGAGTAGAACAGGGCGAGGTCGTCGAGTCGGCACCGAGGTGAGGACACGGCCTCTGCGACGATCCGCTCGGCGCACGACTCCATCAGGCCGGTGTACCGCTCGCGCACCACGGAGGGGGCGAAGAAGCGGGCCACCTTCGTGCGCTGCTGGTCGTGGAGCGGACCGTCCGACATGAGGATGGGATGGTGCTTCAGGACGCCCTGCGGGATGGACTCGGCGGTGAACCCAGCTTGGGTCGTGCGCTGACGCGCCCGCAGCACCTGTCTGGCGGCCTCGAGCGATCGGACGCGAACGGTACGGCCCCGGCGCTCGATGCGGGGCCCGGCGCTCTCTCCGGGGCGGTGCACCTTGCGGTGGCCAGGGTCCGGCTCCATCACACTCCTCCATGGGTGTCCCCGCCACTCTAGGTGATCTGACCCCAGACCCAGCCGCACCCGAGCGGCGTCGGGCGATCCTTCTTTGGAGGGGTTATTTCCTTCATTCTCTGAACTAGAGTGGCGACGCGGGGGGTGGAGTGGACAGGATGCTTTCTGCAACGATGTGGTGTTCCCCCGGACAGCGACCGCGCACGATTGGACGAACCTTGGAACTCCAGATGCCCGTCCGGCAAGACTCGCCGCGCGAACCTGCCGTCGCCGTCGCCGACGAAGTCGTGCTTCTCGACGAGCAGGGCCAGCCCGTCGGCGCCGCCGACCGGCGCAGTGTCCACACTCGCCAGACCCCGCTCCACCTCGCCTTCTCCACGTACCTGTTCGATTCCGAGGGCCGGGTGCTGATCACGCGGCGTGCCCTCCACAAGGCCACCTGGCCGGGCGTGTGGACCAACAGCTGCTGCGGGCACCCGCTTCCGGGCGAGGACATCGAGGCAGCGGCCCGGCGGCGCGTGAGGGAGGAACTGGGCCTAGAGGTCACCGAGCTGCTCCCGGCGGTGCCCGACTTCCGCTATCGGGCAGTGGACGCCAGCGGAATCGTGGAGAACGAGTTCTGCCCCGTCTTCATCGGCCACGTCTCCTCCTCCCGCGTCGCCCCCGACCCGGACGAGGTCGCTGAGCACGCTTGGGTGAGGTGGGAGGACCTGGTGGCCGCGATCACCGCCACCCCCGCTGTGTACAGCCCGTGGAGCGTCCTCCAGGTGCCCCGCGTCGCGCTCGCGCTCGAGGGCGCCTCGTGCACCCCGGCCCCTTCGCCCACGGATTTCGTCGACCGCGTGGACGGGCTGCTGACCACCACCTTGCGCGACCTGGCCGGCACCTGGGAGCGGATCAACCGTGCCGAGGGCGTCGAGGTGCTCCCTGACGACCTGCCGGCCTGGCTCGAACGCCTGCTCGTGGGGCGCGGCAAGCGCCTGCGCGCCACCATGCTCCACTGGGCCTTCGTGGCGGCCGGCGGTGACATCGCCGGCCCCGACTATCCGGGGCTGATCCGGATCGCCGCGGCCCTGGAGACCCTGCACCTGTTCGCCATGGTGCACG
Organism: Propioniciclava sp. MC1683; assembly: GCF_014164675.1. Classification (NCBI taxonomy): domain Bacteria; kingdom Bacillati; phylum Actinomycetota; class Actinomycetes; order Propionibacteriales; family Propionibacteriaceae; genus Propioniciclava; species Propioniciclava sp. MC1683. Next base: position 123,478 of record NZ_JACJFX010000009.1, on the reverse strand, counting down.
ACGACATCATGGATGAGTCGGGGTCACGTCGCGGGATGCCAGCCGCACACGTCGAGGCCGCCGAATGGCACCGGCAGGCGGGCGCCGACGGTGAGCCCAACGCCTTCGGGGTCAACCTCGCCATACTCTTGGGTGACCTGGCGCACACGCTGGCCGACAGCCTTGTCCAGCCGCTCCCCCTCCGACTGCGCCGCCTGTGGTTCGAGCTCTGCGTCGAGCTGATGGTCGGGCAACGCGCCGATCTCACCGGCGCCGCGGCAGGTCGACGTGACCTTGCCCACGCCGAGCACATCGCCCGGCTCAAGTCGGGCATGTACACCATCGAGCGCCCCCTGCAGTTGGGCGCGCTCGCTGCGGACGCCGAGGAGGGCACGTGCGCCGCACTGCAGCAATGGGGGGAGCACATCGGCCGCGCCTTCGCCCTGCGTGACGACCAGCTGGGGATCTGGGGCGACCCGGCGCTCACCGGGAAGCCGGCTGGCGACGATCTGGCCGAGGGCAAGGCCACGGTGATCCTCGCACTGGCCTTCGAGCGCCTGGACGGTCCCGCCCGCGAGGCGCTCACCCGCCTCGGGACCGTGGATCTTCGCCCGGGCGACGTCACCGTGGTGAGTGATGCCCTGATATCCACCGGCGTCCGCGACGACATCGAAACCATGATTGAGGACGCCGTGGCACGCGCCGACGCCTGCCTCGCCCACGGCCAGCTCACCGAAGCCGGCATCGAGGGGCTGCGATCCGCGGCCCGCGCCATCGCCTGGAGGGACGCATGAACGTACTCGTCATCGGAGCCGGCCTGTCCGGCCTGTCCGCTGCGCTGCACCTGCGGGGGCAGGGTCACCACGTCACGGTGCTCGAGCGTGCTGCTGTGCCCGGGGGGCGGAGCGGCCGCATCGAGCGCGACGGGTTCACCTTCGACTCCGGCCCGACCGTTTTCACCATGGTGGACCTGCTCGACCAGGCCTTCCGGGCGGTGGGTCGCCGCGCGGACGACTACCTGACGATGCAGCTGCTCGACCCGGCCTATCGTGCGTGCTTCGACGACGGCTCCACCCTGCACGTGCGCCACGGAGTGGAGGCGATGCGCGCCGAGATCGCCCGCGAGTGCGGGTCGGTCGACGCCGCCGCCTACGAGGAGTTCGTCGTCTGGCTGCGCAAGCTGTACCTGGCTGAACTGCCCCACTTCATCGACGTGAACTTCGACCGCCCGACCGACCTGTTGCGCAACCCGGTCGCGGCCGCCCGTCTGGTCGCGCTGGGCGGCTTCGACCGCCTCGGTCCCGCCATCGAGCGCCGCTTCTCCGACCCGCGCCTCCACCGCATCTTCAGCTTCCAGGCGATGTACGCCGGCCTCGCGCCCGCCCAGGCGCTGGCGCTGTACGCCGTCATCACCTACATGGACTCGGTCGAGGGCGTCTGGTTCCCGGAAGGAGGCATGCGCGCGGTCCCCGATGCGATGGCGAAGGCCGCCATGGACGCCGGGGTCGAGTTCCACTACGGGGCCACCGTGGACCGCATCACCTGCGCGCAGGGGCGAGCCACCGGCGTGCGGCTGGCCGGTGGAGAACGCCTGAACGCGGATGCCGTGGTCTGCACGCTGGACCTCCCGGTCGCCTACGAAGAGCTCCTCCCCGAGGTCCCCACGCCCCGCGTCGCCGCGCGGGGGCGCTACTCCCCCTCGTGCGTGGTGTGGCACCTGGGCGTCAAGGGCGCCCCACCGCCGGAGGCCGCCCACCACAACATCCACTTCGGGCAGCAGTGGCACGACGCCTTCGACGACCTGCTCCGGCGCGGACTTCCCATGGCCGACCCCTCCCGCTTCGTGGCCGTCCCGTCCCTGCACGACCGCGACGCGGCACCCGAGGGCTGCACCAGCCTCTACGTCCTGGAACCCACCCCCAACCTGGAGGTGGGCCGGCTCGACTGGCCCAGCGAAGGCCCCCGCCTGCGCGAACGCATGCTCACCGACCTGCAACGCTGGGGCTACCCCACCGACATCGTGACCGAGGAGTTGGTCACTCCCCAGGACTGGCTGGCGCAGGGCATGGCAGCGGGAACCCCGTTCGCGCTCGCCCACACGTTCCGCCAGACCGGCCCCTTCCGCGCCAAGAACGTCGACAAGCGCGTGAAGGGCCTGGTCTTCGCCGGGTCGAGCACCACCCCCGGTGTGGGTATCCCCATGGTGCTCATCTCCGGGAAGCTCGCCGCCCGACGCGTTGCGGAGATGACCTGGTGAGCACCCTGCTGGAGGACGGGTACCGCACCGCCGCACGCCTCACCCGCGAGCACGGCACCACGTACTACTGGGGCGCCCTGCTCCTGCCCCCACCCCAGCGCCGGGACGTGCACGCGGTCTACGCGCTGTGCCGGCTGGCCGACGACATCGTCGACGAGCCGGACAAGACCCCCCACCCATCGGTGCCGGCCCACGGCACCCCGACGGAGCGTCTCGACGCGTTCCGCGCCTGGTTCTTCGCGGCATTGGCCCGCGGCACCTCAGACGAACCGGTGATGGCCTCGGTGATCGACAGCTTGCGGCGACGCGGCACCGACCCCGAGTGCTTCGAGCGGTTCTTCGACGCCATGGCGCTCGACCTGACCCACTCCACCTGGCCCACGTGGCCCGCGCTCCGCGACGGCTACATGGAGGGCTCGGCGGCCGTCATCGGAGAGATGATGCTGCCCGTCCTGGAACCCACCAGCGACGCTGCCCGCGACCACGCACGCTCTCTGGGATTGGCCTTTCAACTCACCAATTTCCTGCGTGACGTCGACGCGGACCTCAGCCGTGGCCGCGTCTACCTGCCCCAGGACGAGCTCGCCAGGCACGGCGCCGACCCCCACCTGCGCCAGGTGACGCCGCAGTGGCGCACGTTCATGGCCGAGCAGGTGGACCGCAACCGCACGCTGTACGCCCACGCAGCCGATGGCCTGCCCTATCTGCCCGAAGCCTCGCGCCGCTGCGTTGGCACCGCCCTTACCCTGTACCAACGGATCCTCGACCGGATCGAAGCGGCCGACTACGACGTCTTCAACGGACGCATCCGGGTACCCGCCCACGAGAAGCTGGCCCTGTTCGGTCGCCAAGCCGCAGTCGGCGCGCTACGCCCCTCGCGTTGGGCGGGCGTCCGAGGCCGCGTGGACCGCCACCAGCAACCATGAGCACCCGAGCAGCGTTCGACCGCGGGGCGCGGCACTACGACCTCATGGTCGCCCTCAACCCCGGCTACCACGCCCATCTGCGCAGGGCAGCCGCATCACTGGTGGACACGCTGCGCGGCCAGCCCGGACCATGGCGCCTCCTCGACCTCGCCTGCGGTTCGGGAGCATCCACCCGAGCACTGGTGGACGCAGCCCCACCCGACACCCACATCCAAGGGTTGGACGCCTCCCCCGGGATGCTCAGCCGCGCCCGCGCCAAACACTGGCCTGCGTCGGTCACCTTCGCCGAGGCCACCGCCGGCGCGCTGGACACCCAAGCGTGGCAGCCCGGAACCCACCACGGCATCCTGTCGGCCTATCTCTTCCGCAACCTCACGCCCGCTCAACGCCGAGACGCACTGGCGGAGATCCAGGCGCTGCTCACACCCGGCGGCACCCTGACCGTCGTCGAGTACTCCGTGCGCGAGCGATTCCGCGCGCAACTGGTGTGGAGCATCGTGAGCTGGCTGGTCATCATCCCGCTCGGAGCCCTGCTCGACCGCAACCCCTCGCTGTACACCTACCTCTGGCGCAGCGTGATGGAGTTCGACACACCGACGCAATTCATGAAGCAGCTCCACACCGCCGGCTTCGTGGACATCGCCACCCGGAGTGTGCCCGGCTGGCAAAACGGCATCCTCCACCTCTACATGGCCCGCAAGCCCCAGGAGACCGCATGAAGCGACCCGCCCGCCCCGGCCGCGATCGGCGCGCCGTCCACCACCCCGGTCCCTCCGGTGCCGAGCGCCTGACGGGCGAAGCGAAGGTCGTCGTCGTCGGAGGCGGCATCGCCGGCCTGTCGGCCGCCACGATCCTGGCCGAACGCGGAGTCCGAGTGACGCTGGTGGAGGCATCACCCCGACTCGGCGGACGCGTCGCCGCGTGGCCGCTCGAGGACGGACGCACCATGAGTCGCGGCTTCCACGCCTTCTTCCGCCAGTACTACAACCTACGAGCGGTGCTGCGCCGACCCGACCCCGACCTGGCACGGCTGATCCCGATACGCGACTACCCACTGCAGCGTCCCGACGGAATGCGGGACTCCTTCAACAACATCCCCAGGACGCCACCGTTCAGCGTCATGGGGTTTGTCGCCCGGAGCCCCTCATTCACACTCGCGTCCCTGGCGAAGGTCGACGTACCCGCCGCCCTGGAGCTGTTGCGCGTCCGCTTCCCCGACACCTACAGCCATTACGACGGCGAATCGGCCGCCGCGTTCCTGGACCGACTGCGCTTCCCCGCCGACGCACGCGACCTCGCCCTCGAGGTGTTCGCACGCTCCTTCTTCGCCGATCCGAACGACTTCGCCGCCGGCGAACTGGTCGCCATGTTCCACACCTACTTCATGGGCTCGGCCGAAGGACTCCTGTTCGACGTCCCCGACGACGACTACGACACCGCCCTGTGGCAACCCCTCGGCCACTACCTGGCCCGACTCGGCGTGGAGGTACGCACCGGCGTCCGCGTGAGCACCATCGGCCCGACCGGAGCCCGGACCAACCACGGCGAGCTCATCGAGGCGGACGCCGTCGTCCTGGCCACCGACCCCCGCACTGCCCGCTCCCTGGTGGCCGGCATCGGCGACCCCTCTGGGCCGATGGACGCGTTCACGCGCCGGGTCGCCGAGACGGTCAACGCACCCCCGTTTGCCGTGGTGCGGCTGTGGCTCGATGCGCTGGTCGCCCCCCAGCGCCCCGCCTTCCTGGGCACCAGCGGCTACGGCGCGCTCGACAACGTTTCGGTGCTGGAACGCTTCGAGGCAGGAGCCGCCGCCTGGAGCCGGGCACACGGAGGATCCGTCGTGGAACTGCACGCCTACGCGTGCGACCCGGACGTTCTCGGGAACGAGGGCTCGACCGACCGCCTCGTCCAGCACCTGACCAGCGAGATGCACCGGGTCTTCCCCGAAACAGCGCACATGGGGACGCTGCACCGCGAGGTGCTGGTTCAGGACGACTGCACCCTCATCACCCCATCCCCGTGGAACGACCGTCCGGGGGTGGAGACACCTGCCTCCTGGCTCGTCCTGGCCGGGGACTGGGTGCGCAGCGATTATCCCGTGGCGCTGATGGAGCGCGCCGCAACGACCGGGATCCTGGCAGCGAACGCATTGCTCCAGCGATGGGGAGTCCAGGGCGAGGGCCTGTGGACCGTCCCGACCCGCGGACTCCTGGCCCGCTGAGGTCCCGACCCCCGGACGGTTCCGTTGCCACCGTGCACGGTGGGCTCGTCGCCGAGCGTCAGGCCAGCATCTCCCGCACCAGCGGGACGACGCGCGTGGCGTACAGCTCGATGGACTTCATCAGCTGGCTGTGCGGCATGGGCCCGTTGGCGTACTTCAGGTCGAACTGGTCGACCTTGAGTTCGCGCACGGTCGCGGCGATCTTGGCCGCCACCGTCTCCGGCGACCCGACGTACAGCGCGCCGTGCTCGATCTCGTTGGTGAACTCGTCGGACCCCATGGCCCCCCAGCCCCGCTCCCGGCCGATGCGGTCACGCTGGGCCTTGAAGTGGGGGAACAACTGCTCGGCCGCCAGCTCGTCCGTCTCGGCGACGTGGCCGGGGCTGTGTACGGCGACGGGCATCTCGGTCGTCACGCCGAACTCGTCCACCGCGCGGCGGTACAGGTCGGCGAACGGCTTGAAGCGCTGGGCGGGGCCGCCGATGATCGCGAGCTGCAGCCCGAACCCGCGGTGGGCGGCGCGGACGACCGACTGCGGCGATCCGCCGACCGCGACCCAGGAGCGCATGCGTCCGCCCTCGGTCTTGGGGAACACGTCGACATCGGCAAGGGGCGTCCGGTAGGTGCCCGTCCAGGTGACCCGGCCCTCCTCGCGCAGCAGCGAGAAGACCTCGAGCTTCTCCTCGAAGAGCTTCTCGTAGTCGGCCAGGTCGAAGCCGTACAACCCGAAGGACTCGATGAAAGACCCGCGGCCCAGCACGGGCTCGGCCCGCCCGCCGCTGAGCGCGTCGATGGTGGCGAAGCGCTCGTACACGCGGATCGGGTCGTCCGACGACAGCACCACGACGGCCGACCCGAGGCGGATCCTCCCGGTCGCGGTGGCGAGGCCAGCCAGCACCGTGTCAGGCGCGCTGACGGCGAAGTCGGGGCGGTGGTGCTCCCCGATGGCGAAGTAGTCGACGCCGAGGGAGTCGGCAAGGACGCCCTGGGCCACGACGTCGCGGATCACCTGGGCCTGCGTGAGCGGCTTGCCCGCGCCGTCGACGGTGACGTCACCGAAGGTGTCGAGCCCGAACTGGAGATCCATGACGTGCCTCTCGAAGTAGTTGATTCTTCAACTCACTGGGCGGCCAGTTCATTCCCGCCCGCCCGGTTGCCCGAGACGCCGGACGCCCCCACCCTGCCACCCGAGGGAGCGGGTGGGGGTGAGGGGCGTCGGACCGGAGACTCAGTGCTGATGGTCGCCGTGGTCGTGGTCGGCGTGGCCGCCGGCCTCGTGGGCGGCCTGCGCGGCAGCGGCCTGCTGGCGGACCTCCTCGACGTCGAGGGCCTTGACGGCCTCGACGAGCTGGTCGAAGCCCGCGGCGTTCATGGCGCCGGCCTCGCGGTAGACGAGGACGCCGCCGCGGAAAGCCATCAGGGTCGGGATCGACTGGATCTCGAGCGCGGCCGCGATCTCCTGCTGGGCCTCGGTGTCGAGCTTGGCGAAGGTCGCGTCGGCGTGCTTCTCCGCGGCGCCCTCGAAGACGGGGGCGAACATGCGGCACGGGCCACACCAAGCGGCCCAGAAGTCGATGAACAGGGTGTCGGAGTTCTCGATCGTGCTGGCGAAGTTCTCGGCAGTCAGCTCGACGGTGGCCATGGCATGGATCCTCTCGTAGATACCCTCCCTCAACACCGCGGGCGGGCGAGGCATTCCCGGGTGGCTACAACTCCGGGCCGCGGGTGGCCACCGGCTGCTTCAGTACCACGAAGCGGCGCATCGCCAGCGAAATGCGGACGGGCCCCTCCTTGGTCGTCCGGTCGACGAGCCACTCGACGGCCGCCGCGCGGCGCCGGGCCGACGTGGTCGGCAGGTAGAGGGCCGACACGATGACCTCGGCGTCCTGGGGGGTGGCGACCTCGAAGTGGTAGCGCTCGCGCGCGTCCTCGACCTTGCGCAGCCCGGTGCCGATCAGGGCGTCCTTGTAGCCGGTGATCTCGGTGGGGCCGGGGAACCGCGGCAGCGACCTGAGACGTCCCACCACGCCCAGGGACGTGACCAGGTCGCGGGGGTGCAGCGGCAGCACGGTCGGCGCGGTGAACGCGAAGATGCCGCCCGGCTTGAGCACGCGTCCGACCTCGGTGAACAGGGCACGGGCCGGCTGGATCACCACCGCCCCCATCGACGAGACGACCGCGTCCACCGACGCGTCGGCCAACGGCAGGTTCAGCGCGTCCGCGCAGATGAACGGCCCGTCGCCGCGCGCGTCGGCCAGCCGCAGCTCGGACTCGGCGAGGTCGACGCCGAGCACCGTGCGGTCCGCCAGGGCGAGCTCGCGGCCCATCGCGCCGGACCCGCACGCCAGGTCGACGACGACCTGCGCCCGCGGCGACACCGCGCGGGCGAGCCAGCGGTAGGAGGTGTGGCCACCCGACAGCGTGCGCGACAGCACCTCCTCGGTGATGCCCGGCCTCGCCGTGTGGAAGGCCGCCAGGTAGGCGCCCCAGTCGAAGCCCTTCTTCACGATGCCCCCTCCAGTGACCCGATCGAGTGGCCGATCTCGAGCCCGATGTCGCGCAGCAGCCGTCCCGGTCCGATCGTGCGCCCGGCGACGGCCGAGACCAGCGCGGACAACCCGGGCAGGGCCTCGGTGTCGTCCGGGCGGCCCGGCACGGCGTCCGGCAGCAGCAGCGGGTTGCCGCCGTCCGGCCACGGCGTCGCGAGCCGTTCCCACGTGGCCAGCCAGGCCGCCGAGATCTCGGACGTGCTGGGCACGCCGAAGAAGTGCCCGACCGGCGCGTGGTGGCGCAGGGCGACGATCGGCGACTCCTCGTACAGCAGGGCGAGGCGGACGCGGGCGTCGAGGTCGCGCTGCTCCTCCCGCGTCCCACGCAGCGCCCAGCGGCACGGGTTCGGGCAGGTGTCGCCGGCGTCCGGTCGTTCGCCCGCCTCGGTGGCGAGGTGGTGCATCGCGCAGATCGCGAGCGCGGTCCCCTGCCGGCTGTGGAAGCGGTCGAGGTAGGCGGTGTAGCCGGCCAGGTCGCCGGAGCAGGCGTGGAAGGCCCGCCGCGCGGTGGTGCGCAGGGGTGACGAGTGGGCGCACGCCGGGTCGTCGGACCCCCAGCGCTCCCCCACGTCCTCGCGCAGGCGGAGTGGGTCGCCCGCGTGGCCGAGCGTCGACTCCCAGGCCAGCTGGGGCAGGTACTCGGCCATCAGGTGCGCCGTCACGACGACCTGCAGCGGCTCGTGGCGCAGGGCCCGCAGGTCGAGGACCTCGAGCATGAGTTCGTACAGGGGCACCAGCGAGCCCAGGGCGCCCCGTTCGGGGCTGCGCGGCTCGGCGGGGAAGCAGGCCCCGTTCAGCTCGTCGCGCCACTCGGCCCGCGGGAAGGCGGCGGCGATGGCGCCGAAGTCCTCGGCGTCCAGGTCGAGCACCCGCTTGGCCGCGGTCGCCAGGTCGCGCGCGCGGATGAGGTCGGGGGTGCCGTGGCCGGCCCGGACCTCGGCGTCGAGCACCGCCGACAGCGCGTCGTACCAGTGCCCGTCGAGGAGCGGGCGCAGGAGCGCGGCGTCGAGCAGCGCGGACATCAGCTGCGGACGAACAGGTGGTGGGCCACCTCGGCCTCGACGGTGTGGGGCACCCCGCCCTCGCCCACCAGGCGCAGGACGGTGCCGTCGAGTTCGGCGTTGACGGTGCGCCCGGGTCGGACGCCGGCCTCCTGGAGCAGCGCGATCAGCTCGGCGTCGGACTGGATGACCTCGGTGAGGCGCTCCACGACGACCGAGCCCTCCCCCGTGCCGGCGAGCGCGGACGCCAGCGTGCGGACGCCGTCGGCCTCCGGCCCCGAGGGCCCGATCGCCCCCCGGCCGGGGATGGGGTTGCCGTAGGGCGAGCGCGAGGGTGCGTCCAGGATGGCGACGATGCGCTCCTCGACCGCGTCGGAGATCACGTGCTCCCACCGGCACGCCTCCTCGTGGACCAGCTCCAGCGGGAGGCCGATGACCTCGGTGAGCAGCACCTCGGCGAGCCGGTGCTTCCGCATGACCGACGTGGCCTTGGCCCGACCCACCTCGGTGAGCTCGATCGTCCGGTCGTCGGCCACGCGCAGCAGGCCGTCGCGCTCCATGCGCTGGACGGTCTGGCTGACGGTGGGGCCGCTCTGGGCCAGGCGCTCGGCGATGCGCGCGCGCAGCGGCGGGACGCCCTCCTCCTCGAGCTCGTACACCGTGCGCAGGTACATCTCGGTGGTGTCGATCAGGTCGCTCACCCAGCGCCCCCTCCCAGCTCCGCCGGCCACGCGACGACCGCGCGGACGCCCACCACCCTAGCCGCGATCCTCAACGGCGGAACAACACCACCACGGCCGCCAGCCCCGCCAGCACGAGCGCCGCGGTCATCGCGGTCGTGGTGCCCGTCTGCTCGAAGGTGCGGGTGGGGTCGGGCGTGCCGGCCTCGGCGGGGGGCGCGACCGTGCGCACGGGGCGGGCCGTCGGGGACGCCGAGGGCGTCGGACCGGGCACCGCGGTGCTGGTCACCTCGCCGGCCGGGCCGAGCGCGGTCAGCACCGAACCCAGGGTCAGGGACTCGGTGACGCTGCGCCCCCGCTCCTCGACCCCGATCGCGGACTCGTCGACGACCGCGAGGGACGCCGGGTCGAGCGTGTAGAGGGTCGTGGCGTCGCGCAGCACCCAGCGACCGTCCTGGAGGACCACGCCGTCGGTGATCTCCGCCGACGGCACGTCGGCGACGCGTTCGAGGGCGTTGGGACCGCTCGACGAGGGGTCCGCGGGCGCCCGGTAGACGCCGGCGCCCTCGCCCCGGGTGACGACGTGCAGGCGGTGGTCCCCGTCCACCAGCAGCGCGGCCGCGTCGTGGCGGCCGTCGGGGTAGGTCAGCGCGTAGGGCACGGCGTTGCGGATCTCGGTGCCCGGCCACGGCTCGGTGATGCGGAGGACGACCACCTGTTCGCGGCGCCCGCCGATGTCACCGACCCACGCCTCGCCGTCCCAGAAGGCCAGCCCCTGCGCGCTGGACACGGTGTCCCGGGAGCTCATCCGGCCCTGGACCATGCCGTCGGCGCCGATCGCGGTGATCTGCAGGCGCCCGGAGGCCCTCTCCAGCACCCAGTAGCGGTCGCGCGCGTGGTCGGTGGCCATACCGAGCGGCGCGGCGCGGCCCTCGAGGGTGAACGCCTCGGCCGCGCGGGCGGGCGGGGCGCCGCTGAGCAGGGCGCCGAAAACCACGAGCAGGACCAGCAGCAGCAACGCGCCGGTCACAATGCGGTTGCGCGCCTTGAGCCTCACCCGGCCAGTCTATCCGCACGGCCCCGCCCCCCTTGCCCATCGCGGCCCCATGGCCAAGGCTGGACCCATGGGCACGGTGAGCCTCCACGCGATCGGGATCGACGAGCTGCGGGACGCCTTCGCGGGCACGGACGCCGCGGTCGGGCGGCTGCGGTCGCTCGCCCTGGCGACGTGGCCGCCCGAGGACCGGCCGGGCCGGGGCAGCCTGCTGTCGAAGCTGGGCCCGTTCAGCCGGCAGGCGGTCGGCGCCCCCGTCGTGCGACCCGAGATCCCCACCGGTCGCGACGTCGACGACGTGGCCCACGGGCGCGAGGTCCCGCCCGACCGGCGCACCGCGGCGTGGGCGCTCGTGGACGCCGTGATCGCCGACACCGCCTGGGACAGCCTGGCGCTGCCCGCCGACGACCGGACGATCGACGACCTGGACTTCGCGCTCGCCTCCGCGGGGCTGCCCAGCCGCTTCGGCCTGCGCCAGCTGTTCGACCGGCCCACCGGCATCCCGGTGAAGAAGCTGCCCGGCATGGCCGACGGGTACCTCCGCCGCGACCGGGCCGAGGCGATGGCGTCCGCGTGGACCGCGGCGCTGCCGGATCTGGCCCCGTCCGCGGCCCCGCTGGCGCGGCGCATCACCCAGTGGCTGGCCGGGTTCCCGGTCTGGGCCGCAAGCGCCGACGAGGCCGGACGCCCCGCGCCCGACCTCGTCGTGTGGTACCGCCCCGACTAGCTGATCAGCGCGCCGATCACGCCCTCGGCGAAGAAGAGCACGAAGGCGGCCGCGACCACGTAGAGCAGCGGGTGCACCTCGCGCGCCTTGCCGCGGGCGAGCTTGATGAGGACGTAGAAGATGAAGCCGGCGCCGATGCCCACCGTGATCGAGTAGGTGAACGGCATGGCGATCATCGTGATGAAGGCGGGGAAGCCCTCCTCCGGGTCGGTCCAGTCGACGTGGATGACCTGGCTCAGCATCAGGAAGCCGACGAACACCAGCGCGGGCGCGGCGGCCTCGGACGGGACGAGCTTGACCAGCGGCGCGAGGAACAGGCTGAGCAGGAAGGCGATGCCGGTCACGACGGACGCGAAACCGGTGCGGGCGCCCTCACCGACACCGGCGGCCGACTCGATGTAGGAGGTGTTCGACGAGACCGAGCCCAGGCCACCGGCGATCGCGGCGACCGAGTCGACGACGAGGATCTCGCGGGTGCGCTCGGGGTTGCCGTCGGAGCCGAGCAGGTTGCCCTCGGCGCCCACCGCCACGATGGTGCCCATCGAGTCGAAGAAGTCGGCCAGCAGCAGGGCGAAGACCGTCATCAGCATGGCGATCGTCACCTCGGGGCCGACGGTGAACGCGCCGAAGAGGTCGACGCGGCCGAGCAGCGAGAGGTCCGGCAGGCTGAAGAAGGAGCCCTCGATCGCCGGGACGTTGAGCATCCACCCGGTCGGGTTGGTGCCGTCGGGGAGCTTCGCCCCGACCTTCAGCACGGCCTCGAGGATGACGGCCACGACGGTCATGCCCACGATGGTGATCAGCATGGCGCCGGGCGTGCGGCGCACGAACAGCAGCACCAGCACGATGAGTCCGAGCATGAACACGGCCATCGGCCAGCCGAGCAGGTGGTTGTTGACGCCCAGCTGCAGCAGCGGGTTGCCCGGGCGGACGATGCCGGCGTCGGCCAGGCCGACCAGCGTGATGAACAGGCCGATGCCGACGGCGATGCCGGTGCGCAGCGGGCGCGGGACCGCGCGGAAGACGGCCTCACGGAACCCCGTCAGCACCAGGACGAGGATGATGATGCCCTCCCACACGACCAGGCCCATGGCCTGCGGCCAGGTCACCTGCGGGGCGATCACGTAGGCGAGCATCGCGTTGAGGCCGAGGCCGGTGGCGAGCGCCAGCGGGAACCGCCCGACGACACCCATGAGGATCGTCATGATGCCGGCGATCAGGGCCGTCGCGGCCGCGACCATGGCGATCGTGGGCCCGATGTTGGCCGGGTCGGCGGCCGACAGGCCGCTCACGAGGTTCCCGTCCTTGTCGGGCGTGGTGCCGATGATCAGCGGGTTCAGCGCGATGATGTAGGCCATCGTGAAGAACGTGACGAGGCCGCCGCGGACCTCTTGGGCGATGCTCGACCCGCGGCGCGAGATGCCGAAGTAGGAGTCGAGCCCGGACCGCGCAGGTGCCGGGGCTGTGGTGCTGGAAGACATGGCACGCAGCCTAGGGCCCATCGCCACCGATGGATCGCGCCGTCTCGCGGCCGGCGGTCAGTCGAACAGCAGGTCGTCGGTCGTGATGGTGTCCCACACCGGACGCGGCAGGTCGACCCCGCGCTGGGGCTCGACGACGTCGGAGTGGGCGCCGCAGCCGTGGTCGACCGTGACGACCTGGGCGTCGCGCTGGGAGAACTCGTTCGCGCACACGCCGAACTGGCGGCCGAGCGAACCGGTGAGCCGCACGAAGTAGGCGCAGTCCAGGCAGTTGCCGGGCGCCTGCTTGGTCATCGCGTTGTGCGGGCCGCCCTCGCCCTCGACCCAGCGGTCGGCGGCCTCGTCGCGCCCGTAGACGCTCAGCACGCGCTCGCGGCCCAGGCCGAGTTCGGCCACGACGGCCCGGGTGGCGGCCCACTCGGCCGGATCGGCGTCCCGCGCGGTGTCGCCGCCGGTGAAGCCGGCCTCGACGCGGGGGTCGTTGTCGGACGTCGGCATGAGCACGCCAGGGCCGACGTCGCCCGCCTGGATCCGGTCGGACCACGGCACCCACGCGGGGGCGACGAGCGCGCCCTCGCCGGGCAGCATGACGACCTCGCTGACCGTCACGACCCGGGCGCGCGAGGCGCGCGCCACGGACACGGCCCAGCGCCACCCGGTGTAGCCGGGGTGCAGGACCTCGAAGTAGTGGGTGGCCACGCGCGCGCCCTCGGCGACGACGCCCAGGTGGTCACCGACCCCCGCCACGTCGGCGCGGCCCTCGGCCGCGGCCCGCGCGAGGTCGACCGCCTCGGCGCACGCGGCGTCGAGTTCGGGGGCCTTCGCCCGGGGCGCCTTGACGGTGGGGACGGTCACGCTCACAGCTCCAGTTCGTCGGCGACGGCGCGCAGGACCTGGGCCGTCTTCGCGGCGTGCTTCGCGTCGGGGTGCCGGTGGTGGCGGTAGCCGTTGCCGATCGAGTCGAGCATCTTGATCAGGTCCTCGACGATGACGGCCATCGTGTCGGGCGACTTGCGCTGCGCCTTCGACAGCGACACGGGGGCCTCCAGGAGGCGCACCGAGATGGCCTGCTCGCCCCGGCGTCCGTCGATCACCCCGAACTCGACGTGCTGGCCCTTCTTGAGGGTCGGCACGCCCGCGGGCAGCGCGGAGGCGTGCACGTACACCTCGTCGCTCCCGCCATCCTTCGCGATGAACCCGAAGCCCTTGTCGGCATCGAAGAACCGCACGCGGCCGGTCGGCATCTCACACACTCCTGGCAGGTCACACTCTCGGACCGTGCCAGCGTACCGGACCCCCGCAAGTCGGCACCCGTGTCCACCGCTCCGCCTCGGGTAACCTGTGGGGGCACCGCGCGGAGGGAGGGAAACCGTGGCCCACTGGACCGACGGCCCCGAGTACGCGCCCACCGAGCGCCCCGACGTCTTCGTCGAGCCGGACGCCCCGCAGTTGGGTCACGCGGACCCCGAGCCCGACGCGGCGCCCCGCCCGCCGCGCGCCGAGGTCGCTCCCCCGCCCCACGGCTTCTCCGCCCCGGACGCCCCACCCCTCGACGCGCTCGTCCCGGCCAGTGCCCCCGAGCGGGATCCACACGAGGCCTTCGACGTGGCCGCGACGCCGATGATGTCGTGGTCTCCCGCAACGCTCCCCCCGCCCGAGGGCGACCCGGTGCCCCTCGAGCCGCCGCCGATGGGGCCGGACGGCTTCCCCGCGCTGCCGGCACCCACGCCGTCCGCATGGGGGCACGCCCACGCGCCGCAGGGCCTCGGCCGGCCGGCCCCGCCCGCCTGGGCGCCGGACCAGCCGTTCCCGCCCGGCGTGGCCCCCGCGCCGAGCAATGTCCCGGGTCCTCCCCCGGCCTGGCCGCCGCCGCAGGTGAACCCGGGCGGCTTCCCCCAGGCCGGCCCGGCCCCGTGGGAGCAGCCCCCGCCGCAGCGTGCCTTCGAGCCGGTGACGCTGGGCACGATGCTGCGCAACACGACGCCCGCGGTGCTGATCTGCCTCGGCCTCGGGGCGATCGTCTTCCCCTTCTCGATGGCGATGCTCGTGCTGGCCTCGGTGCTGGCCACCCGGATCCGGTACCGGCGGCGCATCGTCGGCCGGATGTTCACTGGCTCGATCCTCCTCAGCTTCCTGCTCGGGATGGCCGGCATGTTCGACTACCAGGGCGCCCTCGACCCGCTGGGGTGGTACGACGCCTCGACCGGGTGGGCGCAGCTGGCGTGCCTGATCCTGTTCGTCGCGGTCCCGCTCGTGGTCGGCGACGCGATGCGCCGCGGCGAGGAGCCGGAGCAGTTCCTGTGAGCGAGCCTTTCCGCTCACGCGACTTCACCCCCGTCCCGGCCGAACTGCGGCCGCGCAAGACGCGCCGCGGCGTCCGGGTCGTCGTGACCGACGGGACGCACGTGCTGCTGTTCGCCGACACCGACCCCGGCGTCCCGGGCTCGCGCTGGTGGACGACGCCCGGCGGCGGGATGGACCCCGGCGAGACCGAGGAGCAGACCGCGATCCGGGAACTCGCGGAGGAGACCGGGCTGGTCGTCGAGGCGTCCGACCTCGTGGGGCCGGTGCTGCGCCGGGTCGCGGCGCACGGGTACTCCGACCAGGTGTGCGAGCAGTCCGAGTGCTTCTACGTCGTGACCACCCCCCGGTTCGAGGTCGACACGGCCGGGCACACCGCTGACGAGCAGGTGACCCTCGACGGCCACGCCTGGGTGCCGCTGACCGGGCTCGACGACCTGCCCGAGCCGGTGTGGCCGGCGTGCCTCGCGGGGATCGTCGCCGCCGCCACCGGCGACCCGTCCGCGTGGCCGGGCGACGTGGGCCGGGTCGAGGAGTCCACGGTCCCGATTGGCAACCTCGTGGACCCGGCTTCCCGGCAGGACTAACCTTTTCGAGGCTCGGCCCCCAGCGGCCCCGCCGCGAGGAAGGAAGAGTCCCCCATGCAGAGCAATGTGTCGACACCCGAGGAGACGGTGTCGACGAAGTTCCTGATGAAGTTCGTGATGCTGTCGGTCGTGACCGCGGTGCTCACGGTCGCCATCAAGGCCTCGGCGGCCTGGATCACGGGCTCGGTCGGCTTCCTCTCCGACGCGCTGGAGTCGATCGTCAACCTCGTGGCCGCGCTCGTCGCGCTGTGGGCGCTGGCCGTCTCGGGCAAGCCGGCCGACCACAACCACGACTTCGGCCACGGCAAGGCCGAGTACATGAGCTCCCTCGTGGAGGGCGCCCTCATCTTCGTCGCCGCAGCCGGCATCATCGTCTCGGCGATCAACCGGTTCGTGCACCCGCAGCCGCTGGAGGAGATCGGCATCGGCCTGCTGCTGTCGGTCCTCGCCACCGTGCTGAACCTCGTCGTCGGCCTCGTGCTGATCCGCCAGGGGCGCAAGCACCGCTCGATCACCCTCGAGGCCGACGGCCACCACTTGATGACCGACGTGTGGACGACCGTCGGCGTCATCATCGGTATCGGCCTGCTGCTGCTCTTCCCGACCCAACTGTGGATCGACCCGCTGGTCGCCCTCGTGGTGGGCCTCAACATCCTGTGGACCGGCGCGCGGCTCGTCCGCCGCTCCGCGGTCGGCCTGCTGGACGCCGCCCTCCCCGCCGACGAGGTCGCGGCCATCCGCGCCGCCATGGACGGGGTCATCGGCGACGACCGCGTCACGGTCAGCGACCTGCGCACCCGCGAGTCGGGGCGCCAACGGTTCGTCCAGACCACCGTGGTCGTGCCCGGCCTGTGGACCGTCGCCCGCAGCCACGGGCTGGCCGACGACATCGAGGCCGCCATCGCCCGGGTGTTCCCCGACACCCAGACCGTGGTCCACATCGAACCCGGGCCGACCGCGCACCCGCGGCCCCAACCCGCCCCGCCCCCGCCGGAGCGGTACCCGGACCACCACTCGATCTGACGCGCCCCACTCAGCGGCGGGCGTGGGCGACCTCGGTGTCGACCAGGCGCCGCCAGGAACGGACGAGGCCCTCATCGACGTAGGCCTTCCGCGAGCCACCGGGGCGCACCTGGTCTGCGACGTGGAACTGGCGGACGCCCGCGCGGGCCAGCCAGGGCACGTGGTCGGGGTGCAGCTCACCGTCGGCCACGACCAGGGCCGCGACCCGGGCATCCGCCCGGGCCCGCCGGACCAGGTCGTCCAGCCCGTGCTCCAGCGCACGGGCCGAGCCCGCCGTCCGGACGCCGTCGATCCCCGGCAGCCGCGCCACGGCCCGCCAGGCCTCGTCGGTGTCCAGCACGGTGTCGAACGCGCGGGAGAAGGTCCACGGGCAGGTGAAGCCGTCGAGCAGTGCGCCGATGACCTCGGCGTCCACCTCGTCGAAATCAACCAGCGGGCGTGGGCTTCTTGTCGCGCGACAGCACGGCCCAGGCGAGCGCGCCGACCCCGACGACGCCCACGACGATCACCGCGGCGGGGGAGCGGACCCACAGCTCCTGGAGGCCGACCCAGCCCATGAAGCCGACCGTGCCGTAGATGAACGCCCACGCGACGCACCCGACGGCGACGGCGGGCAGGTAGCGGCGCAGCGGCATCCGGGTCACGCCGGCGGCGAGGTTCACCATGGTCTGGACGCCGATGGTGAAGAAGGAAAGCGACACGGCAGGCGCGCCCCAACGGTTCAGCCAGGAGGCGCCGCGTTCGTAGTGCTTGGATTCCAGGAGCCTCGCAGCCCTCGTCCTCCGCGCGCCTGCCGCGATCCCGCGGCCCAGCCAGTAGGTCCCGTTGGCGCGCAGCATCACGATCACCCACAGCGCGGCGACGACGATGGCGTAGGGGGCGTCCCAGCTCGTGGGATCGAACATGGTGCTCCTTGCCACGAGGGTCTTCAGCGGGGGGCCAGTCTAGCCAGTGGCCACGGGGCGACGCGGTGTCCCGATCAGTGGCCCTGCGAGAAGCGGATCGCCGCGCGGAACTGCGCCGCGATCCCGGCGCCCGGGCCAAGGGGCCAGCGGTGCATCACGTACTCGCTCGCGGCGTCGACGGCGAGCTGCCGCGACGAGTTCCCGGTGCGCACCCACAGCTCCGGTGCCGCGTTCTTGTTCGGGCGCAGGTACACCGGGCGCGGGGAGGCCGCGGCCGTCACCCGGCAGACGTCGCGGGCGACGCCGTCGCCGTCGGGCAGCGCCTCGAACTCGACGGCGACCAGCGCGGCGGCGTTGGGGCCGAGTGTCGTGGTCAGCAGGTCGCGGAGCCAGAGCTGGAAGCGGTCGTGGTCGGGGGCCTTCATGGTCCCGAGGTCGCGGTCGAGGCCCAGCGGCGTGCCGGCGTCGTCGACGCCGATGATGAGCGTGCCGCCGTCGGCGTTCAGGAAAGCGGCAAGGGTCTTCGCCGTCACCTGCTCCATCTTGTCGTCCTTGGCTCCCGTGTGGAGGTTCACCCGCGCCGTGGACTTGAACTCCACCCGGTCTGACTCGCCCGCCCGCACCAGCTCGGCGGTGGTCGCCCGCAGCGGGCGCTGCAGGTGTGCCGCGACGCCGGCGTAGGCGGCGACCGCGAGCACCGAGGCGCCGAGGGCGAGGGCGATGGCCAGGGGGCTGGTCAGAAGGACGTCTGGCTTGATGGCCCAGGCGAGGGTGAACCCGACCGCCGAGCCAAGGATCGACATCACGACCGAAGCCGTCGTCGAGAGCGTTGCCCGGTTTCGCAGCAGCCAGCGCGCGATCGAACCGAACGCGAACGAGCCGACGAGGACGGCGATGAGGGAAAGCGACACAACCCAGAGGGGAAGTCCGAGGGAGGGGTTCAACGAGGCTCCAAGGGTGAGGACTCTCCTCAGTCTATTCATCGTTCGCGGCGTTCGGCCGCCGGCGACCCGCAGCGGGTGTGTAGGTTGGGGCCCCGGAGGTGACCAATGGCCCGGTTGCGGGCAGCCACGCTGGCCCGGGCTCCCTTGTGGGGTAGGATGCATCGCTGGCGATACATCTGTAGCGCTGCAATCCCGCCAGGAGACCCCCACCCGTGTCGCAGCTCCGCGCGCACCTCGCGCCCCCCGCCCGCACGCTCGTCGACGTGTTCCGGGCCACCGTCGAGACCTTCGGTGACGCCCACGCGCTCGACAACGGCGTCGAGGTGCTGACCTACGCGGAGTTCGCCGACGCGGCCGAGGAGGTGGCCACCGAACTGGCCGCCCACGGGATCGGGCGCGGCGACCGGGTCGGCGTCCGCATCGCCTCGGGAACGACCACGCTCTACACCGCGATCATGGGCATCCTGCTCGCCGGCGCGGCGTACGTGCCCGTCGACGCCGACGACCCCGACGAGCGCGCCCGCACCGTCTTCGACGAGGCCGGGGTGGCCGCCATCCTGGGCAACGGCCTGGCGATCACCACCCGGGGGGCCCGGCGCGCCGCACGCGCCCCCCTGCCCGACGTGCAGCTCGACGACGACGCGTGGATCATCTTCACCTCCGGCTCCACCGGCAAGCCGAAGGGCGTCGCGGTCCAGCACCGCTCGGCCGCGGCGTTCGTGGACGCCGAGGCGCGGCTCTTCCTCCAACAGGACCCCATCAACGAGACCGACCGGGTCATGGCCGGCCTGTCGGTCGCCTTCGACGCCTCCTGCGAGGAGATGTGGCTGGCCTGGCGCTACGGCGCCTGCCTCGTGCCCGCCCCCCGCTCACTGGTCCGCTCCGGCATGGACCTCGGCCCCTGGCTGGTCGCCCACCGGCTCACCATCGTCTCGACGGTGCCGACCCTGGTGCTGCTCTGGCCGGCCGAGGCGCTGGACCGCGTGCGGCTGCTCATCCTCGGCGGCGAGGCCTGCCCGCCCGAGATCGGCATCCGGTTCGCGACCGAGCGGCGCGAGGTCTGGAACACCTACGGCCCGACCGAGGCCACCGTCGTCGCCTGCGCCGCGCAGGTGTTCGCCCACGAGCCCGTCCGCATCGGCTGGGCCCTGGACGGCTGGGACCTCGCCGTCGTCGACCCCGCCACCGGGGAGCCCGTCGCCGCCAGCGAGCCGGGCGAACTCGTCATCGGCGGCGTCGGCCTGGCGCGCTACCTCGACCCCGCCAAGGACGCCGAGAAGTACGCCCCCATGCCCTCGCTGGGCTGGGAGCGCGCCTACCGTTCCGGCGACCTCGTCGTCGACGACCCCGAGGGGCTGCTGTTCCTCGGCCGCGCCGACGACCAGGTCAAGGTCGGCGGGCGGCGCATCGAGCTGGGCGAACTGGACGCCGCGCTCACGGCCCTGCCCGGGGTCCGGGGCGCCGCGGCGGCCGTGCGCACCACGGGCGCCGGCACCCAGGTGCTGGTCGGCTACCTCGCCGCCGACTCCGACTTCGACATCCACGCCGCCACCGCGGCCCTCCGCGAGCAGCTGCCGGCCGCCCTGGTCCCCCGGCTGGCGGTCGTCGACGACCTGCCCACCCGCACGTCCGGCAAGATCGACCGGGACGCCCTCCCGTGGCCCCTCCCCGGCGGCCCGGCCGAGCCCGCGGCGTCCGGGCAGACCGCGGCGCTGACCGAGCACGAGGCGTGGCTGGCTGGCCTGTGGACCGACACGCTCGGGGCCGCCGTGGCCGACCCAGCGTCCGACTTCTTCGACCTGGGCGGCACCTCGCTGGCCGTGGCGCACCTGCTCGCCGCGATCCGGCGGCGGTTCCCCGAGGCCGGCGTCACCGACATCTACGACCACCCGCGCCTGGGTGCGATGGCCGCCCACCTGACCGCGATGGAGGCCCCCGACGTCCCGCTCAACGAGCGTGTCACCCCGGTGCGCCGCCGCACGAAGGTGGGCCAGCTGCTCGCCATCGTGCCACTGCGCACGATCGGGGCGCTGCGCTGGGTCACGCTGTTGGCGACCGGCGTGAACCTCGCCGGGTGGCTCGCGCTGCCCGTCTCCCCCGTGCCCTGGTGGCTGGTCGCGGTGGGCTGGGTCCTGTTCGTGCTGCCGCCCGGACGGATGGTCCTGTCGGCGCTCGGAGCGCGGCTGCTGCTCGCCCCGGTCGTCCCGGGTCGCTACCCGCGCGGCGGCCGCGCCCACCTGCGGCTGTGGCTGGCCGAGCGGCTCGCCGAGGAACTCGGCGCCACCTCGACCGCCTCGGCCCCCGGCATGACCTGGTATGCCCGCCTCCTCGGCGCGCGCATCGGCAAGGGCGTCGACCTGCACACCGTCCCCCCGGTCACGGGCTTCCTGACCGTCGGCGAGGGGGCCAGCATCGAGATCGAGGCCGACCTGGCCGGGTACTGGCTCGACGGCGACACCCTCGTCGTCGGCTCGGTCACCATCGGCCCGGACGCCCGCATCGGCATGCGCTCCACGCTCGGCCCCGACTCCGTCGTCGGTGCGGGCGCCGAGATCGGACCGGGATCGGCCGTGGTCGGCGAGGTGCCCGCGGGCGAGTACTGGACGGGCTCCCCCGCCCAGCCCTCCCGCGCCCGGGCGCGCGGCCCGTGGGAGGCACCCCCGCCCCGGCGTCCCGCTTGGTGGCTGGGTTACCTGCTCGCCTCGCTGGTCATCGCCGCGATCCCGCCGGCCGGGCTCGCCAGCGGCGCCGCGATCGTGCTCGCCACCGCCCCCACCGGGGTCGGCATCGCGGCCCTGCTCGGCCACGCGCTGGTCTGGCTGCCGCCGGCGGTGCTCGCCGGGTTCGCGGTGGTGGCCCTGCTCGTGCTCGGGTTCGTGCGTCTGGCCGGGCTGTTCGTGGTCGAGGGCCCCGCACCGGTGCACTCCGGCCGCGGGCTGGCCGCCTGGGCGACCGTCCGGGTGCTCGACGAGGCCCGCACCTGGCTCTACCCCCTGTACGCCGGCTGGTTCACCACCGTGTGGCTGCGCCTGCTCGGCGCCGAGATGGGCAAGGACGCCGAGGCGTCGACCGTGCTGATGATCCCGAAGCTGGCCTCGGTCGGCGAGGGCTCGTTCCTGGCCGACGACACCCTCGTCGGCGGCTACGAGCTCGGCGGCGGCTGGCTCCGCACCGGCCGCACCCGCGTCGGCAAGGGCGCCTTCCTCGGCAACTCCGGCATGGCCGCCCCCGGGCGCAAGGTGCCTGCGCGCGGCCTCGTCGCCGTGCTCAGCTCGGCCCCACCGCGGGACCGGGCCAAGAAGACCACCTCGTGGATCGGTTCCCCGCCCGCCCCGCTGCGCCGCGCCGTGCAGCAGGCCGACACCTCGCTCACCTACGACCCGCCCACCCGGCTCCGCGTGCTGCGGGCGCTGGTCGAGGCGTTCCGGATCGTCGCGGTGATGGTGTCCATGGCCCTCGCGGTGCTGGTGGTCGCCGCGCTGCTCGCGCTGGCGTCCGCGTCGTGGTGGTGGGCGGTCGGCCTCGGCGGGGTCGTCCTGGTCGCCACCGGGTACCTCGCGGCCTGGCTGTCGGTGCTGCCCAAGCGCCTGCTCGTGGGGCGGGTGAAGCCGGGCGAGCACCCCCTGTGGAGCTCCTTCGTGTGGCGCAACGAGCTGGCCGACCAGTTCGTCGAGCTGGTCACCGCGCCGTGGTTCGTGCGCTGGGCCACCGGGACGCCCCTGCTCAACGTCTGGCTGCGCACCATGGGCGCCCGCATCGGGAAGGGTGTGTGGTGCGAGTCCTACTGGCTGCCCGAACCCGACCTGGTCGAGGTCGGTCCCGGCGCGACCATCTCGCGGGGCTGCGTCGTGCAGACCCACCTGTTCCACGACCGTGTGCTCGCCCTCGACACCGTCGTCATCAAGGCGGGCGCGACCCTGTGCCCCAACGGCGTCGTCCTGCCGGGCGCGACCGTCGGCCGGCACTCCACCATCGGCCCCGCCTCACTGGTGATGCGCGGCGAGTCGGTGCCGCGCCGCACGCGCTGGATCGGCAACCCCATCGGGCCGTGGACCGCGTGACCCGGCCCCGTGTGGCAGGATCGAGTGGTGCGCGTCGTCCCTGATCCCTACCTGCCCGGCCACGGGGACCTCCGGTACACCGTCGAGCACTACGACCTCGCCCTCGACTACCGCCTGACCACCAACCGCCTGGACGCGGTCGCCACCCTGCGCGTGGTCGCCCGGGAGGCCACCGACACCCTGCGCCTCGACCTGAGCGGGCTGCACGTCTCCCGGGTGCGGGTCGGCGGGGCGAAGCCGAAGAAGTACACCCACAAGGACCGCGTCCTCACGCTGAAGCTGGCCCACCCCTTGGCCGCCGGCGAGCCCACGACCGTCGAGGTCGCCTACGCCGGCAAGCCCGGCCCGGTGCCGGGAGCGCACGGCCCGGCCGGCTGGGAGGAGCTCACCGACGGCGTCCTGGTCGCCTCGCAGCCCTACGGCGCGCCGTCGTTCTACCCGTGCAACGACCGGGCCGACGACAAGGCCTCCTACCGCATCGCCGTGACCACCGACCCCGAGTACGCGGTCGTCGCGACCGGACGCCCCACCGGCACGTCCACGCGCGCCGGCCGCACGACCTGGGTGTTCGAGGAGGCCGCGCCCACGGCGTCCTACCTCGTCAGCATCGTCATCGGACGCCTCGCGGCCGAGCCCCTGCCGGGTTCCGGGGGCCGGGTCACGCTCCACCGCCCGCGCGGACGCGCCGTGCCGCCGGCCTCGCCCCTGCTGCGCCTGCCGGCGATGCTGGACGCCCTCGAGGGCTGGTTCGGCCCCTATCCCCTGCCCGACTTCAGGGCCGTGGTGGTCGACGAGCCCCTGGAGATCCCGCTCGAGGCGCAGGGCATGGCCAGCTTCGGCACCAACCACCTCGTCGACGACTGGGACAACGAGCGCCTCGTCGTGCACGAACTCGCCCACCAGTGGTTCGGCAACAAGGTGACCTCCGGGCTGCTGCGCGACATCTGGCTGCACGAGGGCTTCGCCTGCTACACCGAGTGGCTGTGGTCGGAGGCCCGCGGCCTGCTGACCGCCGACGAGCGCGCGGCGCGGCACCACAAGGCGCTGCCGATGCAGCAGCAGACCACCCCGCTGGCCGACCCCGGCATGCCGGCGATGTTCGACGACTGGGTCTACAAGCGCGGCGCGCTGACCCTGCACGCGTTGCGCGTGGCGCTCGGCGACGCGGCCTTCTTCGCCGTGTGCCGTTCGTGGGTCGCCGAGCACTCGGTCGCCTCCACCACGACGTTCGTCGACCACGTGGCCCGCGTCACGGGCACCGACCAGTCCGCACTGCTGGCCATCTGGCTCGACGCGGTCAAGCTGCCGGCCTGCCCCCGGTTGCGGGCGTGACTCGATGACCCGCTCGCGCAGCCCCGAACCCGCCCGGCGGCGCCGGGCCGTCTTCCTCGACGTCGACGGCACCCTCGTCGGCTGGGACGGTCGGATCCCCGCGAGCACGGTGGAGGCCGTGCGCGGCGCCCGCGCGGCCGGCCACGCCGTGTTCGTGTGCACGGGCCGGTCGCGGGCCGAGTTGTGGCCCGACCTGCTCGACATCGGCTTCGACGGGGTGATCGGGGCCTCCGGGGCATTCGTCGCGGTGGGTGGCGAGGTGGTCGTGCACCGCGCGATCCCCGAGGACGACCTGGCCTTCGCCCTGGCCTGGTTCGACCGCCACGACACCGGCGTCGTCCTGCAGGCCGACGACGCGATCCTCGCCCCGGTCGCCATCCGCGACCGCATGCGCGCCTCGCTACCCGACCTCGGCCAGACCCCCGAGGAGTTCGCCCGGGGCTCGTTCGGCTTCATCGACCGGGTGCGCACCGACGGTGATCGCAGCGGGGTGCTGGTCACCAAGCTGGTCTACCTCGGCTGCCCGCTCCCGGTCGACGCCGTGCAGGAGGCCCTCGCGGGCCGGTTCGAGGTCGTGGCCAGCTCGGTCGAGGCCTTCGGCCCCGGCTGCGGCGAGGTCACCGTCGCCGGCCTCGACAAGGCCGCCGGCATGGTGGCCGCCCTCACCCACCTCGGCCTCGACCGCGCGGACTCCATCGCCATCGGCGACAGCTGGAACGACGTCGAACTGCTCCGCGCCGCGGGCGTCGGCATCGCGATGGGCAACGCCCCCGACGCCGTCAAGGCCATCGCCGACGAGGTCACCGGCCGCGTCGACGAGGACGGCCTGCACGCGGCCTTCGTCCGACACGGCCTCATCGGGGCCTGACCCCGCCCGACCGCCGCCCCTTTCCCGATCGGAAACGGATCCACCGCGCCGCCCCGCAACGGCGTTCACTGTGCTCATCCCACCAGCGTCACCTCGACCAAGGAGTCGCCCATGAGCACCGTGTACCGATCCCTCGCCCTCCTGATCTGCGCGCTCGTCGCCCTGCAGGCCGCCGCCCACGCGTGGGCGTCCGCCGGCCTGGTGAACTTCCTCGCCGCCGGCGGGGCACAGTACGGGCCGGTCACCCTCGCCGACGGCACGACATTCACGGGCTACACCCTGAACGGCTCCACCCCCGGGCCTACCATCCGCGCGCGGGAGGGCCAGGGCGTCGAGGTCACGCTGCGCAACGTCGACGTGCCCGCGGGCGTGACCCTGCACTGGCACGGCTACGACGTGCCGGGCGGCATGGACGGCGTCGCCGGCGTCACTCAGGACGCCGTGCAGGCCGGGGGGTCGTTCACCTACCGCTTCCCCGCCGACCAGGTGGGCACCTTCTGGTACCACTCCCACCAGGTCTCGCACGTGCAGGTCATCGGGGGCCTGTTCGGCGCGCTCGTGGTGGACGATCAACGGTCGCATGGTCCCGCACGTGCCGATGTACATGGTGAGCGAGGGCGACCGCGTGGCGATGCGGATCACCAACGCCAGCGGCGAGGCCCACCCCATGCACCTGCACGGCCACCACCTCACGGTCGTGGCCCGCAACGGGGTGCCGGCGACCGGGGCGCCCTGGGTCGTCGACAGCCTCGACGTCGGCCACGGCGAGACCTACGACGTGGTCTTCCTGGCCGACAACCCCGGCATCTGGATGGACCACTGCCACAACCTGCCCCACGCGGTGGAGGGACTGATGACCCACCTCATGGACGAGGGGGTGACGACGCCGTTCCTGCTCGGGACGGCGTCCGGGAACGAACCGGAGCGATGCCCGCGCAACGCACAGGGCGCCCCGCGTGTGCGGGACGCCCTGTGTGTGGTTCTCGACGGGGTCGAGCGTGGTCAGAAGCCCATGCCGCCCATGTCGTCGCCGCCGGCCGGCATGGCCGGCGCCTTCTCGGGCTTGTCGGCGATGACGGCCTCGGTGGTGAGGAACAGCGCCGCGATGGACGCCGCGTTCTGCAGCGCCGAGCGGGTCACCTTGGCCGGGTCGGGGATGCCCGCCTCGAGCATGTCCACGTACTCACCGGTGGCGGCGTTCAGGCCCTTGCCGGGCTCGAGGCCCGCGACCTTCTCCGCCACGACGCCGCCCTCGAGGCCGGCGTTCTCGGCGATCTGCTTCAGCGGGGCCGAGGCAGCGGTGAACACGATCTGCGCGCCGACCAGCTCGTCGCCGGACAGCTCGCCGGACACCTTCTCCTTGACCGCGGCGGCGGCCTGGAGCAGCGCGACGCCACCACCGGGGAGGATGCCCTCCTCGACGGCCGCCTTCGCGTTGCGGACGGCGTCCTCGATGCGGTGCTTGCGCTCCTTGAGCTCGACCTCGGTGGCCGCGCCGACCTTGATGACGGCCACGCCGCCGGCCAGCTTGGCGAGGCGCTCCTGCAGCTTCTCGCGGTCGTAGTCGGAGTCGGAGTTCTCGATCTCGCGGCGGATCTGGGCCACGCGGCCCTCGATCTGCTGCGCGTCGCCGGCACCGTCGACGATGGTGGTCTCGTCCTTGGTGATGCGCACCGAGCGGGCGCGGCCGAGCAGCTCGACGGTCACGGCGTCCAGCTTGAGGCCGACCTCCTCGGAGATGACCTGGCCGCCGGTCAGGATCGCGATGTCGCCCAGCATGGCCTTGCGGCGGTCGCCGAAGCCCGGGGCCTTGACGGCGACGGACTTGAAGGTGCCACGGATCTTGTTGACGATCAGGCCGGCGAGGGCCTCACCGTCGACGTCCTCGGCGATGACCAGCAGCGGCTTGCCGCCCTGCATGACCTTCTCGAGAACGGGCAGCAGGTCCTTCAGCGAGGAGACCTTGCTGTTGACGATGAGGATGTAGGGGTCGTCGAGGACGGCCTCCATGCGCTCGGCGTCGGTCACGAAGTAGGGCGAGATGTAGCCCTTGTCGAAGCGCATGCCCTCGGTGAGCTCGAGGTCGAGCCCGAAGGTGTTGCTCTCCTCGACGGTGATGACGCCTTCCTTGCCGACCTTGTCCATCGCCTCGGCGATGATGTCGCCGACCGTGGTGTCGGCGGCCGAGATGGACGCCGTGGCCGCGATCTGCTCCTTGGTGTCGACCGAGGTGGCCTGGGCGGCCAGCTCGTCGGCGATGGCGGCGACGGCCTTCTCGATGCCGCGCTTGAGGCCCATCGGGTTCGCACCGGCGGTGACGTTGCGGAGGCCCTCGCGGACCATCGCCTGCGCCACGACGGTGGCGGTGGTGGTGCCGTCACCCGCGACGTCGTCGGTCTTCTTGGCGACCTCCTTGACGAGCTCGGCCCCGATCTTCTCGAACGGGTCCTCCAGCTCGATCTCCTTGGCGATGGAGACACCGTCGTTGGTGATCGTGGGGGCGCCCCACTTCTTCTCGAGGACGACGTTGCGACCCTTCGGGCCGAGCGTCACCTTCACCGCGTCGGCGAGGGTGTTCATGCCCCGCTCGAGCCCGCGGCGGGCCTCGACGTTGAATTCAATCAGCTTTGCCACTGCGGCAGCCCTTTCGAATGTCTTTGCGTTGCCCCGGACGGTGCCCGCGACGGACGACCTGATCGGCAGGTCTCACACGGCCGGAACGTGTGGCACTCTCGACCCGAGAGTGCCAGCTACATGTTTACCAGCCGATTAGCACTCGAGACAAGCGAGTGCCATCGCGCACTAGTGTTGGCGGCATGCGTCGACGTGATCGCATCCGCCACCTCGCGAACTGGCTGAACCTGAGCACCCCGGTCGGGCTGCTGGTGGCCGGGGCCGGTGGCGCGCGGGTGCGACGCCGCCCCGACGGCATCTTCGTCGCCGAGGGCTACCGGTTCGCCTTCCCGGTCGCCGGGGCCTTCACCATCGGCGACGTGGTGACCACGGCGTCCACGATGGACCGGCTCGAGGCGCGCGTGCCGGGGGTGTACGCCCACGAGGTGCGGCACGCGTGGCAGTTCGCGGCCACGGGGGTCTGGTTCCTGCCCGCCTACCTGGTCGCGTCGGCCTGGTCGCTGGCCCGGACGGGCAGCCCGGCCCTGCGCAACCCGCTGGAGCGCCACGCCGGGCTGGTCACGGGCGGGTACGCGCACGCGGACGGGGCCCCGATCGGGGCCATCTGGATGTTCCGTGGTTCGCCCGGCTTGACGGGCGTGCGTCTCGCGCGGCCGGTCAGACGGCCGCGGCGGCCGACAGCGGGCGGGCCGAACGGCGCTGCTGGCGGCTCTCGCGCTGGCGGCGGAGGCGCTTGACCAGCAGGGTCGCGTGGGCGAGCGCCTCGGGCTTGTCGATCAGGGCGTTGAGCTCCTGGTAGTACCGCGGCACCGACAGGTCGAAGCGGCGTAGGATCGCCGCCTCCTTGCCCTCGGGGGCGAGGTGCCCGGTCGCCTCGAACGCGAGCAGGTCGGCCTCGAACGCGGTGAGGCCGGACTCGGTGGTACCGGTTTCGGTGCGGGCCAGCGCGTCGGACATGCCGACCACTGTACGCCACGAATCACAGCCGTGTCATTCGCCCTCGGTGCCTCCCTGCTTGCCCGAACCCGTCCCGCCGAGTTGAATGGACGATGGACCACTCACCCACCCTGGTCCGAGATCTGAGGAGGACCGAGAGCTGATGGAGCACCTGCGGGGCACGCTCATCCACTACCCGTGGGGCACGTTCGACACCATCCACGAGCTGCTCGGCACCGAGCCCGACGGGCGCCCCGTGGCGGAGTTCTGGCTCGGCGCGCACACCCTCGCCCCCTCGTCGCTGGCCGACGCCACGCTGGACCGGGCGCTGGCCCAGCGCCCGGAACTGCTCGGCGCGCGCAGCGTCGACGAGTTCGGCCCCTACCTGCCGTACCTGATGAAGGTCCTGTCCGCCCGCCACCCCCTGTCGCTGCAGGCGCACCCCTCCCGCGCGCTGGCCGAGGAGGGCTTCGCCGCCGAGGAGGCCGCCGGCGTCCCGTTGACCGCCCCGCAGCGGGTGTACAAGGACGACTGGCCCAAGCCCGAGATCCTCGTGGCGCTGGAGGAGTTCCACGCGCTGTGCGGGTTCCGCGACCCGTCGATCACGATCGCGTTGTTCGAGGCGCTGGAGGTGGGCCCGTCGATCGAGCGGGTCATCGGTCCCCTGCGCTCGCGCGGCGGGGAGGCCGGGCTGCAGGAGGTGTTCCTGCAGCTGCTCGCCATGAAGGAGCAGCAGGTCGACATCGTGGACGCCGTCCTGGCCGCCGCCGTCGAGCGCCGCGACGAGCCGGGCGAGCTGGGCGACTTCGCCCGCACCGCCCTCGAGCTGGACGACGTGTTCCCGCGCGACCCCGGCATCCTGGCCGCGCTCCTGCTCAACCGCGTCACCCTCCAGCCGGGCCAGGGCCTCTACACCCCGGCCGGCGTCATGCACGCCCACCTCCGGGGCACCGGCGTCGAGGTGATGGCGTCCAGCGACAACGTCATCCGCGGCGGGCTCACGACCAAGCACATCGCCGTCGACGAGCTGGTCCGGGTCGTCGACTTCGGCTGGGGCGAGCCCGAGGTGATCGACGCCACCGAGACGGCCCCCGGCGTGTTCGACTACCCCACGCACTGCCACGAGTTCGACGTCTGGCGCCTGGAGCTGGCGGCCGACGCGCCGCTGGAGCTGCCCTCCCCCGAGGGGGCCCGGATCGTCCTGGTCACCCGCGGCACGGTCGTGCTGAGCGACGAGGAGCGCACCCTCGAGCTGTCGAAGGGGGACTCCGTCTTCGTCCCCGCGACCAACCCTGCGATCACGGCGTCCGGCGACGCCCAGGTCTTCCTCGCCGCCCCCGGGCTGGCCTGACCGAGCGATCCATTCGGCCCCCGACCGGTGTCGGGCCCCGGCCGCGACCCGTGCGCGGGCTGCGGTCCTCCCCCTACTCTGGTGGACGCGCATCACCGAGCGGAGAAGGAGAGACACCATGAGCGGCGGCCTCGCAGCACTGCTGGACGACATCGCGGCGCTGGCCAAGCTGGCCGCAGCCTCGGTCGACGACGTGGCCGCGGCCGCCGGGCGCGCGGGCGCCAAGGCCGCCGGCGTCGTCATCGACGACGCGGCCGTGACCCCCCGCTACGTGACCGGCTTCAGCCCGGCGCGCGAGCTGCCGATGATCAGGACGATCGCGATCGGGTCGCTGCGCAACAAGTTCCTGTTCATCCTCCCGGCCATCCTGGTGCTGTCCCAGTTCGTGCCGTGGATCCTCACGCCCCTGCTCATGCTCGGCGGCCTGTACCTGAGCTACGAGGGCGCCGAGAAGATCTGGGAGAAGGTCTCCGGCCACGGCAAGGACAACCCCAAGAACAAGACGCCCGTCGCGCTGCAGGGCGGCGACCAGGAGAAGGGGATGACGTCGGGCGCGATCCGCACCGACTTCATCCTGTCGGCCGAGATCATGGTGATCGCGCTCAACGAGGTCGCCAACGAGCCGATCGTCTCCCGCGCCATCATCCTGGCCGTCGTCGCGCTCGCCATCACGATCGGCGTCTACGGCGTGGTCGCCCTCATCGTGAAGATGGACGACATCGGCCTCCACCTCGTGGAGAGCGGTCGTGGGCCCGGCATCGGCAACGCCCTGGTCAAGGGCATGCCCAAGCTGCTCACCGCCCTCGGCATCATCGGCACCATCGCGATGCTGTGGGTCGGCGGCCACATCCTGCTGGTCGGCGTCGACGAACTCGGCTGGCACGCCCCGTACGGTTTCGTCCACGACGCCGAGGTGCTGGTCGCCGGCGCCACCGGCCCGCTCGGCGGGTTCATGGGCTGGCTGACGAACACCTTCTTCTCGTTCCTCGTCGGCCTGTTCGTGGGCGGCATCATCGTCGCGATCATGCACGTCATCCCCCGCAAGGGCGGCCACGGCGACGCGTCCGGCCACGGCAGCCCCGAGACCGCCCGCCCCGCCGACCACGACCGGATGGTCCCGGGCTCGGCCCAGGGCAACTCCCTCGGCGGGCTCGCCGCCCTGCAGGCGGCCGAGCGCCGCGCGGAGCGCGAGGAGCACGAGGGCCACTGAGCCCGCGGCGTCCGCCGTTCGGGCTCAGGCTTCGGTCGAGCCGGCCACCGGGTCGGGCGCAGCGGGCGTGGAGAACTTCAGGCCGATCACGCAGCCGATGATCCCGGCCAGCAGCAGCACCTTGACCGGCGACAGCGGCTCGGCCCCGGTCGCGGCGGCCCAGGCGACGGTGAGCACGGCGCCGATACCGGTCCAGACGGCGTAGGCCGTCCCGGTCGGGATCGACTTCATCGCACAGCCCAGCCCGACGACCGAGAGCACGGTCGCCACGAAGAACACCACGGTCGGCCCCAGCAGGGTCAACCCGGCCGACTGCGCGAGGGCGGTCGCCCAGACGGCCTCGAGCACGGCCGACACGACCAACACGATCCACGGCACGTCAACCCACCACCTTCAGGCCGACGACGCAGGCGACGATGCCCATCAGCAGCAGCACGCGGCGCAGCGTGGCGGGCTCGACGCCGCGCACCATCGCCCACACCACGGTCAGGGTCGCGCCGGTGGCGGTCCAGACGGCGTAGGCGGTCCCGACCGGGATCGTGACCATCGCCACCCCCAGCCCGTACAGACTCAGCACGGACGCGACCACGAACACCAGGGTCGGCTTCCACTTCCTCAGGCCGCCCGACGCGCCCAGCGCCGTCGCCCACACCGCCTCGAGCACGCCCGAGGCCAGCAGGATCACCCAGTCCACGAAGACTCCTCCACAAGACATCGGACGCCGTGGGCGTCCGTGAAGCGAACACACCGTTGGCCAGTCTTGTCGTCACCGGGTACTGAACCGTCGTCCGGGGCTGGGAGCCGCCACCAGCCTAGCAACGCGCGCGACGGGCAGCGATTCGGGCACAATGGACCCCGGCCCACCCGGGCCATGCCTCCGTAGCTCAGTTGGTAGAGCGCCCGCCTTGTAAGCGGATGGTCGCGGGTTCGAATCCTGTCGGAGGCTCGTGGACCCCAGCAAGCTCGCCCCGACCAACCTCACCGCCGCCATGCTGCGCGCGGCGCGGCGCAGCAAGTGGGCCGACGCCGTGGCCAACAACCCCAACCACTCGGCCTGGTACGTGCAGCGGTTCCGCGACATGGCCGCAGGCGGCACCGACCTGGTCGGCGAGGCGCGCCTGATCGACGCGATGGCCCCGCGCGGCGCCACGATCCTCGACGCCGGCTGCGGTCCCGGCCGCCACGCCGGCTACCTGCACGCGGCGGGCCACACCGTCGTCGGCGTCGACCTCGACCCGGTCCTCATCCAGGCCGCCGAGGAGGACTTCCCCGGCCCGCGCTACGTGGTCGGCGACCTCACCGACGTGGTGCTGCCGGCCGACGCACCTCAGGCCTACGACCTGGTGTTCTCGGCGGGCAACGTGATGGGCTTCCTGCACCCCGGGACGCGCCGCGACGTGCTGGCGAACATCGCCTCCTGGCTCAAGCCCGAGGGCCGCGCGGTGATCGGCTACGGCGCCGGCCGCGGCTACGACTTCGACGACTTCGTGACGGACGCCGCGAGCTCCGGCCTGCTGCTCAAGCAGGCGTTCTCGACGTGGGACCTGCAGCTGTTCACCGAGGAGTCGCAGTTCCTGGTGGCGGTGCTGCACCGGGCGTGAGCCCGGCCCCGCCACCCCTGCGGGCTACACCAGCCCCGCGTCGTGGACCCGCATCGCGACCTGGACGCGGTTGTCGACGCCCAGCTTGTAGAAGATGCGCGTGACGTAGGCCTTCACGGTCGCGATCGACATGTACAGCTCGCCCGCGATCTCGGCGTTCGACTTGCCCTGCCCGATGGCGACGGCGACCTCGCGCTCGCGCTCGGTGAGGGCGTCCAGCTGCTTCAGCGCGGCCTCGCCGCGGCCGTCGTCGGCCGACTTCGTCGCCAGCCCGATGACCTGCGAGATGACCGACGGCGACAGGGTGGTCTCGCCGGCATCCACGGCGCGGATCGCCTCGACCATCTTCGGCGGCGGGGTGTCCTTGAGCAGGAAGCCCGACGCGCCCGCCTGCAGCGCCTTCAGCACCATGTCGTCGGAGTCGAACGTCGTCAGCACGACCACCCGGGGGGCATCCGGCCGGGCGAGGATCTCGGCGGTGGCGGCGATGCCGTCGCGCCGCGGCATCCGGATGTCCATGAGCACGATGTCGGGCTTGTGCTCGGCCACGACCTGCACGGCCTCGACACCGTCGGCGGCCTCGGCGACCACCTCGAGGTCGGGCGAGCCGCCGAGGATCAGCCCCAGCCCGGCTCGGACCAGCGGGTCGTCGTCGACCAGCACGATGCGGATGGTGTTCTCGGTCACGGGGTCCTCCTGAAGTCCGTCTCCCACGGTAGCCATGCCTCGACCTCGAACCGGCCGCCTCTCACGCCGGCGTCGAGGCGCCCGCCCAGCATGTGGGCGCGTTCGGTGATGCCGACCAGCCCGAGCTTCGAGCCAGGGATCGCCGCGGTCAGGTCGGTCAGGTCGTTGCCGCACCGCAGGGTGATGCCCTCGCGGCGGTTGCCCGACAGCTCCAGCCGCACGAGCGCACGCGGCGCGTGCTTGCGGGCGTTGGTCAGGCACTCCTGCACGATCCGGTAGAGGTGGCGCTGCTGCACCAGGGGCACGGACGCCGCGTCCAGCGTGTCGACCACCTCGAGCCGCTGCCCCGAGGCGTGCACCTCCTCGATCAGGGCGGGCAGGTCGGCGAGCGTCGGCTGCGGCGCGGCGACCGGCCCGGACGCCGTGGCCCCGGCCCCGACCACCGCGCCCGCGGCGTCCACGGTCGGCATCTCGCGGAGGGTGGACAGCACCGACCGCAGCTCGGTCAGGGACGCGTGCGCGTTCTCCTGGATGATCGAGGCGATCTCCTGGGTCTTCTCGGGCGGCAGGTCGCTGCGGTAGGCGAGCACGCCGGCGTGCATCGAGACCAGCGAGATGCGGTGGGCGAGCACGTCGTGCATCTCGCGGGCGATCCGGTTGCGCTCGGCGAGGACGGCGAACTGGCGGTCGGCCTCGGCCTGCTCGACCCGGCGCAGGAAGCCGGCCGCCCGGTCGCGCCGGACGCCGAGGTACATCCCCAGCAGCGCCATCGCGGTGCTGAGCAGCGCGACCCCGATCAGGTTGCCCCAGGTGAAGGGGACCGACCACGGCAGCAGGAAGCCGGCCAGCCCCGTCGCCAGCGTGGCCGCCCAGGCGATGAGGGTGTTGCGCAGGTTGCGCCGTGACGCGTTGGAGATGAACGCCCAGACCGCGACCGCGGCGATGGAGGCGGACGCGAACGACAAGACCGCGGTGCCCACGGCGAGCACCAGCGGGAACCGGCGACGCAGGTGGATCGTGGCCAGCCCGATGGCGCCCAGGACCGGGTCCAGCACCGCCCACCAGACCGGGGGCAGGCTGCCGATCTCCTCGGGGGTGATCGGGATGTCGAGGAGGACACCGGTCGAGCGGGCCTGGAAGGCCAGCACCCAGACGGCGGCCATGGCGAAGAAGGACCCGATGGCGACCGCGTAGCGCCACGCGAAGCCGAAGCCGGTCAGCGGCGGGGGCGGGTACAGCTCGGGCTCGAACATCGCGGCCCAGGTGGGGCGGAAGGGCATGGGGTGAGCCTAAGAGGCCGGGCGACCGGTCGGGACCGACCTTCGGCCAGCGATCACCGGTCCTCGGTCGACGCCTGCTGCTGGGCCCCGCGCTGGCGGTACCAGAACACGGCGAACATGCCGACGAGGATCGCGATCGAGAGGTACCACAGGTAGCGGCCGTAGGTGTCGACGACCTGCACGGCCGGCTCGCCGATCCAGTAGCCCACCGCCATGTAGCCGGCAGTGGTGAGCAGGGCGCTGCCGAAGCAGACGGCCAGGAACTTCCACAGCTTGGTGCCGGCCGCGCCCAGGGCGGCGTACACCACGCCGGCCGGGATCGGGATGGGCAGGAAGGTCACGAAGATGGCCAAGGTCTCGAACCGGCGGGCGCCGTTCCAGATCTTCTCCCAGCGGCGCTGGGTGCGCTCCGACTTGTTGGCCGACCACACGTCCATGATGTTCCGGCCCCAGAGCTTGCCGGCCCACCAGTAGACCCAGTCGAACTTCATCGCCATCAGCGACCCCACGACCAGGACCAGCGGCCACCAGCGGTCCCCCACGGCGGCCAGCGCGCCGACCAGCACCAGGCCGGTGCGGTAACCGAGCGAGCCGAGCAGGTGCGGCGCCAGGCCCAGGATGATCGGGCGCAGCGGCAGCATCACCAGCGCGTAGATGGCCACGACCGACAGCGCGGACATGCAGATCAGGTCGGCGCGGCCCGGCTTGTGCTTCCACGGCAGGGCGGGGTCGTCCCACCACTCGGGCTCGGACGCCGCGGCTGCGGCGTCCGGGGTCTCGGGGGCGGGCTGCGAGGTCACCCCGCGAGGATACCCAAGCGGACACCGCACTCGTTCAGCGGCTCAACGTTGCGACTAGGTCACGAAGGCGGGGCCCCAACTTGCAGGTCGGGCGGGGCGAGGGTTGAATGGGAGTCGGACCGCGAACGCGGTCCGCGTTTCCACTACGGATCGTCGGGCACGTACCTGCCCGTGGAAAGGATGTTGTGGCATGGCCACTGTCTCGTTCAAGGACGCCACGCGCGTCTACCCCGGTGCCGACCACCCGGCCGTCGACAAGCTGAACCTCGAGATCGGCGACGGCGAGTTCATGGTCCTCGTCGGCCCCTCCGGTTGCGGCAAGTCGACCTCGCTGCGCATGCTCGCCGGCCTGGAGGAGGTGAACGCGGGCGCCATCCACATCGGCGACCGCAACGTCACCGACCTGCCTCCCAAGGACCGCGACATCGCGATGGTCTTCCAGAACTACGCCCTGTACCCCCACATGACGGTGGCGGACAACATGGGCTTCGCCCTCAAGATGCAGAACGTGCCGAAGGCCGACCGCGAGAAGCGCGTCCTCGAGGCCGCCAAGCTGCTGGGCCTGGAGTCCTTCCTGTCCCGCAAGCCGAAGGCCCTCTCCGGTGGTCAGCGCCAGCGCGTCGCCATGGGCCGCGCGATCGTCCGCCAGCCGCAGGTCTTCCTCATGGACGAGCCGCTGTCGAACCTCGACGCGAAGCTCCGTGTGTCGACCCGTACGCAGATCGCCGCCCTCCAGCAGCGCCTCGGCGTCACGACCGTCTACGTCACCCACGACCAGGTCGAGGCCATGACGATGGGTGACCGCGTCGCGGTCATGAAGGACGGCCTGCTGCAGCAGGTGGCGTCCCCGCTCGAGCTGTACGACGCCCCGAAGAACCTCTTCGTCGCGGGCTTCATCGGCTCCCCGGCCATGAACCTGATCGCCGGCAGGGTCGTCGACGGCGGTGTCCAGGTGGGCGACCACGTCGTGCCCGTCGCGCGCGAGATCCTGGCCAAGGCCCAGGGCGAGGCCGACCTGACGCTGGGCATCCGTCCCGAGCACTTCCACACCACCCAGGACGGCAACGGCATCGCCATCGACGTCGCCGTGGTCGAGGAGCTGGGTGCGGACTCGTACCTGTACGGCACCCTCGCCGGCCTCTCGGCCGACGAGAAGCTCAACGCGAACCAGATCGTGGCTCGCCTCCAGTCCCGCCACCCGCTCACCAAGCGCGACGTGGTCCGCCTGGAGCCCGACCACGGCCGCATGCACGTGTTCAGCAACAAGACCGGCGACCGCATCAGCTGACGCCAGCCCCCGTCGCACAGGCCCCTGGCACCCGCCGGGGGCCTGTGCCGTTGTGAGAGGATCACCCCGTGCCTCGATTTCTGGCGGCCCAGCCGGACGCCCGCCTCCTCCCGCTCCCTTGGCACATCCCGCTGGCCGAGTGGCCGCACGAGCACCTGGTCGCGCTCCCCCGGGGCATCTCCCGGCACGTGGTGCGGTTCATCCAGGTCGGCGACGAGGTGTACGCGGCCAAGGAGGTCATCGAGGCCGCGGCCGTCCACGAGTACCGAATGCTCACCGACCTCAGCCGCCTCGACACCCCCGCCGTCGAGCCGATGGGCGTGGTCACCAACCGCCTGGACGCCGACGGCGACCCCTTGGACTCGATCCTGCTCACCCGGCACCTGCAGTTCTCGTTGCCCTACCGCTCGCTGTTCTCCACCGGCGTGCGCCGCGACACCGTCTCCCGCCTCCTGGACGCGATGGTGGTGCTGCTGGCCCGCCTGCACCTGATCGGGTTCCTGTGGGGGGACGTGTCCCTGTCGAACATCCTCTTCCGGCGCGACGCGGGTGAGTTCGCCGCCTACCTGGTCGACGCCGAGACCGCCGAGCTGCACGAGCAGCTGTCCGACGGCCAGCGGCTGCACGACCTCGAGATCGCGATGGTGAACCTGTTCGGCGAGTTCTCCGACCTCGAGGCCGGCCGGATGCTCGACGAGGCCCTCGACCCGCTGCAGCTGGTGCAGCAGATCGAGTCCCGCTACCGCGACCTGTGGCGCGAGCTCACCGGGCTGGAGAAGTTCGCCGGCTCCGAGCTCGCGCGCATCGAGTCGCGCGTGCGCCGGCTCAACCAGCTGGGCTTCGACGTCGCCGAGCTCGACATCAGCACCTCCCCCACCGGCGACTCGATCACCATCCAGCCGAAGGTCGTGGACGCCGGGCACCACTCCCGGCGCCTGCTGCGGTTGACCGGCCTCGACACTGAGGAGAACCAGGCCCGCCGCCTGCTCAATGACCTCGACACCTACCGCGCCCGCACCAACCAGGGCCACGTCGAGGAGTCCGTCGTCGCCCACCAGTGGCTGACCCACGCGTTCGAGCCGGTGATCACGGCGATCCCCGGGCACCTGGCCGGCAAGCGCGAGCCCGCGCAGATCTTCCACGAGGTGCTGGACTACCGCTGGTACCAGAGCCAGCGCGAGCACCGCGACGTGCCGCTGACCGAGGCGGTGCAGGGCTACATCCACGACGTGCTCAGCGCACTGCCCGACGAGGTGATCTCCCACGAGGCCTTCTCGCCGCTGGGCGAGCAGCGCCAGCTGGCCAACCCCCTCGACCCCTCGCAGGGGTTCGTCGAGGAGGAGGAGATGCCCGAGGACCCGTGGGAGGCCGAGGCGTTCGCCCCCGGCACCGAGGTGCTGCCGGACTTCCTCGACATCGAGGCCCTGCGGCGGCGCTCGCAGGGGTGAACGGACCCGAGGTCGCCTTCGGTACGCTTGCCCGGTGAGCCTGCACCTGTACGACACCGCGACACGCACCAAGACCGAGTTCAAGCCCCTCGTCGAGGGCAAGGTCTCGATCTACGCGTGCGGTCCTACCGTGCAGAAGCCCCCGCACCTGGGCCACGTCCGCAAGGAGGTCAACTTCGACGTCCTGCGCCGCTGGCTGGAGCACGCGGGCCACGAGGTCACCCTCGTGGCGAACATCACCGACATCGACGACAAGATCCTCGCGCTCTCGGCCGAGACCGGCGAGCCCTGGTGGGCGCTGGGCTACCGGGTCGAGGGGCAGTTCCACGAGGCGATCCGCGCCCTGGGCGTCCGCCCGCCGACATACGAGCCGAAGGCGACCGGCCACATCCCCGAGATGGTCGAGCTGATCGCCGAGCT
The DNA here is from genome assembly GCF_014164675.1 of Propioniciclava sp. MC1683. Lineage (NCBI taxonomy): Bacteria > Bacillati > Actinomycetota > Actinomycetes > Propionibacteriales > Propionibacteriaceae > Propioniciclava > Propioniciclava sp. MC1683. Next base: position 84,927 of record NZ_JACJFX010000009.1, on the reverse strand, counting down.
CATCGATGCCGGGCACGCCTACGCGGCCGACGACGGCTCGGGCGACGTCTACTTCGACGTGGCCAGCTGGCCCGCCTACGGGTCGCTGTCGGGCATGCGCGCCGACGAGATGGCGTCCGACGAGGAGGCCGACCTACGCGGCAAGCGAGACCCCCGCGACTTCGCGCTGTGGAAGGGCACCAAGCCCGGCGAGCCTGCGACCGCGTCGTGGCCGGCCCCGTGGGGCCGCGGCCGACCCGGTTGGCACATCGAGTGCTCCGCGATGGCGGGCAAGTACCTCGGCCCCGAGTTCGACATCCACGGCGGCGGCCTCGACCTGCGCTTCCCGCACCACGAGAACGAGATGGCCCAGAGCCAGGCGGCGGGGCGTCCGTTCGCGCGGGTGTGGATGCACAACGCGTGGGTCACCATGGCCGGCGAGAAGATGAGCAAGAGCCTCGGCAACACCGCCGACGTGGGGGACGCCGTCGCGCAGTACGGCGGCCGCGCGGTCCGGCTGTACCTGGCCGGCCCCCACTACCGCTCGGCGATCGAGCTCTCGGACGCCTCGCTGGCCGAGTCCGCCGCCCAGCTGGAGCGCATCGACTCCTTCCTCGCCCGGGCGGGCGAGGTGCTCGGCGAGGTCGCGTTCGAGGGCACGACGGGCGACCGGCGGGACGCCCGCGCGGCGTTCACCGCCGCCATGGACGACGACCTCGGGACGCCGGCCGCCCTGGCCGCGCTGTTCGGCCGGGTCAAGGACGGCAACCAGGCGATCGCCTCGGGCGACCGGGACGCCGTCGGTTGGGCCGCCGTCGACGTGACGTGGATGCTCGGCATCCTCGGCCTCGACCCGGCCGCGCCCGAGTGGGCGCACACTCAGGGTGCGGCGTCCGACGACCTCACGGGCGTGGTCGACGCGCTCGTGGGCACGATGCTGGAGCAGCGTGCGGCCGCGCGCGCGAACAAGGACTGGGCCGCCGCCGACGCGATCCGCGACTCGCTGGCGGCCGCCGGCCTGACGATCACCGACACCAAGGACGGGGCCCGCTGGTCCCGCGAGAGGGGATGACATGGCCGGCAATTCGCAGCGCAAGGGAGCCGTGCGCAAGCGCGGCAAGGGCATCGGCCCGACGGGCCGCACCGCAGGCTCGGGCGGGCGCGTCAAGCGCGGGCTCGAGGGCAAGGGCCCCACGCCCAAGGCCGAGGACCGCCCGTACCACAAGGCGTACCGCAAGCGTCGCCCGGAGGAGTCGCCGATCTCGGGGAACAAGCCGCGCGGCCGCCGCACGCCCCCCGGCGAGCAGCGTGTCCGCCAGGGCGCCGCGAAGGCTCCCGGGGCGGACTGGGTGATCGGCCGCAACCCCGTGCTCGAGGCCCTGCAGGCAGACCTGCCGGTGCGCCGCGCCTACCTGATGGAGGGCGCCGACCGCGACACCCGGATCGCCGACATCCTGAAGATCGCCGCCGAGAAGGGCATCACGCTGCTGCAGGCGTCCCGCTCCGAGCTCGACCGGCTGACCGCCGGTGCCGTGCACCAGGGCGTCGCGATCCAGCTTCCCGAGTACGAGTACGCGCACCCCGGCGACCTGCTCGAGGACGCCCTCGCCGATGACGACGCCCCCATCGTGGTGGCCTGCGACCAGGTCACCGACCCCCGCAACCTGGGCGCGATCATCCGCTCGGCGGCCGCCTTCGGCGCCGTGGGCGTGATCGTGCCGGAGCGCCGCTCGGCCCACATGACGGCCGCGGCCTGGAAGACCTCGGCCGGCGCCGCCGTGCGCGTCCCGGTCGCACTGGCCACCAACCTCAACCGCGTGCTGCGCGACTACGCCGAGGCCGGCTTCGTCGTGGTCGGCCTGGCCGGCGAGGGTGAGGTCGACATCGCCGAGATCCCCGGCGTCGACGGCCCGGTGCTGCTCGTCGTCGGCTCCGAGGGCGAGGGGCTGAGCCAGCTCGTGCGCAAGAACTGCGACGTGCTGGCGTCCATCCCGATCGCCTCCGAGGTCGAGTCGCTGAACGCGTCCGTGGCGGCGTCCATCGCCCTCTACGAGGTGGCGCGCAGCCGCTGAGCGGCGCGGATCAGCCGCAGACCCCCACCGTCGGGCCGTGCCAGGCCAGCGGGGTGGTGGGGTCGGTGCACATCTGCGCCGTGGCGCGGGCCGGCTGGCCACCGACCGGCTGGGCCGCAGGGGCGACGCCCCACGGGCGGGCCTCGACGCCGAACAGGCTCGCCCACAGGCCGGGGGCCGTCGCCTGCACCAGCTTGGTGTCGGCCGGGTCGAGCCCGGCGGCGGTCGCGAAGTGGCGCAGCGCCTCGTCGCGGCCCATGACCTCGTCGATGTAGCCGACGTCCTTGGCCTTCTGGCCGGTGAACATGCCCGCGCCGAGCTGCTCGACGATCACGGCGCGGTCGATGCCGCGCTTGGTCGAGACGTGGGTCACGAAGTCGTCGTACATCTCGTTGGCGATGTCGACCAGGTTCGCGCGCTCCTCGGCGGTCAGGTCGCGGAACGGCTGCCCGGCGTCCTTGCCCTTTCCGGCGGTGATGTACTCCTGGGTGATCTCGCCCGCCTCGACGGCGCCCATGATGCTGCCCATGCCGGTCACGTCGCGGTAGCGCTCGATCGGGCCCATGATGACGCCCACGCTGCCGACGGTGGTGCCGTGGTCGGCGACGATCTCGTCGGCGCCCGCCATCGCGTACATGCCGCCCGAGGCCGACATCCCCTGGACGAAGGCGAATACCTTCTTGCCCGTGCGCTCGCGGTAACGGTCGACCGCGTCGGCGATCGCCTTCGAGCCGGTGACCGTGCCGCCGGGGGTGTCGAGCATCAGCACGATGCCGTCGGCGTCCTCGGCGGTGAGCCCGTCGAGCACGTCGGCGACCTCGTAGCCGTAGGTGCCCTCGGCGAGGGCGAAGCCGTCGGCGCCGCGGGTCTGGATGGCACCCGCGACGGGGATCGCGCGGAGCTTCTTGGTGGCGGTGTCGGGGCCCCACACGGTGGCCAGCGGCTCGACCGCGGTCTGCCCGCTGCCGGCCAGCGTGGACGCCGCACCGGCGAAGCCCATCAGCACCAGGCCGGTCAGCAGGCTGGCCACGAGGGAGAAGACCAACATCGCCCCACCGAAGCCGAGGCCGGCGCCGGCGCCGAGCCCGAAGCCGCGCTTGAACGACGCCGGCCGCGCGGCGGGCGCGGGAGCCGGGGCGTACGGCAGCGGTGCGGGCTGCCGGTAGGGCTGGGTCGGGGGGACGCCGAACGTCGCGTCCGGCGGGGTGCCCGGGGCGGTCGTCGGGTCGGGGCGGGTGTTCTCGTCCATGGTGGCCTTCCTCGCGTCTGGGGTGCCCCCCACGCTAGCCGGGCCCGCGGCGTCCGCCATCGACACTTGGTCGATGCCCCACCGTCCCGGGGCCAGACCAAGGTCGGTGCCCACCCGACCCGACGCGCTATCTTGAGGCGTACGCCGAACCCTCGAGGAGCCCTGTCGTGTCCGACCTCACCGCCACCGTGTCCAGCGCCTACCAGCAGGCCTTGTCCGTCATCGAGTCGGTGGAGCCGCGGATCAGCGGCGCGATCCGCTCCGAGCTCGACGACCAGCGCGCCTCGCTGAAGCTGATCGCGTCGGAGAACTACGCCTCGCTCGCCACCCTGCTGACGATGGGCAACTGGCTGAGCGACAAGTACGCCGAGGGCACGGTTGGGCACCGCTTCTACGCCGGCTGCCAGAACGTCGACACCGTCGAGGCCGTCGCGGCCGAGCACGCGCGTGAGCTGTTCGGCGCCGAGTACGCCTACGTGCAGCCCCACTCCGGCATCGACGCCAACCTCGTCGCCTACTGGGCGATCCTGAACACCCGCATCGAGTCTCCGACGCTGGCCCGCCTCGGCGCGAAGAACGTCAACGACCTCTCGCATGAGGACTGGGAGGCGCTGCGCCGCGAGTTCAACTCGCAGCGCGTCATGGGCATGAGCCTGGACGCCGGCGGCCACCTCACCCACGGCTTCCGCCACAACATCTCCGGCAAGATGTTCGAGCAGCACAGCTACGGCACCGACCCCGAGACCGGGCTGATCGACTACGACCAGCTGCTGGCCGACGCGAAGGAGTTCAAGCCGCTCGTCATCGTGGCCGGCTACTCCGCCTACCCGCGCCGGGTGAACTTCGCGAAGATGCGCGAGATCGCGGACGCCGTGGGCGCGACCCTGTTCGTCGACATGGCCCACTTCGCCGGCCTCGTGGCGGGCAAGGTGTTCACCGGCGAGGAGAACCCGGTCCCCTACGCCGACATCGTCGCCTCCACCACCCACAAGTCGCTCCGCGGCCCGCGCGGTGGCTTCGTGCTCGCCACCAAGGAGTACTCCGACGCGGTCGACAAGGGCTGCCCGATGGTGCTCGGCGGCCCGCTGTCGCACGTGATGGCCGCCAAGGCGGTGGCCTTCGCCGAGGCGCGCACCGAGTCCTTCCAGACCTATGCGCAGGACGTGGCCGACAACGCCAAGGCGCTGGCCGAGGGCCTGATGAAGCGCGGCGTGAAGCTCGTCACCGACGGCACCGACAACCACCTCGTGCTGCTCGACGTCACGACCTCGTTCGGCCTCACCGGCCGCCAGGCCGAGTCGGCCCTGCTCGACTCGGGCGTGGTCACCAACCGCAACTCGATCCCGCGCGACCCGAACGGCGCCTGGTACACCTCCGGCGTCCGCATCGGGACGCCCGCGCTCACCTCGCGCGGCTTCGGCGCCGACGAGTTCGACCGCGTGGCGGAGCTGATGGTGGACGTGCTCAAGCAGACGACGCCGGTCACGGCGTCCAACGGCCAGCCCGGCAAGGCGAAGTACACCCTCGCCGACGGCGTGGCCGACCGCACCAAGGCCGCCGCGGCCGAGCTGCTGGACGCCAACCCGCTGTACCCCGGCCTGGAGCTCTGAGGCAGCCGGTCACCGCTGGAGGAGCGCCCCCTCCACGGTGGTGATGAAGTTGCGCAGCGAGTCGGGCAGGTCGGCGAGGTGCCAGCCCTCGGGGCCGTGGTACCAGTCGAGCTCGGTCTCGTCGGGGGTGTCGTCGCGGTCCGTGGCGGCCAGCCCGTCCAGCCACCGGTCGGCGCCGCCGAGCACGATCGCGTAGGGCAGCACCTCCGACAGCTCGTGGACCTCCTGCCCCGGCGGCATCTCCTCGACCGGCTGGGTGAGCAGGTGGCCGCGCAGCAGGCCCAGCCCCGCGAGGACGCCCGCGCCCGCCTTCGTGCGGGCCGGGGTGTCCTGGGCGACGAGTCCGAAGCCGGCCGCCAGCGCGACGAGCACGAGCCCGGCCACGCCGAAGGTCGTGAGCGCGACCAGCGCGAGGGCGACGACCGCGGCGGCGACGAGCAGGCCCCAACCGAGGCGGGTGAGGGCCGAGCGGGTTGCGTCCGGACGCCGCGAGAACCAGCCGCGCTCCACCACGTCGTCGTACAGCTGCGACTGCACGGTCGGGAGGACCTCCCCCACGTGCGGGCCGAGGTTGGCGCAGCACCCCGAGCCGTCGGCGGGGGCGATGGCCTCCAGGAGGGTCCGCTCGTAGGGGCGCAGCGGCCGGTCGGAGTCGCGGCGCTCGAACTCCCACTCGGCGCGCGCGTAGGCGCTGCGGTGCGGCAGCTCGCGGATCAGGAGGTGGCCGTGGACGGCGAGGTCGACCACGGTGGCGGTCACGTCGACCGGGTCGACGGTGCCGTCGACCAGCGTGCCGATCTGGCCGGGCCGGACGCCTTCGCCCACCTCGAACGCGCTGTGGCCCGCACCGACGGGGCGGAAGGTGCCGACGATGGTGGGGGTGGCGTCCGCCTCGGCATCGGACAGGAACCGGCGGCGCAGCAGCCACAGGCCGGCCAGGCCGAGCGCGGCCAGGCCCGCGGCGACCGCGAGCGGCACCGGGGCCAGCGAGAACGCGCGGTCGAGCGACCAGCGCTGGACGACGTCCTGGTTGCTGGCCACCGCGTCGCGCGGGAAGCGCACGACCACCTGGACGACCTCGCCCGCACCGCGCGGCCCGTCGTGGAAGGTGGGGGTCGGGTTGTCGTGCGTGCCGCCGGCGTACCACCCGCAGGCGCCCGGGGCGCCGGGGGCGCCCGCGGCGCAGTCGACCATGGTGAATGGGCCGGGCACGGCGACCGTCGCCTCGAAGGTGCGCACCGGCAGGTTGAGCCCCTGCAGCAGGCGCCACGTGACGGTGGTGGTGTCGGCGGTCTCGATCGCGGCGCCGCGGACGGAGTAGCTGAGCACCACGGGCGCGTCGTCGACCGGCATAGTGACCACCCGGTAGGCGCCGTCGGTGGCGACCTCGACGGGCACGTCGGTCCCGGAGGCGCTGGCGCGCACGTCGTCGAGGGTGAAGCGGAACTCGCGCGCCTCGGAGGTGGGCAGGGTGGTGGCGAACCGCTGGACCAGCTCGCCCGGGCCGCCGGTGGGGGTGATCGTGGCGTCCACGTGCAGCGTGCCGTCGGCGTCGATCCGGGCGTCGACCAGGTAGGACTCCACCTCGGTCACCGCGTGCGCGGGGATCGGCGCGGCCACGAGCGCCAGGGTGAGCGCGAGGGCGGCCGCGAGGCGTCCGAGGAGGGTGCGTGCGGTGGTCACGATCGTGAACCTACCGCACCCGGCTAGGGTGGGCGCGTGAGCCAGACGCCCTGGGGAGCCCCGCCGCCACCGCGCCGCGGGCCGTCCGGGACGCCCCAGCAGGCCTGGCCACCGCCGCAGCAGTGGCCGCCGCGCCAGGTGCAGCAGTGGCCCCCTCCCCAGCAGTGGCCGGCCCCGCAGCGGGCGCCCCAGGGGTGGCCGCCGCAGGCCCAGCAACCATGGCCGGCACCGCGTCCGGCCCCCCGCCCGCCCCAGCGCCGCCGCAGCGGCCTGGGTAACCTCGTGCGGATCGTCATGGCCGTGGTGGCCATCCTGATGATCGCCTCGTTCCTGCGCGGGCTGATGGACGACGTGATGGGCGCCCAGCTCCCCGGCGTCCCCGACGCCCCGGCGAACCCGACGCGACCGGACGCCCCCGCGCCCGCCCCGCAGGTGCCGGGCGACCCCACCTCGCCGTACCTCAACGAGGACTACACGCCGCCGCCCGCCGACCGGAACCCGCCCGCCGTGCCCGGCCCGCGCAACATGGACGCCGCGGGTCGCCTCGTACGGTCGAACCCGCTCTACGACCAGCAGGTCCCGACCCCCACGAACTGCCGGATGGCCGCGGTGGACGTGCCCTCGGCGTCGGCGGCCGAGAAGCAGGAGCACTTCAACGAGCTGATGGGCTGCCTGATGACGGTCTTCGCCGAGCCCGTCGAGGCGGCCGGCTTCGAGATGCCACGGCCCCCGGTCGTGGTCTACACCCGGCCGATCAAGACCGCGTGCGGCGACTTCGCCGAGGTGAACGCCGCCTACTGCACCGGCGACCAGCGCGTGTACTACGCCAACACGCTGCTGCGGGCCTTCCCCGCCAACGTCGCCTCGGCCCCGTACGCGGCCGAGATGATCCTCGCCCACGAGTTCGGCCACGCGGTCCAGGCGCGGACCGCGATCCTGATCTCGGAGAAGTATCTCGAACAGGACGCCCGCTCCGAGCGCGCCGCGCAGGACCTGTCGCGGCGCACCGAGGTGCAGGCCGACTGCCTGGCCGGCCAGTACGTGCGTTCGGTGGCGCAGAGCCAGAACCTCGGCCCGGGCGAGCTCGAGCGGCTCAGCGGGCTGGCGTACAACCTCGGCGACGACGTGCTGTCCGGACGCCCCGGCTGGTCCGGCGGACACGGCACGGGGGCAGCCCGACAGGACTGGTTCGACCGCGGTCTTGGCAGCGACGCCATCGCCGCGTGCAACGCGTTCGTGGCGAGCGAGGACGAGGTGCGCTGACCCCTACCGGGCCACCACGAGGGCGGTGGCGACGGCGGCGACCCCCTCGCCGCGGCCGGTGAGGCCGAGCCCGTCGGTGGTGGTGCCCGACAGCGTGACCGGTGCGCCGACCGCCTCGGACATCACGGCCTCGGCCTCCGCCCGGCGTGCAGCGAGGCGGGGCCGGTTGCCGATCACCTGGACCGCGACGTTGCCGATCTCGAACCCGGCCGCGCGCACGCGGCGGGCCGCCTCGGTGAGGAACGCGACCCCGGACGCCCCGGCCCACTCGGGCTCGGACGTGCCGAAGTTGCTGCCCATGTCGCCCAGGCCGCTGGCGGAGAAGAGCGCGTCGCACGCCGCGTGCGCGGCCACGTCGCCGTCGGAGTGCCCGGACAGGCCGGCCGGCTCGTCGGGGAAGTGCAGGCAGGCGCACCACATCGGGACGCCCGGCTCGAGCGCGTGGACGTCGGTGCCGATCCCGACCCTCACGAGACGCCCCACGCCACGAGGGCCTCGGCCAGGACCCGGTCCAGGGGTTCGGTGACCTTGAAGGCGTCGCGCGATCCCTCCACCAGCGTCACCGTGCAGCCGATGTACTCGGCGGCTGCGGCGTCGTCGGTGACGATCGTGTCGCTCTCGGCCAGAACCCGGTGGGCCTCCTCCAGCACGCCGCGACGGAACCCCTGCGGGGTCTGGACCGCTCGCAGCCGGGCCCGGTCGACCACCGTCGACCCGTCCTCGACCAGCTCGCGCACGGAGTCGGTGACGGGCACCACCGGCACGACGGCGTCGGCACCGGCGCGGACGGCGTCGATCACGCGAGCGACCATGTCGGCGGGCAGGAACGCCCGGGCGGCGTCGTGCACGAGGACGACCTGGGCGTCGGCGTCCGCCTCGGGCAGGTCGGGCAGCACGCCCATGCCGTGGGCCACGGAGTGCTGACGCTCGGCGCCGCCGTCGGCCCACGTCACCGGGACGGGGGCGCCGGCCAGGGCGTCCACGAACGCCTCGCGGCCCTCGACGGGCGCCACAACGACGACCTCGTCGACGCCGCCGGCGGCGAGCTGGGCCACCGCGCGGGTCAGCAGGGGGACGCCGGCCACCGGGACCAGCGCCTTGGGCACCTCGGCCCCCAGCCGGGAACCGGAACCGGCCGCCACCACGATGGCGACGACCGGTACGGGATTGTTGATGTGTTCACCCATGGGTGGTTACGAGGCCAGCACCTCGTCGAGCATGACCTCGGCGCGGTCGTCGGAGACCTTCTCGGCCAGGGCGAGCTCGGAGACCAGGATCTGGCGAGCCTTGGCCAGCATGCGCTTCTCTCCCGCGGACAGGCCGCGCTCGCGCTCGCGGCGCCACAGGTCGCGCACGACCTCGGCGACCTTCATGACGTTGCCGGAGTGCAGCTTCTCGAGGTTGGCCTTGTAGCGGCGCGACCAGTTCGTCGGCTCCTCGGCGTGGGGCGCACGCAGCACGCTGAACACGCGCTCGAGGCCCTCGGCGTCGACGACGTCGCGGACGCCCACCAGGTCGAGGTTGCAGGCCGGGACCCGCACCACCAGGTCGTTCTGCCCCACAATGCGGAGGACGAGGTAGAGACGTTCCTCTCCCTTGATCGTCCGGGTTTCGATGTCTTCGATGACGGCCGCACCGTGGTTCGGGTAGACAACCGTTTCGCCGACCTGAAAAGTCATATTCATTGACCCCTTTCCCGCCCACCATCATACCACGGGTCCTCAGGGGGCTGCAGGGGTATCACCCGTTGTCAGCGCCACATTGGGGGTCTTGACAAGCGCTCAGGAGTGTGCTCCGCGCGCGGGCTGGGGGTAGGGTCCTCCCCATCCAAGCGGGTCATGCACACACTAGGCCGCAACTGGCCCGGACGCCAACACGCGCGCCCGGTTGCCCCGGGTTTCCGGGCACGGAGCACCGCCGGGCCCGAGCGCCGCGACGGTCCCGTTTTCGCAACGTTCTCACCGCGGGCTGATGCGGCTAACCATCCGACACCGGGTTTCGTTATTGTGTGCTGCGACACCAAGGTTTCGACCCAGGAGGCTCCTGCCATGGATTCCAGCACCCGTCGCCGTCGCCGGGCCGTCAGCACGTTCGCCGCCGGTGTGTGCGCCAGCCTGCTCCTCACCGGGTGCGGGTTCAACATGCAGACCCTCCAGCAGTACACGCCGGCCCACGGCGTCAACGTCGACCTGCAGGCCGGCGAGGCCAACCGCCAGCTCAAGGTGCGCAACCTGCTCGTCGTCGCCGACGAGAGTGGCAAGGGCGTGCTGTCCGCCTCCATCGTGTCGCCCGTCGCCGACCGCCTGGTCAGCGTCGAGGGCTACGCGCTCAAGATGGACAACTCCGTGGGGGCACCCCTCACGGTCACGGGCAGCGGCGTCGACCTCGAGCCCAACCGGCTCACCGTGCTGACCGACCCGAGCCCCGCCTTCACGGTCTCCAGCCCCGACCTCAAGCCGGGCCTGACCGTCGACCTGGTCCTGAACTTCGAGTCCGGCCTCCAGGCCAAGGCCATCGCCCCGGTGATGAGCGCCGAGGACCCGATCTACGCCTCGGCCAAGCCGACCTCCTGACCCGAGCACCGAAGGGCCCCCTCCGCGGCGGAGGGGGCCCTTCGTCGTGTCCGGGGGCTCAGGCGCCGTAGGTGTTCTCCTCCGAGAACAGGGTGCTCACCGACTCCCCGAGGTGGATCCGGCGCACGGCCTCGGCGAACAGCGGTGCCACCGACAACGATACGAGCCGGTCGATGGGCTTGTCCTGCGGGACGGTGTTGGTGGTGACGATCTCGTCGATGTCGTCGCGGGCGTTGAAGGTCTCGACCGCGTTGCCGGTGAACAGGCCGTGGGTGCAGACCACCGACACGCCCTGAGCGTCGTAGCGACGGATGCAGTCGATGAGGGTCATGGTCGAGCCGCCGGTGGCGATCTCGTCGTCGAGCACGATGCAGTCCTTGCCCTGCACGTCGCCGACGATCGCGTCGATGACGACGGTGTCGTCGGCCAGCCGTCGCTTCGAACCGGCCGCCACCTCGACGCCGAGGGCGCGGGCGAACCGGTTGGCGGCCTTGGCGTTGCCGAAGTCGGGCGACACCACGACCGTGTTGGACAGGTCGCGGCCCCGGAAGTGCTCGGCGAGCACGGGCAGCGCGGTCAGGTGGTCGACCGGCATGGAGAAGAAGCCGTGCACCTGCTCGGCGTGCAGCGTCATCGTGAGCACGCGGGTGGCGCCGGCGGTGGCCAGCAGGTCGGCGACCAGCCGGCCGCCCAGCGAGATGCGCGGGGCGTCCTTCTTGTCGGAGCGCGCGTACGCGTAGTGCGGCATCACGACGTTGACCTGGGACGCGGAGGCCCCGCGCGCGGCGTCCACCATCATCAGGAGCTCCATGAGGTTCTCCTGGGTCGGCGGGGCCACCGGCTGCACGATGTACACGTCCCGCTGCCGGCAGTTCGCGCGCAGCTGCACCTGCAGGCAGTCGTTGCTGAACCGCTGGACGCGGGCGGGCGACAGGTCGACGTCCAAGAGGTCGCACATCTCGCGGGCGAACTCGGGATGGGCCTGGCCGGAGAACACGACGACATCGTTGGTCACGACGGCATCCTACGGGCGCCCGGGCGTACGCCCCGGGCCACTCACCCGTTGAACTTGTAGCCCAGCCCCCGCACGGTCACCAGCAGCTGCGGGTCGGCCGGGTCGGCCTCGATCTTGCCGCGCAGGCGCTTGATGTGGACGTCGAGGGTCTTGGTGTCCCCCACGTAGTCGGCCCCCCACACGCGGTCGATCAGCTGGCCGCGGGTCATCACGCGTCCGGCGTTGCGCAGCAGCATCTCGAGCAGCTCGAACTCCTTCAGGGCCAGCCGCACGGGGTCGCCGCCGACCCACACCTCGTGGCGCTCGACATCCATCCGGACGCCGGACTCCTCGATCACGTCGGGCATCAGCTCGGTGTCGGCCCCGCGCCGCAGGACCGCGCGCACCCGCGCGAGCAGCTCGCGGTGGCTGAACGGCTTGGTGACGTAGTCGTCGGCGCCCAGCTCCAGGCCGACGACCTTGTCGATCTCGGCGTCGCGGGCGGTGACCATGATGATCGGCACGGTGCTGCGCTGGCGCAGCCGGCGGCACACCTCGGTGCCCGACAGGCCCGGCATCATCAGGTCCAGCAGCACGATGTCGGCGCCGTGGCGCTCGAACTGGGTCAGCCCCTCCTCGCCGTCGGCGGCCAGGATGACCTCGAACCCCTCCTTGGCGAGCATGAAGCCCAGGGCGTCCCGGTAGCTCTCCTCGTCCTCCACGATCAGGACCACGCTCATGCGACTTCCTACTCTTCCTCGGCCGCCGCGGGCAGCGTGATCGTGAACGTCGACCCGCTGCCCAGCTTGCTCCACACGGTGACCTCGCCGCCGTGGCCCTCCACGATCTCGGCCACGATCGAGAGGCCCAGCCCCGTGCCGCCGGTCTGGCGGCTCCGGGCGTAGTCGACGCGGTAGAACCGCTCGAAGATGCGCTTGGTGTCCTCCGCGCCGATCCCGATGCCGTTGTCGGTCACGGCGATCGCGACCCGCGGCTCGGGCCCGTCGGTCACCGCACGGGTCGTGACGACGACCCGCGCCTTCTCACCGGAGTAGGTGATGGCGTTGTGCACGAGGTTCACCACGGCGGTCACGAGCTGCTCGTGCTTGCCGCGGACGACCAGCCCCTCCTCCCCGCCGCGGGTGAGGCTGACCTGCCGCTGCTCGGCCAATTGGCGGCTGCGGTCGAGGGCCAGGCCGACGACCTCGTCGACCGACACCTCCTCGGCGTTGCTGACCGGCTCGCCCTGCAGCCGGGACAGCTGCACGATCTGGGTGACCAGCTGCGACAGCCGCGAGGACTCCGCCTGGATCTTGCGCGAGAAGCGCGCCACGGCCTCGGGGTCGTCCGCGGCCTGTTCGACGGCCTCCGACAGGAGCGTAATCGCACCGACCGGGGTCTTGAGCTCGTGGGTCGCGTTCGCCATGAAGTCGCGGGCGGACGCCTGCACGCGCAGCGCCGCCCCGCGGTCGTCGGCCACGACGAGGACGGTGCCGTCGTCGAGGCGCAGCACCCGGACGGCGAGCCGCTGCTCGGACCGCCCGACACCCCCGCGGCCGGCGCGGACCTGGTCGAGGTTGACCGAGGCCGACTCCCCGGTGCGGCGCACTTCACGGACGAGGTCCAGCAGGGCGGGGATGGCGACCCGGTTGCCGCGGATCAGCCCCAGCTCGGTGGCGAGCTCGTTGCTGGCGAGGATGTCGTCCACGTCGCCGATGAGCGCTCCCCCGGACCGCAGGGCGTCCAGGATGCGGCGGCGCTCCAGGTGCGGGTCGACCGGTTCGGGCTCGGCGCGGCGGCTCAGCACGAACCACGCCACGAGGTAGCCCGCGAACACCCCGGCGACGAGTCCGATGAGGGCGGCGAGAGCGGGGGACACGCCCTCAGCATAGGCCTGACACGGCCGCCGGGGCCGCGCGCGGAGGTCGTCCCGGCCGGGCGTCCCCGAGGGTTCACCGAGTGTTCACCCGGCGTTCGCGGGGAGGCACGCCTAAGATCGTTCGGGGGACGTAACGTGGCGCCCCGTGCCCGGAGGGCCACACCCCATCGAACGCGAAGGAGCGCAGATGCGCGAGAGCTACCAGCAGGAACTCAGCTCGGTCGTCACCGACCTGATCACGATGACCGACCGGGTGCAGGTCGCGGTGACGGAGGCCACGAAGGCCCTGTTGACCTCCGACCTGGCGGCCGCCGAGAAGGTCATCAGCGACGACAGCATCCTCGACCAGCTCCACGACGACCTCGAGCAGCGCTGCTTCGTCCTGCTGGCCCGCCAGGCGCCCGTCGCCGGCGAGCTCCGCACGCTCGTCGCAGCCCTGCGCATGGTGGCCGACCTGGCCCGCATGGGCGACCTGTCCGCCCACATCGCCAAGATCGCCCGCATGCGCTACCCCCGCGGTGCGGTCCCCGAGTCGATGCAGCCCAACTTCCAGCGCATGGCGGCGCTGGCGTCCGAGATGGTCGAGATCGCCGGCCGCACCCTGCGCGAGCGCAACGTGCTCGACGCCGAGAAGATGGCCGACCACGACGAGGAGGTCGACGAGCTGCGCAGCCACCAGTTCCGCATCCTGCTCGACGACGCCTGGAGCCACGGTGTCGAGGCGGCCGTCGACTGCGCGCTGCTGGGCCGCTACTACGAGCGCATCGCCGACCACGCCGTGCTGATGGGCAGCCGCGTGATCTACATCGTCACCGGCCTGCACCCCGAGGGCGAGAACTGGACGATCGCCTGACCCGCACGTGACGAGGGGCCCCATCCGTGACGGATGGGGCCCCTCGAACGTGTCAGGGGGTTACTTCTTGCCCTGGTTCTTCACGGCCTCGATGGCGGCCTTCGCAGCCTCGGGGTCCAGGTAACGGCCACCCTTGGTAACGGGCTGGAAGTCGTCGTCCAGCTCGTAGTACAGCGGGATGCCGGTGGGGATGTTCAGGCCCGCGATGTCGGCGTCCGAGATGCCGTCGAGGTGCTTGACCAGCGCGCGCAGCGAGTTGCCGTGGGCGGTGACCAGCACGACCTTGCCGGCGGCGAGGTCGGGCTTGATGCTCGACTCCCAGTAGGGAAGCATCCGGACGACGACGTCGGCCAGGCACTCGGTCTGGGGGCGCTCGTCCTCGGGGATGTCGGCGTAGCGGGGGTCGTTCCACTGGCTGTACTCGTTGTCCTTGTCGAGCACGGGCGGCGGGGTGTCGTAGCTGCGGCGCCAGAGCATGAACTGCTCCTCGCCGTACTTGGACAGCGTCTCGGCCTTGTCGAGGCCCTGCAGGCCGCCGTAGTGGCGCTCGTTGAGGCGCCAGGAGCGCTCGACGGGGATCCAGTGGCGGTCGCAGCCGTCAAGGGCGAGGTAGGCGGTGTGGATGGCGCGGCGCAGCAGCGACGTGTGCAGCTTCTCGGGCAGCAGCCCCTCGGCCTTGAGGAGGTCCGCGGCCTTCTTGGCCTCGCCGACGCCCTTCTCGTTGATGTCCACGTCAACCCAGCCCGTGAACAGGTTCTTCTGGTTCCACTCGCTCTCGCCGTGGCGAAGGAGGATCAACTTGTACGTCATGGGCTGAGCCTACCGAGCAAGGCCCGGCCGGGGGCACCCCTTGTCGGCACATGGTCGTGAGTGACACGTGAGAAATTCCTCATTCGGGGGCATGATGGCCCGATGACGGAGTACGGCCCCGAGGACGCGGCCGCCGAGCTGGCCGCCAAGGAGGCCGAGCTGCGGCGCAAGCTGGCACGCCTGACCGCCCCCGTGGAGGACGGCAGCACGATCGGCTTCGGCAAGCGGATCGGCGACGGCACCACCCAGGCGATCCAGCAGATGGAGGACGCCGGGTCGGCCCAGGTCATCGCCGAGACGCTGGACGCCGTGCTGCGCGCGCGGGCCCGCCTCGACGACGGCACGTGGGGGCGCTGCGAGGTGTGCGACGAACCCATCGACCCCGACCGGCTGGAGTTCCGGCCCTGGTCGACCACCTGCCTCGCGCACGCAGACGCCCCGCGCTGACGTCAGCCTCCCAGCACGTCGCCCAGGTCGTAGCTGACCGGCTCGTCGAGTTGCGCGTAGGTGCACGACGCAGGCTCGCGGTCGGGGCGCCAGCGCACGAACTGGGCGGTGTGCCGGAACCGGTTGCCCTCCATGTGGTCGTAGCGCACCTCCACCACGCGCTCGGGGCGCAGGGGCGTGAACGAGAGGTCCTTCTTGGCGTTCCAGCGCGAGTGGGCCGCGGCGGTCGGCGTCCGGGGGAAGGACTGGTCGCGGTTGTCCGGGGTGTCGGCCTCGGGCTCGGCCCACGCCCACGGGTGGCCCTCCCAGTCGGAGACGAGCTCCTGCAGCTCGGCGAACAGCTCGCGGCGGCGCTCCATGGTGAACGCGCCGATGACGCCGACCGAGTTGAGCGTGCCGTCGTCGGTGTACAGGCCGAGCAGGAGCGAGCCGATGGCGTCCGTCTCGTCGCGGTAGAGGCGGTAGCCGGCCACGACACAGTCCGCGGTGCGCTCGTGCTTGATCTTCCACATGACGCGCTTGTCCTCGGCGTAGGGGGCGTCCAGCGGCTTGGCGATGACGCCGTCCAGGCCCGCCCCCTCGAACTGCTCGAACCACTGCTTGGCGAGCTCACGGTCGCCGGTGGCGCGAGTGAGGTAGATCGGCGGCTTCGCCTTCGCGAGGGCCTTCTCCAGCCCCTTGCGCCGCTCGGCGAACGGCTTCTCGGCCCAGTTCTCCTCGCCCCAGGCGAGCAGGTCGAACCCGACGAAGCTGGCCGGCATGGCCTCCGACAGCTTCTTGATCCGGGACGCCGCGGGGTGGATCCGCTGCTGCAGCAGGTCGAAGTTCAGCCGATCGCCGGAGTCGGGGTCGATGAGGATGATCTCGCCGTCGATCACGCACGGGTCGGGGAAGTTCTCCTTCACCGCCTCGACGAGCTCGGGGAAGTAGCGGGTCATCGGGCGGCTGTTGCGCGAGCCCAGCTCCACCATGTCGCCCGAGCGCCAGATGATCGTGCGGAAGCCGTCCCACTTGGGCTCGAACAGCACGTCCGCCTTGGGGAACTCCTTCACCGACTTGGCCAGCATCGGCCCGAACGGCGGCACGATGGGCGTCCCCCACTCGGCGTCGCGCTCGGCCTTGGGCGCGAGGTAGTCCTCCTCGGGCCGGTCGGCCTTGCGCTTGCTGGGCGGCACGCGCGGCGGCTCGCCGGGCATCTTCGGGTAGTCGGGCGGGAAGTTCAGCTCGCCCAGGCCCCGCTCGAGGTCGGCCTCCCACAACGCCAGCGCGCCGGCGAGGTCGCCGGGCTCGGCGTCCATGGACGCCCACGGGCACGGCCGGTCGGCGAGCAGTTTCGGGACCCTCCACACGGTGAGGTCGCGCGGGTCGGCGTCCGGAAGCTCGTCCCACGTCAGCGGGGTGGAGACGGGCGCGCCCGGCAGCGGACGCGGCGAGTACGCCCCGGCGATGGTGCGGTCGCGGTTGGCCTGGTTGAAGTCGACGAAGACGCGCTCGCCGCGCTCCTCCTTCCACCAGCTGGTGGTGACGAGGTCGGGCATCCGGCGCTCGAGCTCGCGGGCGACGCCGATCACGCCGTGGCGGACGTCCTGGAACTCGTGCGTCGGGGCGATGCGGGCGTAGACGTGGACGCCGCGGTTGCCGCTGGTCTTCGCATACGCGGTGAGGCCGACCTCGGCCATCACCTCGCGCAGCGCCAGGGCAGCGGTGACGGCGTCGGTGAAGTCGCGGCCGGGCTGGGGGTCGAGGTCGATGCGGAACTCGTCGGGGTTGTCGAGGTTCGCCGTGCGCACCGGCCACGGGTGGAAGGTGATCGTCGCCATCTGGGCGGCCCAGGCCAGGGCGGCTGGCTCGTCGAAGGTCAGCTGGTCATGGCGGCGCCGACTCGGGTAGGTGCACGTCACCCGGTTGAGCCACTTCGGCGCGCCGGCCGGCGGCCGCTTGGCGAAGAACTCCTCCCCCTCGATGCCGTCGGGGAACCGCTGCAGCGTCATCGGCCGGTCGCCGTTGATGCGCAGGAAGGGCTCGGACACCGCGAGGAGGTAGTCGGCCAGGTCGCGCTTGGTGATCGGCTTGCCGCGACCGTGCTTCGGCCACAGCACCTTGTCGGCACTGGACAGCTTCACCTCGCGGACGCCGTTGGGACCGTCGATGGACAGGATCTCTGCTTCGGCCACGGCTGAGCCTAACCCGGGCGTCAACGACAACCAGCTGAACCACGGGGCGTCCATTGTTTGTCGAGTGTTTGCTACCGTACGACCGTGAACGGGTCCAGCGGTGCGTACACCGTGAAGCAGGTGGCGGCGCTGACGGGCGTCCTCGAGACCACCCTGCGCGCCTGGGAGCGGCGCTACGGGGTCGTGTCACCGACCCGCTCGGCGGGCGGTTACCGCCTCTACAGCGACGCCGACGTCGCCCGGTTGCGCTCGATGGCCGCCTTGGTCGCCGGCGGCGTTCCCGCGTCGGTGGCGGCCCGGAGCCTGGACGGCGCCCCAGCCGCGGCACCCGAGGAGAACGCGGGTGCCGTGGGCCTCGACCTCGTTTCCGCTGCCGCCAGCCTCGACCCCGCCCGCCTCGACGCGGTCCTCGCCGAGGCGCTCGACCGGTCGCCGATCGAAGCGCTCGCCGACGCCTGGCTGCTCCCCGAACTCGCCCGCGTGGGCGAGGCCTGGGCCTCCAAGGACCTCACCGTCGCCCACGAGCACTTCGCCAGCGCCGGCGTGGCCCGGGCCCTGGGCCGGGCGTTCTCCGAGGCCTCGCCCACCGGTGGGCCGGGGGTCCTGGTCGGGCTGCCCGAGGGCTCCCACCACGAGATGGGCCTGCTCGCCTTCGCCACCTGCCTGCGCCGACTGGGGGTGAACGTGGTCTACCTCGGCACCGACGTCCCCCTGCCGGACTGGGAGGCCGCAGCCGCCGAGCTCCGCCCACGCGCGGCCGTGGTCGGCGTCCCCCAGAGCACCCGCCCGGCGAAGGCCCAGGCCGTGGTCGACCGACTGCGCGCCCTGACGCCCCCGATCGCGGTGTGGGTGGGGGGCGGCCTGGCCGGGAAGGTCGTACGGGCAGACCCCCTCCCCCACGAGGTGGGCGCCGCGGCAGAGCTCGTGGCCACCTCACTGAGGGCCGGCCGCACTCCCTGACCAAATTTGGACACAGTTTACACAAGCAGCTCGAAAGTCGATGGCCTTCACCTGCGCGCCGCGCCACCCCGGCCCCCTCGACCACCTGATCGGAGTCAACGTGTCACCGCTCCTGATGACGTAGGCCCTCGCCTTCCGCACGGGCCGTCCGCTCACCGAGCAGCGCATGGCCGGGCGACCCGGCTGGGCCGAGTACGCGGCCAGCACCAGCAGCTTCCTCCCCCGTCCTCCCCGGAGAAAACGCCCGGTGAGGCGCGAGGCGTCCGGACCCGCACTGGTTGACCACCAGCACCGCAACGTCACCGACCTCCTCGCCCACCGCGTCCGGACGGCGCCGGAGCACGTCGCGTTCGGCCGTCGCGGCGCCGAGGGGTCGGTCGACGTGACCACCGCGGCGTTCGACGCGGAGTGCCGGGCCCTGGCCGCCGGCCTGGTCGCCCAGGGGCTCGAACCCGGGGGCCGGGTGGCGGTGATGGCGCCGACCCGCTTCGAGTGGGCGCTGGCCGACCTGGCCACGTGGCTGGCCGGGGGACGTCGCGACGATCGTGCACACCTCCGGCACGGCGGCCGAGCAGAAGGGGGCCCGGATCACCCACGGCAACCTGGTCGGGGTCGTCCAGGCGGTGGCGCAGGCCTACGGGGAGGTCGTCCACGACAGGGCGGTGACCATCATCGCCCTCCCCTTGGCCCACATCCTGGCCCGCGGCCTCCAACTGGCGGCCATCGGCGCCGGCATGAAGGTGGTCCACGAGGGTGACCGCTCCCGGGGTGGTCGACGCGTTCGCCGAGGTGCGGCCCACCTTCATGGTCGTGGTCCCGCAACTGCTCTCCCGCATCCGCCAAGCGGCCCGCGACCGGGCCGGCCAGGCCCGGATCGGACCCCTCTTCCGGGCGGCGGAGGCCACGGCGGTCGCCTGGGGGCGCCACCTCGAGGCGGCTCAGGACGACCCGACCCTCCGGCCGCCCCGCTGCCTGGCGCTGCGCCGAGCCCTGTTCGACCGGCTGTTCTACCGCAGGATGCGTGGCCTCATGGGTGGCCGCGTCGAGTGGCTGCTGTCCGGCGCGGCACCGCTCGACCCGACGCTGGCGCACTTCTTCCGCGGCGTCGGGATCCCGGTCATCGAGGGCTACGGCCTGACCGAGACGACCGCGCCGGCGACCGGCCTGCGCCCGGGTGACCTGAGGGCCGGCAGCGTCGGCCCGCCCATCCCCGGCACCACGGTCCGCATCGCCGAGGACGGCGAGGTGCTGGTGCGCGGCGTGGGGGTGTTCTCCGGCTACCAGAACAAGGACGAGGACGCCGGGGCCTTCACCGACGGCTTCTTCCGCACCGGCGACCTCGGCTCGCTCGACGACGCCGGCCGCCTGACCCTGCATGGGCGGCGGAAGAACCTGATCATCACGGCGACCGGCAAGAACGTCGCCCCCGAGCCCTGGGAGGCGGCCGTGGGCCGTTCGCCCCTCGTCGCGCACGCGATCCTGGTCGGCGAGGGCCGCAGCCACCTCACCGCCGCCCTCCTCCTCGAACCGGACGCCGTGCGGCGCTGGGCGCAGCGGTCCGGGCACCACGACCTGGCCGCCCTCCTCGCGCAGGACCCCCCGGCCGACGGCCTCGCCCTCGCCCACCCCGCGCTGCTGGCCCGCCTCCAGCGCCCCGTGGACCGGGCGAACGCGGCCGTGTCCCGCGCCGAGCAGGTGCGCCGGTTCGTCGCCCTGCTCGTCGACACGTCGGCCGGCTCGCCGTTCATCACCCCGACCCTCAAGCTGCGGCGGGACGCCTTCCTGTCCGTGGCGTCCCACCACATCGAGGACCTCTACCGAAGGAGCACACCATGAGCACCACCCGTCGCATCGGGGGGTCCGTCGCCGCGGCCGCGGTCGCGTTCGGCGCGCTGGACGCCGTCTGGATCAGCCAGGTCGCGCTGCCGCTGTACCGGGCGGAGGTGCCGCACCTGCTGGCGTCCTCGTTCGACCCCGTCCCGGCGCTGGTCTTCTACCCGGCGTTCACCTGCGCGCTCGTCCACCTGGCGGTGCGGCCGACCGAGGACCGCACCCTGGGCGTCCGGCTGCGTGACGGCGCCGTCCTCGGGGGCGTCGCCTACGCCACCTGGAGCCTCACGGGCAAGGCCATCCTCGAGCGGATGACGTGGCCCGCCGCCCTGGCCGACATCGGCTGGGGACTGTTCGCCGGCGCGGCGATGGCCGGCGCCGCCCACCTCGTGCTCAGGTCGAGGTGGGCGAACCGCTCGTCACGCTGACCCGGGGGATCAGCCCTGCACCCGGACCTGGCCCCGCTGGGTGTCGGTCGACGTCGTCGCACCCGTGGTGACCTTGGGCTTGCCCTTGCCGCCGCCGGTCTTGCCGCCGAGGCCGAGCGCCGCCTTCACCGTCGGGGAGTAGCCGCTGGCCTGGCCGGTCCCGTTCGGGTGGAACGAGTTGTACTGGCGCAGGATGTCGACGTTGTTGATCCACGGCGCGGAGTCGCACACGGCGTGGCCGTCGAAGGGCGTCCGGACGTCGGCGAACCCGACACCGGCTGCTGCCGCGGCGTCGCGGATCGCCACCGCCAGCTTGTCGGCCGCCGCGTTCATGGCCGACATCTCGGCACTCGTGAACGACGTGAAGAGGTTGCAGGTGCGCCCGTTGAACAGGCGCGGGTAGGTCGTCGCGACGACCTTCGCCGCCGGGGCCTTCGCCCTCACCTCGGCGAACAGCGAGCCCAACCGTCCCGGCAGCCCCGTGGCGATGACACCCTCCGCGGCGGCGACCTTGGCCAGGCAGGCGGTGGTGTCGGTGCCGAGGCAGGTCGTGATGGTGTCCGCGAAGCCGACGTCCGGACAGGGATACGCCCACCCCCGGCCCGGGCCGGCCGCCTACGATCGGGCCCCATGGGTCCACGCGGCAGCATCTGGCAGGTGCCGGGCATGCTCGCCCTGGCGTGGGTCTCGCTCACGGGCTTCAGCGGGTACGCGGCCCTGCTGCCGGTGGCGCCCCTGTGGGTCGTCCGTGGCGGGGCGGACGCCGCGGGTGCGGGCCTGGTGAACTTCGTCCTGCTCGTGGCGACGGTCCTCACCCAGTTCGGGACGCCGGGGCTGGTCCGGCGGATCGGCTGGGGACACACGCTCGCCGCGTCCATGGTGCTGCTCGGTGTGCCCGCCCTGCTGCACGGCGTGACCGCGGACCTGGCCCCGGTGCTGTCGCTGTCGGCGGTCCGCGGGGTCGGCTTCGGGCTCCTGACGGTGGCGATCAGCGCCGCCGCGGTGCTGTTGGTGACCCCAGGCCGCCGCGGCGCGGCCGTGGGCGCCTACTCGCTGGCGATCTCGCTGCCCCTCGTGGCGCTCATGCCCACCGGGGTGTGGGTGGCCGAGGCGTGGGGGTTCTGGCCGGTCTTCGCGGTCAGCGGTCTGTCGCTGCTGGGGGTGCCGGCCTGCTACGCGAGGCCGCCCAGCACCTGCCCCACCGCAGCATGCACGACCCCGCCTCCCCGGCACCCTCCGACGGCGGACGCCCCGCGTGGGCGACCCTGCGCGCCCTGGCGGCGCCGACGGCCACCCTGCTCGCGATCACCCTGGCCTGCGGCGCCCTGATCACGTTCGCGCCCCAGATGGTCCCCGCCCCGCGCGGGCTCGACGAGGCCGAGGACGCCCAGATCCGCGCCACCCTGTTGGCCAGCCCCAAGGAGCGCGCCGAGAACCTGATGATCGTCGACATGGTCCGCAACGACCTGGGCCGGGTGGCCGTGCCCGGGACCGTCGGCGTGCCCGCCCTGTTCGACGCCGAGCGCTACGACACGGTGTGGCAGCTCACCTCGACCGTGACCGCCCGGCCGCGGCCCGGCACGACGTTGGCCGATGTGTTCACCGCGCTGTTCCCGTGCGCGTCGATCACGGGTGCCCCCCGCTCGTCGACCATGCGGATCATCGCCGAGCGCGAGACCACCCCCCCCCCCGCGGGGTCTACTGCGGCGCGATCGGGTTCGGCGGGCCCGGCGCGAACGGCCCCGAATGGGCGTTCAACGTGGGCATCCGCACCGTGCTGGTCGACCGCGACGCGGCCACCGCCTGGTACGGACCGGCGGCGGCATCACCTACGACTCGACGCCGGCCGGAGAGTACGCCGAGGCGCTGCTCAAGGCCGAGGTGCTGCACCGCCCGCCCCTCGACGTCGGCCTCCTCGAGACGCTCCTGTGGCGGCCCGACTCCGGCTTCCCCCTCCTCGAGCGGCACCTGGCCCGGCTCGCGGCGTCCGCCCGCTTCTTCGGCACCCCCCTCGACCCGGACGCCGTGCGCACGGCCCTGCTCGCTGCCGTGGCCGACCGCGCGGGGCCCAGCCGCGTGCGCCTAGTCGTCGATGCCGACGGCAAGGCGGACGTGACGGTGGCCGACGTCCCGCCGGCCCCGCGCGGGCCCGTGCGCGTCGCGATCGACACCGTGCCGGTCGCCAGCCACGACGTGTTCGCCCGCCACAAGACCACCCAGCGCTCGGTCTACGAGGCCGCCGCCGCCCGCCACCCGGGTGCCGACGACGTGGTGCTCGTCAACGAGCGCGGCGAGGTCACCGAGACCACGATCGCCACCCTCGCGGCCCGGGTCGAGGGGCGCTGGGTCACCCCGCCGCTCTCCTCGGGCTGCCTGCCGGGGGTGGCGCGGGCCGAGGCGCTGGCGTCCGGACGGCTGGTGGAGGGCGCGCTCACGCCCGACGACCTGCGCCGGGCCACCGCCCTCGGGCGGCTGAACGCGGTGCGCGGCTGGGAAGAGGTCGTGCTCGTCAGCTGACCCGGTGCAGCTTGTGGTTGGCCCCCTGGGCGCGGGGACGGATGACGAGCCGGTCGATGTTCACGTGTGCCGGACGCGTCGCGACCCAGGCGATCGCATCGGCCACGTCGTCGGCGACCAGCGGGCCGGGGACGCCGGCGTAGGCCGCGTCGGCCTTGGCTTGGTCGCCGCCGAAGCGGACCAGCGAGAACTCCTCAGTGTGCACCAGGCCCGGGGCCACCTCGCAGACCCGCACGGGGCGTCCGACGAGCTCGAGGCGCAGGGCGCCGGCCAGCATGCGCTCGCCGGCCTTGGCGGCGTTGTAGCCCGAGCCGCCCTCGTAGGCCGCCTCGGCAGCGGTCGACGTGACGAACACGATCGTGCCCTCGGCGACCTCGACGGCCGGTAGGAGCGCCTTGGTGACCCGGCCGGTGCCCAGCACATTGGTCTGGAACATCGTCTCCCAGGCCTCGAGGTCGGCGTCGGCGAGCGGTTCGAGCCCGACCGCACCGCCGGCGTTGTTCACCAGCAGGTCGCACCGGTCGCCGACGGCCTCGGCGAGCGCGGCCACCTGCGCGGGGTCGGTGATGTCGCACGCGACCGCGACGCCGCCGATCTCGGCGGCGAGCGATTCCATGCGGTCGAGCCGGCGGGCGGCGCAGACCACGCGGTAGCCGGCGGCGGCGAGCGCGCGGGCGGTGGCGGCACCGATACCGCTGGAGGCGCCGGTGACGACCGCGACGGGCTGGGACATGTCTCCTCCTCGAGGGCCGGGCGCGCCGGGTGGGCGCCCTCGCCCTCACCCTAGCGACGCGGGCGGGCGGCCAACGCCAGCGGCAGGGTGGCCAGGCACAACGCGGCGGTCAGCGCCATCCCGACCCCGAAACCGGACGCCACGGCCACGGCCCCCATGGCTGCCGAGCCGAGGGCGGACCCGGTGTCGTAGCCGGCGTTCCACACGGTGCTGGCGACGCCGACCGATTGCGGGCCGGCGGCCTCGAAGGCCCGCAGCATCGTGAGGTTCTGCAGGCCGCCGTACCCCACGCCCACGAGCGCGCACGCCAGCAGCCACCCGACCACTTGGCCCGGCTCGACCGGGGTGCGAACCATCCAAGCGACCCCGCCCAGGCCCACGACGGAGACGAGGACGAACGGCCACGTGAGGCGTCCGGAGCCGACGCGGTCGGCCAGCCCCCCGACCTGCCAGCGGGTCAGCGCCGACGTCGCGCTCAGGGCCATCAGGCCGAGGGTGGCCAGCCACGCGCGGCGTGCCCTTCATCGGGCGGGTGGTGAGGCGCCCGTCGGCCCACTCGAAGAACAGCTCCGGTGAGGCGGAGGCCACCGCCCAACGATCGGTCTGCAGGAACGCCCCGTAGCCGCCGCGCTGGGCCGCCGCGATCCGCCCGTAGAGGGCCGCCGGGTCGCCGTCGAAGGGGGCGCTGAGCCGGAACGTGTGGTTGACCTGGTAGGTGTCGCCCCGCTCGATCCGATCGCGGATCGCCGCGACGTCGGCGGCGTGGCGGGCGGCGTCGATGGTCGGGGCCCAGCCCCCTGAGCCTGTCGAACGGGTCCCTGAGCCTGTCGCAGGGCCACCCACCTGCTCGCGCCGCTCGAACACGGCGAACCACACCAGCGGGAGATCGGCAAAACCCAAGCCCTCGGCGGAGGAACCGGGCCCCCGGGGAGCGCGCACCACCATCGCCGGGTCGAACGCGGGTGCCGCCTCATAGGCGACCCAGCCGGCCACCCACCGTCCGGCGGCCACGGCGTCCGCCGCACGCTCCAAGGCGGGGAGCACGCCCTCGACCGTGTGGGCGGCGAACTCCCCCACCAGGCCCGTGAGCTGGAACGACCGGCGCCTCCCCGGGCGCAGGTCGTCGAAGCGGGCGCTGGTCACGCAGGGGTTGTGTCACGCCACCCGTGCGCTAGCATCGGCGGGCAGGAGCGGGCCCAGGCGAGGAGTGAGCAGGGTGGAGTGGCTGGTACTGGCAGCACCCTCGATCCTCCTCATTGCCGTGCTGGTGGTGCCGGGTTGGGGGGTGCTCACGCTGCTGGGGCGTTCGGGGCTGGCCGCGCTGACCGCCGCACCGGCGGTCTCCTTGGGCATCGTCGTGCTCGCCGCCCTGCTGGTGGAGGCCACCGGCTGGCGCTGGGGGTTGGTGCCCATCGCGCTCACGAGCCTCATCGTCGCGGCCGTCGCGTTCGCCGTCCGCCGATGGACCGGTCCCGACCTGGGCGCGGCCCAGGACCTCGCCTGGCGTTGGCGCAACCCGACGGCGTGGGCCGGCGCCCTCATGGTGGTCGGCAGCCTCCTGCTGTGGGCCCGCCACCTCACCAACGTCCTGCCCGAACCGACCTCGATCTCGCAGACCTATGACAACGTGTTCCACCTCAACGTCATCCGGTTCATCTCCGACACCGGCGACCCCGGGCCGTGGCTGCCGCGCGACCTGAACCCGGCCGAGGGCCGCACGATCCTCTACCCGACGGCCTGGCACCAGCTCGCCGCCCTGGCAATGCCGCTGACCGGCGGGTCGGTGCAGCTGGCGTCCAATGCGCTGCTGTTCGTCGTGTGCGCCGTGGTGTGGCCCCTGTGCGCGCTCGAGCTGTGCCTCGCCCTGGGCGTGCGCACGCCCGCGGCGCTGCTGGGCGCCGGCGTGCTGGCCGGCGCCTTCTCCAGCTACCCGTTCCTGATGCTCGATTGGGGCGTGCTCTACCCGAACCTCCTGTCGTACGCGGTGATCCCCGCCACGCTGGCCCTGCTGGCGGCGCTGGTGTGTGCCGGGCCCGACACCCGGACGCCGCTGGTCCCGCTCCTGCTCGTGTCGGGGGTGGCCGTGCTCGGCACCGCGGTCGCGCACCCCAACGGCGCCCTGCTGGTGCTCGCCCTCGCGCTGCCCGCCGTCGGCAGCGGCGCGCTCACCACGTGGCACCTGGCCCGGCGACGCGAAACCAGTTGGGTGCGGGCCGCCGTGTGGTGGGTCGTGGCCGCCGGCGCGCTGGCCGCCTTCGTGCGCTTGTGGCTGTTCGCACGGCCCAGCAGCCGGCCCTGGGAGCCCCTCCACGACATCCCGACCGCCCTCGGGCAGGCGCTGTACGGCAACCCGATCATGGGCCCGCCCGGGCCCATCCCGGCGTTCCTGGCCGCGATCGGCTTCGCGCTGCTGGCCCTGCGCCCGCAGCACCGGTGGTACATCGGCGCGGCCCTGGTCGGGCTCACACTCTGGGTCGTCGGCTCCGGCGCCCCGGACGGACCCGTGCGCGAACTGCTCACCGGTGCGTGGTACAGCGACTCTTACCGCCTCGCCCCCATCCTCGCCCTGCTGTCGGTTCCGGCAGCCGCGTACGCGGTCGACCGCGCCGTACGGTGGGTGCACCCCACACCCATTCCCCGCAGGGCCCAGACTGATCGAGCGGCGATGGCGCCCACCACGCGGCTCCGTCGCCGCCTGCTCGCCACCACGACCATCATCCCAGCGCTCTTGGTGGTGTCGAGCCAGTGGAGCCCTTCCATCCACCACGCCGTCACGCATGCGCACACCGCGTACGACTTCGCCGACTTCGAGTGTGCCGAGGGCGACGTGACCTGTCTTCTCACGCCTGACGAGTTCCAGATGCTGCGGGCCGTGGAGAATCTCACGCCTCCTGACGCGGTGCTGCTGGCCGACCCCGAGACCGGCGCCTCCCTCGCGTACGCCTTCACCGGACGCCGCGTGCTCCGCCCCTACATCGGCGCGACCGTCACGGACGCCGAGCAACTACTGCTCGAACACTTGCGAGCCGGCCCAGAACAGCCCGGGGTGTGCCCGGCCATCCAGTCGACCGGCATCACCCATGTTCTCGATTTCGGACGCCAAAACGTTCACTCGCGCTGGGTGGAGACCCCCGGTCTGGACCATCTCGATGAGTCCCCCGCAGTCCGCCTGGTGGAGCGCCACGGCGCGGCGGCCCTCTATGAGGTGGTCGCCTGCCGATGAGGACCCGATAGGCTGCGTCCGTGTCCAAGTGGGCTGAGCAGCTGACCGTGCGCACGTGGTTGCCCGGGGGTGCCGTCCTGACGGTATTTGTGGCGGGCGTCGCCGTGCGCTTGGTCGGGCTCACCCAACCGCCGCTGGACTTCCACCCGACGCGCCAACTGCACTCGGCCGAGATCGCGCGTGGCTTCTATTACGCCACGCATCCGGATGCGCCGGACTGGCAACGAGCCTTCGCCTTGGAGGGACGACTCAGGCGAGGTGTGATCGAACCACAGGTGATGGAGTCGGTGTCCGCCTGGGCTTTTGGCCTGTTGGGCGGCGAGGAGTTGTGGTTTCCCCGACTGCTCTCGATCACGTTCTGGACCCTGGGCGCATGGTTCCTTCATCTGACGGCTCGGCGCTGGGCAGGTCGCCTCGGCGGACTCGTCGCCGCCGGGTACATGCTTTTCTCCCCCTATGCGCTTCAGGCCAGTCGCGCGTTCATGCCCGATCCCCTGATGGTGTGCCTCATGTGCGGCACCCTGTGGGCTGCGACGCGCTGGGTATCGGAGCGCCCCGGGCCCGGTGCCTGGTGGTGGGCCGCCGCGACCGGAGCCTTCGCGGGGGCCGCGTTGTTCGTCAAGCCCGCGGCGGGATACTTCCTGGGACCGTTCCTTGCCGCACTCGTCCTGCGGCACTTCGGACTTCGCTCTCTCCGGACGCCTCAGGTCTGGGTCGCCGGTCTCCTCGCCGTCCTGCCACTGACCGGCTATCTCACCGCGACGAGTGCCCTCGGACTCGAGGTGCTGGGCATGGGCGGCCGAGTGTTCCCCGAGCTGTGGGCGAGCTCGTCGTTCTACCTCAACTGGGCCGGCATGCTCACCATCGTGCTCGGAACCGGCTGGCTGCTTGCTGGCCTCCTGGGAACCCTGCTGATCCCACAGGGGGCGGCCGTCGTCGGCCTGATCGGCTGGTACGTCGGCTATGTGGCACTGGGCTTCACGGTTTCCCACCACATGAGCACCCACGACTACTACAGCCTGCCGCTCGTACCGGTGGTGGGTCTCGGTCTGGGCGTGCTGGTGGGCGTGGCCCGGCGTTCG
Organism: Propioniciclava sp. MC1683; assembly: GCF_014164675.1. Lineage (NCBI taxonomy): Bacteria > Bacillati > Actinomycetota > Actinomycetes > Propionibacteriales > Propionibacteriaceae > Propioniciclava > Propioniciclava sp. MC1683. The sequence continues at coordinate 56,568 of NZ_JACJFX010000009.1, read as the reverse complement.
GTCTCCCGCACCCGCCGCGCGCTACGGGCCACGATCGCAGGGCTCGTCGCCGTGACGATGGTCGTGGGGGGGCTGGCGGGCTGGAGTCGCCTCGGCGCGATCGATCACCAGCAAGAGGCCAGAAACTGGCAGTTGCTGGGGTCCCTTTTCGCGCCGACTGATCGCATCGTGGGGCTCACCGCCCACTACGGCCACCTGTTCACCTACTTCGGGTGGCGGTCCTACACCTGGTGGCCGGCCACCTTCGACCGGGCGCTGATGCCCGAGACGAACGACTTCCCCTCCTACTGGGTCACCCGCACGGCCGGGATGGACTACTTCTTGCTCACCGACTTCGGTCAGTGGGACGCCCAGCCCGACGTTCGCGAGCACGTGCTGCAGCACTGCACGGTGGTCAGCAGGACCAACTGGTACGTGATCTTCGACCTGCGTGACAGCGCGGAGTGCCAGCACCCCACCGAGCGCCCCTGACGCGTCGGGGGCGACGAGCCGCGGCCCGTCGCCCCCGAGTGGTTGCGGCACGTCGATCCCGTGCCGTCAGCGGGTCACTTCTTGGTGATCGTCCAGGCTCCGTCAGCCTCGACGCGCAGCAGGGTCGCGTCCTTGGGCAGGATCGCGTCGCTCGGCCCCGTGAACGTACCCGCCCAGCTGCCGTCGGCCTTGTTGGCGTACACCGTGAACTGCTTGCCATCAGCACTGGCGAGGGCGAGCGTGACGTTGTCCTCCCGCGCGGCTCCGAGCCGGATCACCGTGTCGCCCGTGCCGGTCGTGCTGGCGGTCACGTCCCAAGCCGGCGCAGCTGCCAGCGGCTGGACCCGAGCCACCCACGCACCGTCGCCCTGGATCTTGAGGGTGCTCGCCGCCTTGCCGTCGAGGTTGAAGGCCTGCACGCCTGAGTAGGCCCCCGTCTGGTTCACCAGCAGGCTCACCTGGGTGCCATTCACGTCGTGGGTCGAGGCGGTGAAGCTGCCCGTGCCCTCGAAGGTCAGCGTGACGATGGAGGCGCCGAGCTCAGGCAGCTTGACGTCGGTGCTGACCTTGCCCCGGAACACGTGCTCGCCGGCGCCCGGGCACCAGTCCTGGATGTGGGTGAGCGTCTCTGCCGACACGGCTCCGGTGCCACCCAACACGATGAGGTTGTCGGCCTTGAGCCGTGCGATCTCGGCGCACACCGGCTTGTTCTTCTCGGCGCCCGCCGACACCAACAGGATCGGCGCCGAGGCCGCATCGGCCCGGGGGGCACCGGAGAGGGCGTCGGGGAAGTTGTCGCCGCTGGCGAGGACGACCGTCTTGGCGCTGGCGAACGTGGCCGCCGAGAGCTTGGTGGCTGTCTCGAAGCGGTCGGCACCGGCGATGCGCTCGACCGGTGCGACGTCCCGCGCAGCATCGAACACCGCTGATGAGATGGCGCCAGTGCCGCCCAGGACGACGATCTTCTTCGGCGTGAGCCGCTTGAGTTCCTTGGCCGCGGCCGGCGCCAACTGGTCGCGTCCAGTGAGCAGGATCGGACCCGCATTCTTGCCCGCCGCCGCACCTGCCGCGAGGGCGTCCGGGTAGTTCTGACCTGAGGCGAGGTACACGGTCTCGGCGCCCGTCGGGTAGGTGCGCTCCGACAGCAGGGCTGCCGTCTCGAAGCGGTTGGCCCCCGCGATCACGCTCGGTTCGACGCCGGTCTTCTTGAGTTCGTCGACCACGACCTGCCCCACGGCGGCGTCGCCGCCGAGCACGACGATGCGCGCGGGCTTCAAGCGCTCCAGCTCGGCCTGGATCGGGGCAGGTACGGCGTTGGGGCGCACCAGGAGCACCGGAGCGTTCTGCTGGGCAGCCACCGCGCCCCCGGCCAGGGCATCGGCGTACCCCTGACCCGAAGCGACGTAGACGGTGCCGCCCGACGTGGCGAAGTCGGCGGAGATCTTGGCGGAGGTGTCGTAGCGGTTTTCACCCGCGAGGCGGGCACTTTCGGCCTGGGCGGTGGTGGCGAGCCCCGCCACCAACAGGGTGGTCACCCCTACTGTGGCAACGGAGCAGCGAACAAGACGCTGTGCGCGCATGAGAAACATCCCTCTCGTGTCGAGACCGGGGCAACTGCGCTCCGGCTATGCATATCATGACACGACTGGATGAAAGACGCGGGATGTTCCCGCTTGTGAACGGGCCTGGGGACTGTCTCGCTAGACTCCGGGACGTGCCGGAAAGTGTATCGAGGGTGAAACGCGTGAAGCGGTGGACGACACGCACACTCACCCCAGGCGCCCGCGTCCTCAACCGGACGATTCTCGACCGGCACTACCGCCGGCTGTCCACATCGTTGCGCCCCCTGCCGATCCCGGCCTTCACCGGGCCCCTTCTGCTCGTGTTCCCCCATGTGGACGACGAGGTGATCGCCGTCGGAGGTCTTCTCGGCGCTTGGCGTGAGCAGGGCATCGAGGTGGATCTGGTCTACACGACCGACAGCAGCGCCGGAGGCGTGGGAGCCACCCCCGAGGTTCGTGGCGCAACCCGCTTGGCCGAGGCCGTCGAAGTCCAACGCCAAACGGGGATTCGGTCATTGACCGTGCTGTCGGGCGTCAACGACCAACTCGCTGCGATGAGTGACCGCGTGACCAGCGAGCTCGCCCAGATCGTCGCCGACGGCCGCTACGAGGCGGTGTTCGCCGTGGGGCCTGTCGATGCGCACCCGGAGCACCGCCTGTCCGCCACCCTGATTGCGTCTGCTCTCCAGCGCGCCGGTTTCGAGGGACCTGTGTTCGTCGGCGAGAACTCGAGCCTCCTGCCCGCAGGATTGGTCACGCACGCCTTCGGCCTCACCCATGCTGCATTGCGCGCCCGTGACCAGTTGTTCACCATCTTCGCGTCGCAGACCACCATGGGTTTTGAGGTGTACCACGACTTGGCTCGATCCAAACGGCATCTGGTCCCAGGCTCCCACGCGGCCGAACTGTTCCACCAGACCGACGCTCGCGCGTTGGAGGCGCTGTCCCGACGCGTCTCCCTGGGTCTGTTCGAGGAGGTGCTCCGGCATCGGATCGGCAACTCGTGGTCGTTGTGGCGCGTGCTAGCCTCGTTGGCATCGCGCGCTGGTCGCTGACGCACCGATGGCCCATGGCCTTTCCCCGACTGAGGAGCTGACTCGTGGACGTGAGGATCATCAGCTCGATCTCCGACTTCGAGGGCCTCAGGGACGCTTGGCGAGAACTGGAAACCGCCGACCCAACGCTCCCCCACCAGCTGACCTACGAGTACGTCGCGGCGTGGCTCAGGACAACTCCCGCTGATCACGAACTGTTGGTCACGGTTGCCGAGGACCATGGGGAGTTGGTGGGTGTCCTCCCCCTCGCGATAATGCCCCGGTCGGCGGGGCCGATCCGTTGGCGCGAGCTGGGGTTCCCGATGGAGGGTGATCACCGCGATGTCATCGTCGATGCCCGCCGACTCAAGCCGAGCACCATCACGAAGGCGCTGCTCGGGCACGCCTTCGAGGCGGCCCGCGGGGTCCAACGGATCAACCTGCGTTACCTGCCCTCCGAGTCCCACCTGCTCCTGCACCTCCTCCGCACCCACGAGCACAATGCGGCGGTGCGGCCATTGGTCGAGATCCCCCGCATCGAGATGCACCGGTTCACTGGCTTCGCTGAGTACCGGCGCACCGTGCCTCGCAGCGCATTGACATCGCTGAACAAACAACGGCGGGAATTGGGGATCGAGGTGACCGAGATCAGCCCCATATCGTCCGAACTCTTTGCCGAGTTCGTCGCGCTCCACCTGCGGGAGAAGGAGCATTTGGTGGAGCACCACGGGCGGCGCGAACGCCGTTCCCTGTTCGAAGACCCTCGACGCCTGGCCACCTATCGCGATGTGGTCGTCGACAAGAGCCACGCGACGGCCTTCGTTGCCCGAACGGGTGAGGGTCGGCTCGCCTTCTACGAGCTGGCCTGGCGTCGCGATCGCCGGGTGTGGGCATGGAACACGGCCTATGAGCCTGACTTCGCCCAGTGGCGGCCCTCCAGGGCCAGGATCAGCGCCATCGAGGGCCTCTTCGCTGCGGGCGACACTGACGTGTACGACCTCGGCGCCGGCAGGTACCCATGGAAGTTCGAACTGACCTCGCACTTCGCCCAGTCGTACCAATGGACCTCATGGCAAGGGAAGGACCCTGTCACACGGCTGCTCCGACGGGTGCGACCGTGACGCCGCGTCCGCACGTGCGGCTCAAGAGACTCGTAGACTTGGTGATCCTCACGTCGCGGATCTACACCAGACCGACAGACCGCTCCATGCCGGTCCAACCGGCTGCTCCCTACGAGGTTCGTCCGGCCACCCCGGCCGACCTGGCCCGTTTCGCGAGCGATCTCGGCCACGAACTACGCCCGGGGAAGGCTGCCCTGATCCGCGCGCGTGCGGAGGACCCGCAGGTTGAACTCTTCGTCGCGGCGCTTCCGGACGGGACCCTCTGCGGCTTCGGGCACGTGGAGTTCGGCCGAGTCCGTGACGCGCATCTGCGCGTCGATCTTGGCCCACGCCCTTCTACTGCCCACCTGTTCGACGACTTCGTCTCCCCCACCCATCGCGGACATCGCCTTCAGGGTGCGCTGGTGGCGGCTCGGGTCTCGGCTGCCGCCGAACGCGGGGCCACGGTCGCGTCGATCCTCGTTGAGGACTCCAACCACGCGTCCCGGGCATCGGTCCGTCGCGCAGGGTTCGCACCAGCTCAGCGCGTGATCACCCTGCGCCTGGGGCGCCCCCGCATGAGCTGGGTGCACGGATCCTGAACCACGAGGTGGGCGGAAGCAAGCGCTTCCGCCCACCTACGAGCTTGTGGTCAGGGCAGCGTGTGCTGCGTGTTCAGGATCGGGTTGAGAATCGGCAGGATGGTGCCGATGGCGGCCCGAGCTTCGTCGTAGGGGGGCTCAGCCTGGGCCGGGTAGACCGAGGCCTGGGTGAGCTTGGTCACGATGAAGTCCACCTGCGCGAGGTAGTAGGCCTGCTGCGGGGAAGCCGGGGCCCCGGCAGCCTGCAGCCGCTTCGCGGCCTCGAGGAGGACGCCGATGTCGTCTGCCAACGGGTCCGCCAGGTTGTAGCGCGCGTTGTCCGCCAACGGGATGGTGCGCATGATCGTCGCCAGGGCAGTCTCGGCCTGGTAGCGGTCCAAGGTGTCAACCGAAGACCCGGGGCCAGCAGGCGGAGCGGGCGTTCCGGGTTGGCCGGGGGCACCCGGGTCGCCGGCTTCGCCGGGAGTGACGACCCGCGGGACGCCCGTCGAGCAGTACGCGGCGGCACGCAGCGCCTCCGCGGAGATCGCTCCTTCACCCCCGAGGGCCACGACCCGCGTGGGCCCCAAGCGTCCGATCTCAACACACACCTCGAAAGAGACCAGATCCTTGGTCACCAGCAGCACCGGTGACTTCGACTTGGCCGCCAGAGGGGCGCCGGCGAGCGCGTCGGGGAAGTTCTGGCCGTTGGCCAGGTAGACGGTCCCCGCTGCGTTGAACGCTTCCTGCGAGATGACAGCCGAGGTCGCGTAGCGGTTCCGCCCCTGCAGGCGGAGCAGCTCCTTGGAGTACGTGGCGAGCTCGCTGCTCACCGCGCCGCTGACGGCGCCCGTGCCCCCAACAACCCGTAGAGGCTGGTCACGCAGGCGGTTGACGACGCGCGCGGCCCCCGGGCTCAACGAGTCGGGGCGCGTGAGCAGCACGGGGGCACCACGGTGCGCCGCCGCCGGGGCCGCGGACAAGGCGTCCGGGAAGTTGGTGCCGGAGGCGATGTAGGCCGTCCGGGTGTCGGGGAATCCGAAGTCGGCCAAGGCGCTGGCCGTGTCGTAACGATCCGCCCCCTCGATCCTGCGGACTGGGCCATAGGAAGCGGCGGCCTTCTCCACGTCCGCGCTCACTGCTGCTTGCCCGCCCAGGATGACGATTTCCCGTGGGTCGAGACGGTCAAGCTCACCGGCTACGTCGCGCGGTAGGGCCCCGGGGCGCGTGAGCAGCACCGGGGCGTTCAGCTGCGCCGCCACCGCACTGCCGGCCAGAGCGTCAGGGAAGTTCTCGCCCGATGCCAGGAACACGACCCCGTTGGGGGACCGCTCCGCCTTGGCACTGATCGCGACGGAGGTGGCATAGCGGTCCGCACCTGCCACACGGTCGATCTGTACGGCGTCAGCGGCCGAAGCCTGCAGCGCTAGTGGAACACTGGTGACGAGGGTTGCCAGGGCAATCGTGGTGACGGCCCTTCGAGCGACTTTAGGCATGACGGTGATGGCCCCTTTCACGGGTCTTATCTGCTGAAGCCAACATACCTCAAATCGCGTGGGGGGATGCAGCTGGCCCCCTCCCTTGCGGGAGGGGGCCAGCACAAAAGTGATCAGCTAAAGCTGGGCACCTCAGGTCACCAGTTGACAGCCTTCTTGATGTCCGCGGACACGGCGTTGGTGATGGAACCGTTCTCCGAACCGAAGACGAAGATCGAGTCACGGTTCTCGACGTTCTTCTGCAGGTACGCCTTGGTCGTCGGGACCAGCTCGTTGACCTTCGTCAGCAGCAGCGGGCCGTCAGCGTTGGCGATGTAGGCCGAAGCCACAACGGCGTACTTGTAGTCGGTGCCGGGAGCAACCGCGAAGTAGCTCGGGTTACCAGCAACGCCGGGGGCCTTGAAGGTGTCCGTGGCCAGCAGCGTGGCGGTCTCGTAGCGGTCGCGGCCGTCGTAGGACTTGGCGACGCGGATGTCGTTCGCAGCGGCCGCACGGGTCGCCTGGCCACCCACCGCGAAGTTCTCGGTGGTGTTGAACGACCAGCCGACGCGCTGGCCGGCCTTGTCCTTGACCCACGTGCGCAGGCCGATGAGGAAGTCATCGGTGAAGCCACGGTTGTCGAGGGCCTCGTCGTTGGTGAGGAGCACGATGCCGTCGTTCGCGGAAGCGGCGGCACCGGCGGCCAGCGCGTCAGGGAAGTTCTTGCCCGTGGTCAGGTACACGTTCACGTCCCAGGACTTGTCGCGGGACTCGATGCCGTAGTAGTTCACGGTCACGAGGCCGAGCGAGACGGCCGTCTGGTAACGGTCGACGCCCTGGTGGCGCGTCGTGGTGCGGTTGAGGTTGTTCGCGTCGATGGCCTTGTCGATCGCGTTCTCGACGTCGTGCGAGAGGGCGTTGGTGCCGCCCAGCAGGTGCACCTGCACGTGCTCGCCACGGCCAGCAGCGTAGGAAGCGAGACGCTTGATCTCGGTCTCGACGCGGGGGTCGAGCTTGTCCTTCGGGTTCAGCAGCAGCGGGGCGTTGAGCACGTCGGCGAGCGGCGTGGCGGCAAGCGCGTCCGTGTACTCGTCGTCGCGGGCAACGATGATGTGCATGGTTCGCTGAGTCGTGTTCTTCACCACCGTGGCCTGGACCCACTGGTCCTTGCCGATGGGCAGCTGAACGACCGCGCCCTCGGCGAGGTCAGCGCGCGCCGGCGCCCCGTGCCACGTGGTGTTGGGGGCGTTGTACTGCAGCTGGGTGCGAACGTCGTAGCCCCAGTCGGTGCGCGACATGGAAGCCTCGATGGCCGTCGAGATCGCGTCGTTGTCGGCGATGCGGTGGATGCCCGCGTTCCACTCCGTGTAACGGAACTGGGGATCGGTGTCGATGACTGCGGCGAAAGCCTGCGGCGCCATGGTCAGGGTAAGTGCGCCGGCGGAAAGCAGTGCCAGAGCACGAGTCTTTTTGCTCATGCGAGCAATCCTCCTAGATAGGTGTGATGATGCGACTCCCAGTTACAGCAGCGAGTGAGTGGGCGGGGTGACCCACCCCTCTCCGCATCACTGCACCTCAGGAGTACGTGAGTACTGTATTGGGGGCCCGATATTCTCGCAACTTGAGGTCGGCAACCGAGACAACAGACCCTCAATCTCAAGACGAGGGTTGCGAGACCTTTCGTTGGCCGGGGCATTCACCCGACAGGATCTTGTTCAACCGTCCTCCTCAGTCATCGCAGCATTGCCCGTCGAAACACGCGGCCCGGGGCCGTGTCGCGGGCGGAGGAGTTGCCGAGCCACCGGGGACCACACCACGGCAAACACAACCACGCCCAGCAGGCTCCCCGACCAACTCGATGTGGCGATTCCCAGCTCGGCCCAGGCCACAGCGACGCCCACCGCCAGCAACAGCGCAAGGGTGGGCCACGCCCATCGCTGCTGATCGCGTCGCCAGACTAGGCCGAAGGCCACCAGGGCCGTGGCCGACACGCCGGACAGGTACCCCCAAGCCACGCCCGTGATCCCGAAGGGGCCGTGCAGGACGGCCATGAGCCCCAGCCCGAGGAGCAACCCCACCCACGACAGCAACGCGGAGAGTCGCACGCCCGCGCGCCCCCTCACGTTGATCGAGTTCACGGCGGCCACCGGAATCGTCGTGATCAACACGGCCACCAGCAAGATCCGCAACGGCTCGACGGCGCCGTGGAACCCAGCACCGTAGACGAGGGTGACCAAGGGTTCGGCCACCACCAGCAGCATCAGGAAGCCGGGGGTCATCACCGCGATGAGGCCGCGGGTGGCCCGGTCGACGATGGCGCGGGTTGCCGCCTCGTCCTGCCTCCCGAGTTGCCGGGCCATCTCGGGGAACAGCGCCATCGACAGCGCCCGGGCGACCATGGAGAGGGGGGTGGCCAACGAGATCGCCGCGGCGTACAGCCCGGCATCGTGGCCGGCGCTGATCGCCTTGGCGATGACCATCGACAGCTGCAGCAGCCCCGTCGAGGCCACCGTGCCGGCCACACCCCACAGGACGAAGAGGTCGAGCTCGCGGCGAAGGCTCGGGTCCATGCCGGCGGCGCCGCGCAGCGCCTGCCACAGCACCCCGACCGCGTAGGCCGCGTTCCCCACGACGAGCGGTCCCAGCAACCATCCCGGCAGGTGCAGCCACGCCACGACCGCGAGCAGCGCCACGCCCAGCACCGCGTTCGCGGCCTCGGCCACGGTGGCCATCCGCACGCGGGCGCGCCCGAACCGGATGCCCCGGGCGATCTGGTAGGCGCCCAGGGCGACCACGAGTGCGGCCACCCACGCCGCATCCCCCCACCCCAGCCCCAGCACGAACACCGACGCCAGCGCCATGGTGGGGGCGAGCACCAGAACGGCGAGCGCCACCCTCAGCGTCAGGTGTCGTTCGACCTGCCCGGCGACCTCCGCGCGATCCGCCGCGAGCTCACGTGCCACGAACAAGGACGCCGATTGACCCGCCGCGGAGGGCCACAACAGGCTCGCCGTGTTGGCCAGGGACAGCGCACCCCGGACGGCGCCGAGTGTCCCTGGGCCGAAGACCCGGCCGACGACGACGGAGAGGACGAACTGGGCGCCGCCCGACATCAACATGCCGAGCGTGCTCAGGGCGGCGTCCCCCACCACCCGCGAGCGCCCCTCAGCCAACGCCGTCCTCTTCGGCCCACCGCGCGAGGAGGTCGGCGAACTCCCGCCCGTCGCGGTTCCAGTCGCGTTCGCTCGCCTTGGCGTAGCCCGAGGACGCCAACGCCTCCCGTTCGGCACGGTCCTCGTCGAGCCGGCGGAGGGCGTCGGCCGCGCCCGTCACGTCACCGAACCCGACCACCACCCCGCACCCCGATGCCTCGACCAGCGCGCGGGAGGCGGCGTTCGGCGTGGTGATCGACGGCACCGCGTGCGCCATGTACTCCATGATCTTGGTCGGCTCGGAATGCGCGTAGTTCGGCTCGTCGTGCAGCAGGCTGAGCCCCGCGAGCGCCCCGGGCAGCCGGGCCAGCGCCTCGTCGTTGGGCACGAAGCCCTGGTAGTCGAGGTTTGGCAGCGCGGTGGACGCCTCGGCCAGTGCGGCGGCCACGTCGGGTTTGGCGTTGCCGATCACCTCGAAGCGCACCTCGGGCAGGCGACGCGCCAACTCCATGATCTCGGCGGCGCCGCGTGGCCAGGTCAGGCTGCCGAGGTAGACCACCCGCGCCGTCGGTTCGGCCGGCCACGGCCCGCCCGGCGGCACCCGAACCGAATTGGGCACGACGGGGTGCACGCGGCGAAACCGGTCCTGATAAGCCGTTTCGGCCAGGAGCAACCGAAAGCAACGCTCTGCCACGAGTTCAGCCAGATGAATCACATGGGCCAACGGGCCTTTGAGCGCCCGGGGAATGGCCAACATCGCGACCTGTGCCGGAACATCCTCGTGCACATCCCAAATGGCCACGGGTCGGCGTCGGCCGGGCAGCCGGGCTGCGGCCAGCGCGGGGAGCAGCTCGGGGTCGTGGGCGAGCACGACGTCGTGGCGGCCCCGTTCGCGCAGGACCAGTCGCATCGCGGCCGCCAGGGCGGGCAGGCGGCTGAGCGCATTCCCGCGGGAGCGAGGGAGGTCGACGCCCCGGACCCCCGCGGGAGGGCGCGCCCCGAACGCCGCGAAGGGCGCAGCGAAGGTGACCTCGTGGCCGAAGTCGAGCAGGGCCCGGATCTGACGGTGCTGGATGCGGGCGTCGGCGGGCGGGTGCGCCACGGTCATCACGAGGATCCGCGCCATCATGCCTCCCGCTCGGCCATGACCCGATCATAGAGAGGGAGCAGCGCATCCACAGCTGACGCAGACCCATGCTCGCGGGCCAGCCACGCCGCGGCGTCGATCCCTGCCGACACTCCCCCGGGTTCACCGAGCGCCCCCACGACCGCTGTGGCGATCCCTTCCGCGAGCACCCGTTCCTCCCCGCGCTCCAAGGCCCTGGCTCCGGGCACCGTCGGGTCCTGCGACGGGAGGGCGTACGCCGCGCCGAGGTCGACCCCGCCCAGCACCGGGGGGATCGCCGCCCCGCTGGCCCGGTACCACGGGCCATGGAGCGGCGCCACCACGGGCACGCCGATGCCGAGCGCCTCGAGCTCGCTGGCGGCCAGCATGCCGGTGGGCTGGCCCACCACGACGTGGGCGGTGGCGAGCAATCGTTGGAAGGTCGCGTGGTCGGCCTTCGGCACCAACCGGACGCCGGCCGCCCGGGCCAGCCCCGCCCCCGGGCCCCAATCGACGCCGACCAGCTCGACGTCGTTCCCGAGCCGTCGGGAGAGCAGTTCGGCCACGGCGAGCTGGACCGCGAGGCCCTTGACCTCGTGCCAGCGGGACGCGAACACCACTCGCGGGCGCTCAGCCGGGGCCCAGACGGGTAGCGCGGTGGTGTCGATGGGCACGGGGAGGAGGGTGGCGTCGGGGCGCCAGTCCACGTGGGGCGCCAGGTCGGGCGTGGAGTACAGCACGGCGTCCGCCCGCTCGATCGCGCGCCGCACGAGCGGTCCGAGCCGGCGGTCGTACTGGTAGCTGCGGGCGTCCGTGCCGTGCAGGTGCAGGACGTGGGGGCGCGGCACCCACCCGGCGTGGCGCACGACGGTGGCGAAGTGGATGTGCAGCAGGTCGGCGCGTCGGGCCGCTCCGGCCAGCCGTGCCTCCCAGCCCGCCCCGCGGAGCGCGCGGCGGACGACCCGCGTCGCACCACGCCACGATGGTTCGGTGACGGCCAGGGGCAGGTACTCCCACGGGAGGGCCCGCCGACCCGCCTCGCGCATCAGGACGGTGGTGGTGAAGGCGCAGTCGTTGATATGCAGGACCGGGACCGGTCGGGCGGCGCGGTTCACGACGCCCCCCGTGTGGCCCGGGCGGTTCGCATGATCGTGTCGGCGGCTCGGCCGGCCGCGGCGTCGATCGAACCGTGCTCGTGCGCCCAGCGCACGAGCGCGTCACGCCTGGTCGCATCCGACCCAGCGCGCAGGGCGGCGACCATCGCGTCGGCGACGCCACCCACCTCGTAGTCCACGACGGCACCCAGGGCCTCGCGGCTGACGAGTTCGCCCCCCTCGCCGGCCCCGACATACACCACGGGCGTGCCGCAGGCGGCGGCCGCGAAGACCTTCGTGGCCAGCGCGAAGCCGTACGGCCCGGGGCGGACGCTCGCGAGGGATGCCCGCGCCCCCCGGATCCAGCTCGCGGTGGTTGCGGGATCCAGGCGGGGCAGGAAGGTGACCGTGCCGTCTGGCAATGACCGGGCCGCCCGCTCCATCGCCGGGCGGTCCTCGCCCTGGCCGATCACCACGAGCCGAGCGTCGGGAACCCGGGCCAGGACGAGGGGCAGCGCATCGATGAAGATTCCCGCCCCGTGCACCTCGGAGGCGGTGCCGGCGTAGACGAGGTAGGGGCCATCCATCGAAGGTACCTCCCCGTCGGGGCGGAACACCGCGGTGTCGGCGCCGTGGCCGACCAACGCGACGGCGACCTCTGGGTCGATCGCGCGAACGCCCTCCACCAAGGAGGGGTACACGGTCATGACGGGCGATGCGCCTCGCCAAGCGGCCCGCTCCATCCAGCGGAGCAGGCGGGTGACCGGCGTCGGTGCCCCAGTCTCCTGGGCGGCCACCGACCAGATGTCGGCCGCGTAGTACACGTACGGGACGCGCTTCAGCCACGCCGCAAGCCGCACCACCAGGCCCGTCGTCGGCGGGGGCTCGACGACGATCACATCGGGCCGGCGGGTGGCGAGCAGGCGCCCGAGCACGGGCAGGTCGAAGGAGAGATAGGGGAGGTAGCCGCGCACATAGCCCTCGCGATTGCGCAGGGCCGGCCACCGCCTGACGCGGACAGAGCGGGAACTCGCCATCGCCTCGGGCGAACCGGGTGCCGGCGTGGTGGTGAGCACCGTCAGGTCGCAACCGCGACGGGCCAGCTCTCGCTCCAGCGCCGAGAGCCGGAACGTGGCGGCCGCGGGTTCGGGCGCGTACAGCCGGGAGACGATCACCACGCGCAGCGGGCGGGAGTGCGGGGCGCTTCTCACGGGAAGGTGACTTCGATGTCGCGGGGCCGCTCGAGGTAGTAGCGGTTGCCGATCTTCTCGTCGCTGGCGTCATGCACCCAGGACGGGAACGGGAAGGCGGGCAGCGCCACCGCCGGTTGCCGGTTCGCGACGGCGTCCTCCATGAGGCGGACGCGTTCGGCCGCGGTCCGCGCGTTGGCGCCATGGATGACCAGGAGGAGCACCAGCCCGGCCAGGGTGCACGCGCCGACCACGGCGGCCAGGAGACGCGGCGCGCGAGGTCGCGCCCACGCGTCCACCGCGGGGCGGGCGAGCAGGACGAGCAGTGCGGTGAGCGTCACCGTCGGCCCGATGAGGTTGCGCGGGCCGATGGGTGACACGGCCAGCAGCGGGCCGAGCATGAGGACGGTCGCGCCCAACAGCGCGAGCCAGACGCGGCGCTCCCGGGCGGTGACGAGACGGTCGAGGCCGGCCACGACCAGCGCCGCCAACAGCAGGAAGAGCACGGCCACGTCGAGGCCGAGCACGGTCGTGGTGCAACTGTCCGCCGCGGGCCCCGTGCACCGCAGCTGTTCGGCCAGGGCCAGCCGACTGACCGCGGCCCAGCCCACGACGACGGCGACGCCGGCGAGCACGAACCAACCCGCCGCACCGGTGCGCCCCGGCCGCACGACCGCGGCCCCGACGAGGGCTGCGGCCGTCAGCACCAACAGGACCGGGTTGGAGAGCACGAACGAGTCGGTGATGACCGCGTAGTTGACGATGGCCCGGTCGACCAGGTCGCCGATCGAGGCGGCATACGAGAAGTACGCGTCCTCGTGCGCCGCCACTTCACGCAAGCCGGGAGACGCGAACATGACCACGGTGCCCAGCACCGAACCCACGGCCCAGCCCACCGCGTCTGGCTCGGGCGCGCGACGCACCAGCAGCGGAGCCCCCACGCCGACCAGGGACAGCGCGAGGATCGCGACCGTGACGTGCTCGACGAACAAGCACGCGACGAAACCGAGCGTGGCCCAGCCGACCGCGAGCCAGACGCGGCGCAGGCCCTCGACCTGGTCACGGCGTCCGCCCAGCACGGCCACCAGGAGCAGGACGGCCACCATCGGCGGCACGTAGTTGTAGAACCCGGCCGACCAGACGTAGCTCTCCCGGAACAGCCCGGCGGGCAGCAGGAACACGCCGGCGAAGGCGGCGAGCGACGCCCACGCGGCCCGGACGCGGGTCGCCGCCTGCAGTGCGACGACCAGCCCCACCACCGTAGCGGCCTTCGCCGCCGCGCGCACCCAGACCGGTTCGATCAGGAGGAAGGACAGGCTGTTCCCGACGATGCGCCCGTTGTGCCCCTCATAGGAGCCCACGGCCTGGGCCAGGAATCCCGCCGGCGTCCGGTTCTGGAACGCGACCCGGCTCCAGTCGTCGCCGGTCGGGGGAAACAGCAGGCCCAGGACGAACACCGCCACGAACAGCGCCGCCAACAGCAGGGGGCCGGCACGCAGCGGCGCATCGATGTCGGGTCGACGAGGGGCTGCCATGAAGACCATCCTCCGAGTACTCGCGCCTGCACTGGACCCCTCGACACTAGAGCACCCGGAGCAACCGTTACACTTGCCCCGTCGTGTCGGCCGGGTGAGGGATGGCGTGAATGAGGTCTGATGTCGCCGTCGTGATCCCGGTGTACAACGAACAGCCGGTGGTCCGGCAGGTGGTTGAGGCCGTCCGGTCGCAGTACGAGCACGTCGTGTGCGTCAACGACGCCAGCAGCGACGGCTCCGCCGCCGAGATCGAGGGCACCGGCGCCTACCTGCTCAACCACCCGATCAACATGGGGCAGGGCGCCGCCCTGCAGACGGGCATCGAGTTCACCCGAGGCCTGCCGGGGGTGCGGTATGTGGTGACATTCGACGCCGACGGCCAACACCGCCTCGACGACGTGGGCCGCATGCTCGCGGTCATCGAGGAGCAGGGCACCGACGTGGCGCTGGGGTCACGCTTCCTGGAAGAGTCCCCCGTCGGCATGCCGCGCGCCAAGCGTCTGGTGATGAAGCTCGCCCTGGCGTTCAGCAACTCCGTGTCGGGGCTGAAGCTGACCGACACCCACAACGGGCTGCGTGTGTTGAGCCGGCGGGTGGCCGACGAGATCCAGATCACGGTGCCGGACATGGCCCACGCCTCCGAGATCCTCGAGATCATCGCCGCGAAGGGGTACACCTATGTGGAGGTGCCCGTCCAGATCACCTACACCGACTACTCGCGCTCGAAGGGCCAGCCGATGATCAACGCCGTCAACATCGCGTTCGACATCCTGCTGCGCAAGGTGGCGCGCTGATGTGGGTCCAGATCGCCATCGTCCTGGTGAGCCTCTACCTGGTGCGACTGATGCTGACCAGCGGCCCCAGCACGATCAGCGCCTGGAAGAAGGCTGGCCTCGCGCTGCTCGCCATCGCCATGGTCGTGACGGTGTTCAACCCGGCCCTGACCACCTGGGTCGCCCAGCTCATGGGGGTCGGCCGCGGGGCTGACCTGCTGTTGTACGGCGTCACCGGCGCGTTCGTGATCTACGCGATCCTGCAGTACATCGCCCGGCAGAAGGAGCACGACCGGATGATCCGGCTCGCCCGCCGCGTCGCCCTGCTGGAGGCGGCCGAGCGCTACGGGGCCGCCGAGGCGCCCCGGCCCGCGCTGCCGCCGCCCCCGGGGCAGGACGATGCGCGCGAGGGAGGCGATGGAGCTGAGGCCCGCGGCTGAACTGCGGGCCCTGCGGGTCGCCGTCGCCGCTGCGGTCGTGTGGCAGCTCGCCCAGGGGTGGCGGTCGGGGGCGAGCGAGTTCGAGAAGTCCTACTGGCTCGTGACCTACGAGCACGGGTTCGTGCGTCGCGGTCTCGGCGGCGAGCTCCTCCGGCTCCTGCCCGGCCCGACCACACCCGAGCTGGTGCTGGGCGCCGCGCTGGGCACGTCGATCCTCTCCGCCCTGGCCGTCCTCGGCGTCATCGTGGCGCTCGCCCGGCGCGGCACCGGCCCCGCCCTGTGGCTGGCCCTCCTGCTGGCTGCCAGCCCCTTCACCCTCGAGGCGGCCCTCAACAAGCACCGGCCCGACCAACTGGGCCTGGTCGTGCTGGCCATGATGGCGTTGTGGGGTGGTCGCCGCTGGGCGCAGATCACCTCCGCGGTGCTGCTCGCCACCCTGGTGTTCGTGCACGAGGGCACGCTCGTGTCGTACGGGCTGTTCATCCTGCCGCTGGTCGTGCGCGAAGGTCGGTGGGCCGAGTGGCGCAACGCCGCGGCCATCTTCGCGCCCGCGGGGGTCGCCACCGGGATCGTGCTCTTGTGGGGGCGGGCCAGCCCCGCGCAGGTGGACGCCCTCCTCCGCGACCCGGCGACCGTCGCGCTGCTGCAGCGCCCGACCGACACCGACTACTCGGTGCTGCCCTACCTCGGTGACTCGCTGCGCGACTCCTTCGCCGTCGTCGCCGCCTTCCCTGTCGAGAAGGCCGTCCTGATGGTGCTGTGGGCCGTGCTGCTGGCCGCCGTGCATGCGGGGTGGCTGAGCTGGTCACGCGTGTCCGTGCCCGGCACGTGGCTGGCCTGGCTGCCCGCGCTGGCCGGGTTCGCGTTCGTGCACGTCACAGCGGTCGACTGGCAACGGTGGACGTCGGCGGCGTTCACCGGGCTGCTCATCGTCGCCGCAGCGCTGCTGCCGGCGCGCGCCGCGGAGCCGACGCCGCGGCGTCCGGTTGTGGTGTGGGCGTGGATCGCCGTGGCCGCCTACCTCGCCACGCGCCCCCCGGCCGGGTCGGTCGGCTGGCGCGACGGCTGGGCCGGCTTCCTCGGCTACTGGGCGTGGCCGCTGTAGGCGGACCGTCAGCGATACATCTGGTCGGGGTTGTCGATGGTGATCGAGCGCAGCCCGTAGTAGTGGGCGTACCACTGGTTGAAGGAGGCCGCGGGGTCGTCGCGCAGGTTGCCGGTGTAGGCCAGTGCGTCGTACCGATTGGTGGGCTGGCGGAACTTGGTCACGACCACGTCCAGGTTGCCCCGCGCCTTGTTCTCCTCGATCACCCGCAGCTGCCCGGCGACCTCACGGTGCGTCTCCTCGATCGACGCGGACGCCCCCGCGTACTGCACCCCACCCCACACCAGCAGGACCCCGACCACCGCGATCAGGGCCAGGTGCTTGACCTGGTCAGGTGCGCCCCAGACCCGGGCGACCAGCCCGATGGCGACCATGAGGAAGACCACCGACCAGATCCAGGACCGGTGCGGCATCGTCGGAGTCACCACCATGATGAAGCCCGATGCGAGCCCGGCCACCGCGTACGCCGCGGCGATCGGCAGGTCGCCGGTGAACGCCCTGGCGCGGAGCAGGCACACGGCCAGCAGCAGGACGAACACCGCCACCAGCACCCCGGAGGTTTCGGCCGCCAGCTTCAGGATGTAGCTGAATCGCTCGGCGGCGTTCGACGCATCCAGACCACCGCCCAGCTTGGCGGCGCGCGCTCGGTTGCCGGGTGCGACGAGCTGCAGGAACAGCCCGACGGCCGCGCCCACCACGCCCACCCAGGCCCACAGGGGGACGCGTCGGCCCGCGGCCCGCCAGCTGAGCATGAACGCGCCCGCCATGAGAAGCCACGCGCCCCCGCTGTTCTCGTTCGTGCTGCCCGCGACCAGCCCGACCACCAGCATGGCGGGGACCATCCACCGGGGCGGCACCTGCCGGGGGCGGTGGAGCCGGTAGGGCAGCAGGGTGAGGAGGATGACCGCGGCCATCCACACGTAGTTCACCGATCCCGACAGCCACAGTGCTGCCTGCCCGAAGTACGGGATGAAGACCCAGAGCGCCCCCAGCACGGCCACCAGCTGCAGGGCCGAGACGCGGAGGCGTCCGTGGATGTGCCACAGGACCAGGTAGCCGAGGGCCAGGAACACCAGCGTGTTGGCCACGTCGAACACCGTCTTGTCGAACAGGCACAAGAACTGGACGATGAAGTGCGAGAGCATGCGCCCGTTCTGCACCTGGTAATGCACCGCCAAGGACCCAAAGATGTCGAAGGGTCCCGTGAGCAGCCGGGTGCCCTCATTCGGCGTACCCGCTTGGTAGAAGTAGTGGTAGATGAAGTCGTCGGCGGTGTAGTCGGTCATCTGGTTCAGGCGGAAGACCAGGATGAACGCCACCACGAGCACCAGGAGCCGCAGCGCCCTCCCCTGCTGCCGTGCGGCCAAACCCACCCAACCCTTCCCGGCTGTCATCACGTGGCCGCCGCCTTACAGGCGGACCACCCCGGGCGCCTGGCTCACGCCGCGGGTGTCGAAGAAGAGCGGGGCTGCGGCGGCGATGGCGTCCAGGTCGGGGGCGCCCCCGTCCCCCAGCGGGGTGGGCACGCAGATCACCGCGACGTCGGCGTCCGCGACCACGCCGGGATCGGTGGACGCCCGGAAGCCAAGCTCCAGCATCTCGGCCACGTCGGCATCCGACAGGTCGTCGACGTGGGAAGCGCCCGCGCTCAGCGACTGCACCACCCGGTTCGACACGTCGAAGCCGTCCACCCGCCACCCCGCGCGGGCTGCGGCCTGGGCCAGGGGCAACCCCACATAACCGAGCCCCAGCACAACCAGACGTCCTGCCACCGAACCTCCCGACGTTGCGGCCGCGCGTGGTGGCAGCCGTCCGAAACACACGCATCCTACTGCGGCTGCACCGCCACCCCGCACGCCTCACGCCGGGCGGCGCGAGGCGGAGGGACGTCAACCCAGTTCGATGAGCGCTTCGCCACCCGCGACGGAGTCGCCGCGGCTGACGAGGATGCGGGCGACCTTGCCGTCGGCCGGCGCGGTGATCTCGGTCTCCATCTTCATGGCCTCGAGGACGCAGAGGACATCGCCGGCCTTGATGGCCTGGCCCTCCTCGACGAGGATGCGCGACACCGAGCCCGACAGGGGCGCGGTGACCGCGTTGGCCGACGTGGCCTGCACGGACGCCGTGGCCGCGACCGGGGTGTTCATGCCCCCGGCGCCACCGATGACGATCGACCCGACGGCGGGCTTCTCCTCCTCGGCGACCTCGACCTCGATCTCGTAGGGGATGCTGTTGACGGTCACCTTCAGCTTCATGGTGTGATGCCTTTCAGATCACCGCAGGTGCAGCGGCGCGTGGACGTGCTGGGAACGGCGGGTCGTGGTCTGCCACGACGCCGACCGCGTGAAGTGCGCCTGGCGGCGCTTGGCGCGGTGGCCGAGGTAGGCGGCGACGGCCGCGGCGATCGCGACCACCGTCTCCTCGGGCACGTTCTGCGCGTTGAGCAGCTTGATGCTCTTGACCTCGGCCTCGAGGCTCTCCACCCGCTCGGTGAGCCGGTTGACCGCGGCCAGCAGCTGGGCGTTGACGTCGTCGGACATGGATGCCCCGATCAGACCGGCCCGAGGCCGTGCTTCTTGGCGGGCCGCAGCTCGCGCTTGTTGACCAGGATCTCCAGCTGCATCGCGATGTAGCGGCGGGTGTCGGCCGGGTCGATGACGTCGTCCACGAGCCCACGGGCGGCCGCCACGAACGGCGTGCTGTAGGTGTCCTTGTACTCCTGGACGAGCTCGGCACGGCGGGCGGCGGGGTCCTCGGCACCCTCGATCTCCTTGCGGAAGACCACGGACGCCGCACCCTCGGCCCCCATGACCGCGATCTCGGCGGTCGGCCAGGCGAACACCGTGTCGGCCCCCATGTCCTTGGCGCACATGGCGAGGTACGCGCCGCCGTACGCCTTGCGCAGCACGACCGTGACCTTCGGCACCGTGGCCGCGGCGTAGGCGTACAGCATCTTCGCGCCGTGGCGGATGATGCCGCCGTGCTCCTGGGCGACACCCGGCAGGAAGCCCGGTACGTCGACCAGCGTGACCAGCGGGATGTTGAACGCGTTGCAGAACCGGATGAACGCGCTGGCCTTGTCGGAGGCGTTGATGTCGAGGACGCCGGCCATCGCCATCGGCTGGTTGGCGACGAAGCCGACCGTCTTGCCCACGATGCGGCCGAAGCCGATCACGATGTTCTTGGCGTAGCCGGCCTGGACCTCGAGGAAGTCGCCGTGGTCGGCGATGCGCCCGATGACGTCGCGGACGTCGTAGCCCTTGTTGCCGTCGGTGGGGACCAGGTCGTACATCGACTCGTCGTGCTCGACGTAGCGGTCGGGCTCCACCTCGGGCGGGTCCTCGGTGTTGTTCTGCGGCAGGAAGCTGAGCAGCTTCTTGGCCACCAGCACGGCCTGCTCGTCGTCGTCGACCACGAAGTGGTTGACGCCGGAGACGGCCTGATGGGTGTCGGCGCCACCCAGAACGTCCTGGGTGACGTCCTCGCCGGTGACCTGCTTGATCACGCTCGGGCCCGTGATGAACATGTGGGCCTTGCGGGTCTGGATGATGAAGTCGGTCAGCGCCGGGCTGTAGGCCGCGCCGCCGGCGCACGGGCCGGAGATGATCGAGATCTGCGGCACGACGCCGGAGAGCTCGACGTTGGTGTAGAACACCGCGCCGTAGCCGTGCAGCGAGTCGATGCCCTCCTGCACGCGGGCACCGCCGGAGTCGTTGATGAAGACGAAGGGCGTGCCGCACTTCATGGCGGCCTCCATCATCTGCACGACCTTGAGGCTGTGGGTCTCACCCGCCGAGCCGCCGACGACCGTGAAGTCCTGGCTGGCCACGTGGATCGGGCGGCCGAACACGGCCCCGGTGCCGGTGACGACACCGTCGGCGGGCATGTCGGCGGCGTCCATCCCGAAGGCGGTGGTGCGGTTGCGGCGGAACAGGCCGATCTCCTGGAACGTGCCCTCGTCCACCAGCGCTGTGACGCGCTCGCGCGCGGTCAGCTTGCCGGCGTCCCGCTGCTTCTGGAGGCGCGCCTCCCCGCCGCCGAGGCGGGTGGCGACCCGGGCCTCGTTCAGCTTCTCGACCTGCTTGCCCATGGAGGGCGTCTTCTTGGTCATCGTGTTCAGGCCCTTTCGACCGTGACGGAGTGCTCGCGGCCACCCAGGGTGACCGTGTAGGAGATGGGGCCCTTGACCGCACCCGCGGCGTCCTTGGCCGACTCGGCGGCCTTGGCCATCTGCTCGGGGGTCTTGCCGACGTTCTTGGGGCCGTCGGCGCGGGAGGCGAAGAAGCCGGGCGCGACCGAGGGGAACATGGCGTAGGTCAGCACGTCCTCGTCGGAGCCGTCGTTGCCCGGCAGGGCCGTGGCCTCCGCGACCAGCTTGTCCCACTCGGGCTCGAGCAGGTCGGCCGGACGCTGCGTGATCGGCTCCTTCTTGGTCTGTGCGCGGGCGACCTCGACGACCTCGGGGTTCCGCTCCCCGATGCACTCGCCGTAGTAGCCGAGCATCAGGTCGGCGAACTCGCCGGTGAGCACCTTGTACTTGCCCATCAGGACGTTGAACACCGCCTGGGTGCCGACGATCTGCGAGCTGGGCGTCACCAGCGGCGGGTGTCCGGCGTCCGCCTTGACCAGGGGAACCTCGGCCATGACCTCCTTGATGCGGTCGCCCGCACCCTGGGCCTTGAGCTGGCTCTCCATGTTGGACAGCATGCCGCCGGGGATCTGGCTGGAGAAGATGTCGGTGTCGACCAGGGTCGCCGATTCGAACTGCGCGTACTTGGGGCGCACCTTCGCGAAGTGGTCGCGGATGCGCAGCAGACGGTCCATGTCGAGGTCGGTGGTGTACCCGGTGCCCTCGAGCATCGCGACGAGCGACTCGGTCGGGTTGTGGCCAGGGCCGAGGCTCATGGAGCTGATGGCGGTGTCGACCACGTCGGCGCCGGCCTCGATGGCCTTCATCAGGCTGACCAGGGTCACGCCCGTGGTCGAGTGGCAGTGCACGTTGACCTGGACGTCGCCGTAGGTGTCCTTGATGCCCTTGACGATGTCGTAGGCGGGCTGCGGCTGCAGCAGGGCGGCCATGTCCTTGAGCGCGATGGACTCGGCGCCCATGTCGATGAGCTGGCCGGCGAGCTTGATGTAGCCCTCGGTCGTGTGCAGTGGCGACATCGTGTAGCAGATGGTGCCCTGGGCGTGCTTGCCGGTCTTCTTCACCGCCTGCATGGCCTGGGCCATGTTGCGGGGGTCGTTCAGGGCGTCGAACACGCGGAAGACATCCATGCCGTTCTCGGCGGACTTCTCGACGAAGCGCTCGACCACCCCGTCCTCGTAGTGGCGGTAGCCGAGCAGGTTCTGGCCGCGCAGCAGCATCTGCAGGCGGCTGTTGGGCATCAGCTTGCGGAACGTCCGCAGGCGCTCCCAAGGGTCCTCGTTCAGGAAGCGGATGCAGGCGTCGTAGGTCGCACCACCCCAGCACTCGACGCTCCAGAAGCCGGCCTTGTCGATGTCCTCGCAAGCGTCGACCATGTCCTCCAGGGCCATGCGGGTCGCCATCAAGGATTGGTGCGCGTCGCGCAGAGCAAGTTCAGTCACGCCGATGGTTCGTGGGCTCATGGTGCCTATCATGCCACCCCGGTTACTACATGTCGTCGGAGTAACGAATAATCCCGAGGCGTGGCTGTCCTGCGTCCAACATCCGGACGCCGAAGGCCCGCCAAGCGGGACGGCCGAGAGCCGCCGATGAAGCGGCACGCCGTGCCCTGCCGCAGGGCCCGCGACCGGTAAGCTTGGGGGCGTTCCAGAGACAAGGGGTGCCATGAACCATCGGCTGCGCACGCTGGTCGTCATGCCCGCGTGGAACGAGTCGGTGGTGATCGGCTCGACGGTGGCCGAGGTCATCGCCACCTGCCCCGAGGTCGACCTCCTCGTCATCGACGACGGCTCGACCGACGACACGGCCGAACGCGCCGCGGCCGCGGGCGCCCACGTGCTGCGCCTGCCGTACAACCTCGGCGTGGGCGGCGCCCTGCGGGCCGGCTACAAGTACGCCTGGCGCGAGGGGTACGACCAAACCATCCAGGTGGACGCGGACGGCCAGCACGACCCCGCCGACATCCCGCGCGTCCTGGCTGGCCTGGCCGACGCCGACATCTCGATCGGCGCCCGCTTCGCCGGCAAGGGCGAGTACGACGCGCGCGGCCCGCGCCGGTGGGCGATGAGCCTGCTCGCTGCGTCGCTGTCGGCGGTGGCCAAGGTGAAGCTCACCGACGTCACCTCGGGGTTCCGTGCCGCCAACCGGGCCGCGATCGCGCAGTACACCCGCCACTACCCCGCCGAGTACCTCGGCGACACCGTCGACTCGCTGATGACGGCCGTGCGGTCCGGATACACGGTCACCCAGGTACCCGTCGCGATGCGCCCCAGGCAGGGCGGGACGCCGAGCGCCCACCCGTGGAAGGCCGCCGTCTACCTGATGCGCGCCCTGCTCGCGCTCCTCATCGCGGCGACGCGCCGCACCCGTGCCAGGGGGGACACCGGATGAGCGGCATCGCCTTCCTGGTCGTCGCCCTCGTCGTGGTGGCGACGATCTTCATGATCCTGCGGTCCGGGCGCATGCGCGAGAAGTACGCCGCCCTGTGGCTCATCGTGAGCGCGGCGATCGTCGTCGTCACGCTCTGGCCGGGGTTGCTCGAGATCATCGCCGCGTGGCTGGGCGTGATCCTCCCCTCCAACCTGTTGTTCTTCGCCTCGATCCTGCTGCTGTTCGGCGTCACCCTGCACCTCTCGCTGGAGGTGTCGAAGCTCGAGGACGAGACGCGCACCCTCAGCGAGGAGGTGGCCCTGCTCAACGAACGCCTCGACCGGGTCACCCGTCAGGAGCCCGAGCCGACCGACCCTCCGGCGCGGGGCTGACATGGAACCGATGACCTGGCTCGGGTTCCTGCCGAGCTACCTGATCGCAGCCGCCTGGTTGCTGGTCCCCGGCCTGGCCGTGGTCCTCGTCGGCCGCATGCGCGGCTTCTTCGCCGTTGCCCTCGCACCCATGGTCTCGATCACCCTCGTGTCCGTCACCGCCGTCGTCGCCCAGCTCATCGGCGTGCGGTTCAACGGGCTCGTCCCCGCGGTCGGGCTGGTCGTGTTCCTCGTGGTGGCAGCGGCCTTCGGGTGGTGGCGCGATCGCCGGTTCACCGGGGCACGCCTCGAGTTCCCCGCGGCGCCCAGCGTGTGGTGGCTGGCCGCGGCCACGGGCGCGGGCCTGCTGGCCTGGAACCTCGTCGAGGCCTTCCAGCGCCCCGAGTTCATGGCCCAGCGGTTCGACAATGTGTGGCACCTGAACGCCATCCGCTCCATCGTCGACAGCGGCGACGGCTCATCGCTGACGGTCGCGAACCTCAATGGCACCCAGGGCGGCTTCTACCCCGCCGCGTTCCACGACGTCGCCGCACTCGTCATGCAGGGCAACGGGGGCCACATCAACGCGGCCTCCAACGCGACCGTGCTGGCGATCGTGACCATCATCTGGCCGATGTCGGCGCTCTTCCTCGTCCGCAGCATCTTTCGACCCAACCCGCTCGTCGTCGTGCCCGTCGGCGTGCTGGCGGCGGCGTTCCCCGCCTTCCCCCTGCGCATCCTCGACTTCGGCCCCCTCCACCCGAACATCCTCGGCCTGTCGATCCTGCCGATCGCCCTCGGCATCGCGGTGCAACTCGGCCGCCTCGGGCAGGACGTGTGGCTCGACGCGCCCCGCATGACCATCCTCGGGATGGCCCTGCTGCCCGGGCTCGTGTTGTCGCACCCGAATGTGGTCATGCTGATGCTGTTGGTCACCGGCATCATGGCCGCGATGGTGGGCCTGCGCGTCCTGAACCGGCCTCGCGCAACATGGGGCCGGCGGGGCGTCGCCACGATGCTCGGCGCCCTCGCGTACGTGGTGCTGGTCGTCGCGGCCTGGCCGGTGCTTCGCCCCGGCACCCCGTTGGATTCCTGGGCGGCCGCCTTCGACACGCCGGCGGCCGCCGGCATCGCCGTCACGAACGCGACCACCGACGGCCTGGCCTCGTGGGTCGTGAGCCTGCTGATGATCGTGGGGTGGTACGCGGCGGTGCGACGCGGCCTGGGCTGGCTCGTGGCCATCTGGGGGGTGGTCGCCTACTTCTTCATCGTCGCCGCCAGCTTCCCGGCCGACGAGTACCGATTGATGCTGGTCGGCATCTGGTACAACGACTTCCACCGGTTCGTCGCGAACCTCCCGGTGGTCGCGCTCCCCCTCGCCGTCCTCGGCCTGGACCACCTCGTCGTGACGATCCAGCAACGGCTCGGTGAGGTCGGCGCACTCAAGGGGCTGGCGCGCCCGTGGCTGGCGGTGGTCGTCGGCATCCTGGTGGTGGTGGGCCTCGCCCAGAGCACGCAGCACACCGAGGGCATGAACCTGGCCCGCAAGCAGGCCGCGGACGCCTACCGGTTCGATGAGGATTCGTCCATGATCACCCCCTCGGAGTTCCGACTGCTGCAACAGGCGCAGCGCATCGTCCCCGAGGACGCCGTGATCGCCAACTATCCCGGCGACGGGTCCTCGCTGACCTACGCACTCATCGGCCGCCACGTCCTGCTGCCGCACTTCTACTACGAGGAGACGCCGGCCCGTCGCACCGTGGCGGTGAACCTCGACGAGGCGGCCACCGACCCCACGGTGTGCCCGATCCTCCGCGAGGCGCACGTCAGGTATGTGCTCGACCTCGGGGGCAACATCGAGCACGCCGCAGCGATGCCCACGATGCGTGGTCTCGACCAGATCAGTACCGCGCGCGGATTCCGCGAGGTGGCCCGCGACGGGCACTCGCGCCTCTACGAGATCACCGCCTGCGGGTGACGACGCCTCAGAGCTCGATCTCGCCGTGACCCTGCGACGACTCCAGCACGGCGGAGGCCACCTGGATGGTGTGGACGCCCTGCGCGAAGGTCACCACCGTGCCGCCGACGCCGAGGACGGCGTCGCGGAAGTTCTCGTGTTCGACGAGCAGCGGCTCCCGCTTGGGGAAGGCGTAACGGATCGAGTCGCCCTCCGACACACCCCGGAACTGGGCCAGGTCGACCCACTCGGTCTCCTGGGTGCCGTTGCGGTGGAAGGTCAGGTCGGCCGTGAGGGTGTCGATCACGAAGCAACCCTCGTCGCCGAGCACGATCGAGACCCGCTCCTTGAACGGGGTCAGCCAGTTGACCAGGTGGTTCGCGACGACGTCGTTGGTCAGCTGGCCCGTGATGGCGACGAGGTCCTCGTGCTCGCGGCCCGACCGGAACGCCGTCTCCGCGCCCACGCGACGGTAGGTCGAACCCGTCACGTACTGGGTCAGGTCGATGTCGTGGGTGGCCAGGTCCATGACGACCCCGACGTCGGCGATCCGACCCGGGAACGGACCCTGCCGGCGCGTGTTGACCTGCAGGATGCGACCCAGCTCGCCCGCCTCGATCCGCTTCTGCGCCTGCTGCACCGCCGGGTTGTAGCGCTCGATGTGCCCCACACCACCGATCAGGCCAGCCGCATCAAAGGCCTCCTGGAGCCGCGTCGCCGCCTCGACGCTGGGAGCCAGCGGCTTCTCCAGCAGGGCGTGGACGCCAGCCGCAGCGAGCTTGAGGCCCACCTCCTCGTGCAGCACGGTCGGCACTGCGACCATGGCGTAGTCGATCTTCTGCTCCAGCAGCTGGTCGACCGTGTCGTAGACCGGACGGCCGCCGGCGGCCTTGAACTTGTCACCGTCGGGGTCGACGATGCCGACCAGGTCGACCCCCTCCAGGGAGCCGAGCACCCGGGCGTGGTGGCGGCCCATCATGCCCATGCCGACCAGGCCGGCGCGCAGGTTCGCCATCACGCACCCGCCTTCACCAGCGCGTTGACCGCGGCCACGATGCGCTCCAGGTCACCCTGCGACAGCGACGGGTGCACCGGCAGCGACAGGCACTCGCGCGCCGCCTGCTCGGTGTTCGGCAGGTCCTTGTCGACCTGGAACGGCTTGAGGCGGTGGTTCGGCACCGGGTAGAACATGCCCGACCCGACGTTGTACTCCTCGCGCAGGGCCTTGGACAGTCCGTCGCGGTCCTCCGCGACCCGGATCGTGTACTGGTGGTAGACGTGCACGGCACCCTCGCCGACCGCCGGGACGACGACGCCCTCGAGGTTGCTGCTGAGGAACGCCGCGTTGTCCTGCCGCTGCTGGGTCCACCCGTCGACCTTGGTCAGCTGCACCCGGCCGATCGCCGCGTGGATGTCGGTCATCCGGTTGTTCAGCCCGACGACCTCGTTGTGGTACTGCTGCAACATCCCCTGATTGCGGTAAAGGCGCACGTTGCGCTCGACCGTCTCGTTCACACAGGAGACCATGCCGCCCTCGCCCGAGGTCATGTTCTTGGTCGGGTAGAGCGAGAACATGCCGAACGTCCCGAAGGCGCCGACCGGCGTGCCATCCAGCGACGCACCGTGTGCCTGGGCCGCGTCCTCGAAGATCATCAGGCCGTGACGGTCCGCGATCTCACGCAGCTCCTTCATCTTCGCCGGGTGCCCGTACAGGTGCACCGGCATGATCGCCTTGGTGCGCTCGGTGATCGACGCCTCCACCGCAGCGGGGTCCAGCGTGTAGTCATCCAGCGCAATGTCGGCGAACACCGGCGTCGCACCGGTCAAAGCCACCGAGTTCGCGGTCGCCGCGAACGTGAACGACGGCACGATGACCTCGTCACCGGCACCGATGCCGCTCGACAGCAGGCCCAGGTGCAGGCCGGACGTGCCCGAGTTCACCGCCACGCACGCGCGACCCAGACCGAAGTGCGCCGAGAACTCCTCCTCGAACGCCTTCACCTCGGGACCCTGGGCCAACATGCCCGACCGCAACACGCGATCGACCGCCTCCCGCTCCTCGTCGCCGATCAGGGGCTTCGCGGGGGGAATGAAGTCACCCGGGTTGTTCATCAGTTGCCTTCCAGTTCGATCAGTCGATCCGGCCCGTCCTCGACGAACCGGTCACCCGAGGCCGGGCACACCCAGTGCCCCGACTCCTCGGAAGCCTGCAACGGGACGCCGCGGCGTCCGACCCACCCCACCCTGCGGGCAGGGACCCCCACCATGAGCGCGAAGTCGGGCACGTCCTTGATCACGACCGCACCGGCGGCCACCATCGCCCACCGCCCGATCGTCACCGGCGCCACGCACACCGCACGCGCACCGATCGCCGACCCCTCCAGGCACGTCACCCCGACCGGCTCCCAGTCATCAGCCCGCTTGATCCGGCCGTCCGGCTCGATCGCCCGCGGGTAGTGGTCGTTGGTGAACACCGCGGCCGGGCCCACGAACACACCGTTCTCCAGCCGCGCCGGCTCGTAGACCAACGCATAGTTCTGCAGCTTGCAGTTGTCACCCATGACCACACCGGTGCCCACATAGGCACCCCGCCCGACCACACAGTTCTCGCCGAGCACCGCGTCCTCGCGGACCTGGGCGAGATGCCAGATCGACGACCCCTCCCCGATCCGTGCGGAGTCCGCCACATCTGCACTGGGAACGATTCGAGCCACGTCCGGTCCTCACTCTCGCGTCAGCAGGAACTCTATCCCTTCAGCGCTGACGCGAGACTGTCCGCCACCCGCTGCGAGGGGTGGTGCACGTGGAGGGTCGAGGGGTGCCGGTAGGACTCCCAGTCGGCGATGAAGCGCTTCACCGCCCCGGTGTCGAGCTTCGTGAGCAGCACGTTCTCGCCCAACCCCTGGTGGGACTCGGTGCGCTCGCGGTGCACGGCGCACGGCTTGCCCAGGACGGCGCACTCCTGCTGGAGACCGCCCGAGTCGGTGACGACGAAGCTGGCCGCCTTCACCAGCGGCAGGAACTGGGCGTAGGGACGCTTGGGCATCAGCCGGAAGTGCTCGCCGAACAGGCCGCCCAGGCCGAGCTCGTCGATCTTGGCCCGCTCGGCCTGGCCCGCCACCATCAGCAGCGGCTGCTCGGCCGTCGCGCTCGCCGACAGGGCCTGGAGGATCTCGCGGAACGCCTTGGAGTCGGTGACGAGCTCGAACCGGTGCAGGGTGACGAGGCCGAACCTCTCGGGGAGGCCCTGCTCGTCCGGGGCCGCCTCCAGCATGGTGCGCAGGGCGTCCACCGCGGTGTTCGCGCCCGTGTCCAGGATCTCGCCGCGTGCGCGCTCCCGGCGGAGGTTGGCCACCTCGCGGGCGGTGGGCGCGTAGTGGAGCGTGGCCAGCTGGGCCACGATGCGCCGGTTCAGCTCCTCGGGGAAGGGGTGGCGGATGTCGCCGCTGCGCATGCCGGCCTCCACGTGCCCGACACGGGCGCGGACGAGCTTCCCGATGAGGGCGCCCAGCACGGTGGTGAAGGTGTCCCCGTGGACCACCACGATGGGCTTCGTCCCGTCCCGCAGGTCCGCCTTCAGGGCACGCCGGTCGCGCAGTGCGCCGAGCAGGATCGACGCCACCCAACCCGGGACCTGGCGCGACTTGGCGATGTGGCTGCGCCGCCCCTCGGGGAGCAGGTGGCGGTCGGGCTGCGGGAGGCCGAGGTTGTCGAGGGTCTCGCGCATGCCCGACACGTGCTGGTCGGTGCTCCACAGGTGGTAGCTGATGCCCCGGTCACGCAGCTCCTGCATCACGGGGGCCAGCTTGATGATCTCTGCGGTGGTTCCCGCGACGAAAGCGATGGACACGGGTGGGGCCTCCGGGCTCGGATCAGCGTGTGACGGACCCGGCTACGATACCAACGACGTAGGCGCGAGAAAGTTGGACCATGTCAGCAGCGGACCCCCTGGGCGTCGTCATCCCGTGCTACAACGAGGGCGACTGGATCCGGCGCTCGGTCGAGGCGTTGCACATCGCCGCGCGGCGCGCCGAGTGGCCCCTGGACGTGCTGGTCGTGGACGACGGCAGCGGTCCCGAGACGGCCGCCATCATCGACCAGCTCGTGGCCGAGGGGCAGGCACGCGTCCTGCGCCAGGCCAACGCGGGGCGGTTCGCGGCCCGGTTGAACGGGCTCCTCGCCCTGGCCACCGAGCACGTCTTCCTGCTGGACTCCCGCGTGATCGTCTCCCCCGACTCGCTGGTCCCCCTGCGGCGGCACCTGGCGGAGGAGCCGACGTCGGCGTGGAACGCCCACGTCGAGGTGATGACCGACGGCAATCCCTACGCGGCGTTCATGTACGGCATCACGAAGGTCGGCTGGCGCGCCTACTTCAGGCAGCCGCGCGTCGTCCGCTTCGGTCCCGACGACTTCGACGCCTACCCCAAGGGCACCGGGGCCTTCGCGGCCCCGCGCGAGACGCTGATCGAGGCCAGCCGTGAGTTCGACTCGCTGTTCGCCGACCAACGGTTCGCCTCCGACGACACCAAGATGCTGCGCAACGTGGCGGGCATGACCCCGATCGGGATCGACCCCGCGTTCACCGTCGACTACTACGGGCGCGACTCGGCCCGGCGGTGGCTGAAGCAGGTCTACTTCCGCGGCACCACCTTCGTCGACGGGTACGTCGGCACCCGGTCCCGGGCGATCGGCCTGCTCGCGGCCCTGGGGGTGGCGCTCCCCGCGACCGCGACCCTCGTGGTGCGGAAGCCGGCCGTCGGCGTCGCCGGGGTGGCCGCGGCGACGGCTGCCGCAGCAGCTGCCACCCGCGCATCGGGCGGCACGGCGCGCGAGGTGTCCGCCGTGGCCGGCCTGCTGGTCCCCTTCACGGCCGTGTTCGGGACGGGGTTCCTGCGCGGCCTGGTGATGGCAGCCAAGCGATGACACCGGCCGACCAGCCGGAGGAGGCGCGGTCGGAGGGCTTGGGCCGGCGGTCGGGCCTGCTGATCGCGGTGGCCTTCTTCACCGCGAGCGCGCTGGGGTTCGTGCTCCTGGGCGTGGTCTCGCGCTGGGTGACCCCCGAGCAGACCGCCCAGTTCCTCGCCCTGTGGGGCCTCGTGTTCGGCATCGGCAGCGCCCTGTCCGCCGTCGAGCAGGAGATCGTCCGCCTCGCGACGAACGCACACCTCGACCGGGTCCGCGTGCCCGGGCGGGCCCTGCAGGTGACGGGGCTCGCCATCGCCGTCGCCGTCGTGGTCGTCCTGGTGATCGCCCTGCTGCCGGGCGTGGGCGAGCTCCTGCGCCAGTCGGTGCTCGTCGCCGCCCTCGTCTTCGTGGCCACCGGCGGCTTCGCCGTCCAGTGCATGAGTAGGGCCGTCCTCCTAGGCACCAACCAGGTCACCGCCTACGTGAGCGTGATCGTGCTGGAGGCCCTGCTCCGACTGGTCCTCGCCGCCGGGTTCGTCCTGGGCGGGGTCGCGCCCACGCTCGGGCTGGCCGCCCTGGTCATCGTGATCGGCTGCTTCGGCTGGGTCCCCGTCGTGGGGCGGGTGCTGCGCCAGCTCGGCACCGACACCAGCGGGTCCAGCCTCCGGTCGGTCGGTTCCGCGGTCGGCGCCCTGGGGCTGGCGAACGGCCTGCAGTCGGTCCAGGTCACGGCCTTCCCCGCCGTTGCCTCCGCCATCCTCGGCATCTCGGCGGCCATGGCGCCGGTCTACGGCGCGGTCACCCTGGCCCGCCTGCCCCTGGTCGCCCTGGCCCCGGTCCAGGCGATGGCCGTCCCGGTCGCCACGCGCCTGATCCGGTCGGGCCGGATGGGGGACCTCCTCGGCCTCGTGGCCAAGCTCTCGGCCGGGGGCTTCGCCTGCGCGGCCCTCGCCCTGGGGGGCGGCTGGCTGCTCGGGCCGTGGGCCCTGCGGCTCTACATGGGCCCCGGCTA
The DNA here is from genome assembly GCF_014164675.1 of Propioniciclava sp. MC1683. NCBI lineage: Bacteria > Bacillati > Actinomycetota > Actinomycetes > Propionibacteriales > Propionibacteriaceae > Propioniciclava > Propioniciclava sp. MC1683. Next base: position 25,189 of record NZ_JACJFX010000009.1, on the reverse strand, counting down.
CGACATCGCGCCCGCCGTGATCGCCCTCCTGCTGGCGGCCAGCTGCGTGCTCGCGGTCGCCCTGCTCATCGTCGCCGCCCTCATCGCGCTGGAGCGGTACTGGACGGCCGTCACCGTGTGGCTGGTGGCGGGGATCGCGGTCGTCCTCACCCTGGCGGCGGCGCCCCTGGCCCCCGACATGCGGGCCGCCGCGGGCGTCGTCGTGGGTGCCCTGGTGTCGTGGGCCGCGGCGTCCGTGGCGGTCACGCGGGAGGCGCGCCGACGCGCGTGAGGCGCCCGGCCCGCCCCGGCGTCCGGTCGGCCGGTTAACGTCGCGACCGGTGTGGCGCGTAGAATCAAGCGTCAATCCCCGCAACCAGTCTGGATCCCCGCATGCCCACACGCGCCGACCTGCGCAACATCGCCATCATCGCCCACGTCGACCACGGCAAGACCACCATGGTGGACGCCATGCTCTGGCAGTCGGGCGCCTTCCGCGAGAACCAGGACGTCGAGACGCGCGTCATGGACTCGATGGACCTCGAGCGCGAAAAGGGCATCACGATCCTCGCGAAGAACACCGCGGTCAAGCACACCATCGGTGGGCAGGACGTCACCATCAACATCATCGACACCCCCGGCCACGCCGACTTCGGCGGTGAGGTCGAGCGCGGCCTCGAGATGGTCGACGGCGTGCTCCTGCTCGTGGACGCCTCGGAGGGCCCGCTCCCCCAGACCCGGTTCGTGCTGCGCAAGGCCCTGGCCAAGCACCTGCCGATCATCGTGGTGATCAACAAGGTCGACCGCGCCGACGCCCGCATCAGCGAGGTCGTCGACGAGGTCTACGCCCTGTTCATGGACCTGGTCGACGACGAGGAGGCCGACAAGCTCGACTTCCCGATCGTGTACGCCGCCGCCAAGGCCGGCCGGGCGTCCCTGACCCAGCCCGCCGACGGCGAGCTGCCCGACTCGGCCAACCTCGAGCCGCTGTTCGAGGTGATCATGGACACGATCCCCGCCCCGACCTACACCGAGGGCGCGCCGCTGCAGGCGCACGTGACCAACCTCGACTCCTCGCCGTACCTGGGCCGCCTCGCGCTGTGCCGCATCATCGAGGGCACGATCAAGCGCGGCCAGAACGTCACGTGGATCCGCCGCGACGGCAGTTCCCAGAACGTGAAGCTCTCCGAGCTGCTCATGACCAACGCCCTCGAGCGCGTGGCCGCCGACACCGCCGGCCCCGGCGACATCGTGGCCGTCGCCGGCATCCCCGAGATCAACATCGGCGAGACGCTGGCCGACCCGGCCAACCCGATCGCGCTACCGCTCATCCACGTCGACGAGCCGTCGATCTCGATGACGATCGGCATCAACACCTCTCCGCTGGCGGGCAAGTCGGGCAAGAAGCTGACCGCGCGGCTGGTCAAGGCCCGTCTGGACCAGGAGCTGGTCGGCAACGTCTCGATCAAGGTGAACCCGACCGACCGGCCCGACACCTGGGAAGTTCAGGGCCGCGGCGAGCTGCAGCTGGCCATCCTCGTGGAGATGATGCGGCGGGAGAGCTTCGAGCTCACCGTCGGCAAGCCCGAGGTGTTGATGCGCACGATCGACGGCAAGCAGCACGAGCCGGTCGAGCGGCTGACCGTCGACGTCCCCGAGGAGCACCTCGGCACCGTCACCCAGCTCATGGGCACCCGCAAGGGCCGCATGGAGCAGATGGTCAACCACGGCACCGGCTGGGTGCGCCTTGAGTTCATCGTCCCCGCGCGCGGCCTGATCGGGTTCCGCACCGAGTTCCTCACCGAGACCCGCGGCACCGGGATCATGCACCACGTCTTCGAGGGCTACGAGCCGTGGGCCGGCGAGATCAAGACCCGCCAGACCGGCTCGCTGGTCGCCGACCGCATGGGCAAGGTCACCGCCTACTCGCTGTTCAACCTGCAGGAGCGCGGCTCGATGTTCGTCGCCCCCGGCGAGGAGGTCTACGAGGGCATGATCGTCGGCGAGAACTCCCGCCCCGACGACATGGACGTCAACCCCACCAAGGAGAAGAAGCTCACCAACGTGCGCTCCTCCACCGCCGACGAGCTCGAGCGCCTCGTGCCCGCGCGGGTGCACTCCCTGGAGCAGGCGCTGGAGTTCTGCCGCGCCGACGAGTGCCTCGAGGTCACCCCGGCCGCCGTGCGGATGCGCAAGACGACGCTCGTCGCCCATGAGCGCGCCAAGGAGCGCAACCGCGCCAAGAAGGACGCCTGACCCCACCGTCCACCGGTCTCGATAGGCTGTCCGCGTGGGCAGCTACCTCGTGACCGGTGGTGCCGGGTTCATCGGTTCGAACTTCGTGCGCCACTTGGTGGAGCACACCGACCATCGGGTGGTGGTGCTGGACAAGCTGACGTACGCGGCCCGGCGGGAGTCGTTGGACGGCCTGCCCGCCGACCGGGTCACGCTCGTGGAGGGCGACATCTGTGATGCCGGGCTGGTGGACCGCTTGGTGGCGGGTGCGGATGTGGTGGCGCATTTTGCGGCCGAGTCGCACAACGACAACTCGTTGAACGACCCGTCTCCGTTCGTCCAGACCAACCTGGTGGGCACGTTCGTGTTGTTGGAGGCGGTGCGCAAGCACGGCGTCCGGTATCACCACATCAGTACTGATGAGGTGTACGGCGACCTGGAGCTGGACGACCCGGACCGGTTCCACGAGTGGACGCCCTACAACCCGTCCTCGCCGTATTCGGCGACCAAGGCCGGCAGTGACTTGTTGGTGCGCGCGTGGGTGCGTTCGTTCGGTGTGCAGGCCACTCTGAGCAACTGCTCGAACAACTACGGGCCCTACCAACACGTGGAGAAGTTCATCCCCCGGCAGATCACCAACCTCATCGACGGGGTGCACCCCAAGCTGTACGGGGCCGGGCAGAACGTCCGCGACTGGATCCACGTCGACGACCACAACAGCGCGGTGCTGCGGATCATCGACGCCGGCCGCATCGGCGAGACCTACCTCATCGGCGCCGACGGTGAGATGAACAACAAGGCCGTGGTCGAGATGATCCTGCGCCTGATGGGTCACCCGGCGGACGCGTACGAGCACGTCACCGACCGCCCGGGGCACGACCTGCGGTACGCGATCGACTCGACGCGGCTGCGTACCGAACTGGGGTGGACGCCGGCCTACACCTCCTTCGAGGACGGGCTGGCCGCCACCATCGACTGGTACCGCGACAACGAGGCCTGGTGGCGTCCGATGAAGGAAGCCACGGAGGCCAAGTACGCGAAATCGGGTCAGTGACCGTGGCGGACCTCGCGGTGCACACCACGCCCATCCAGGGGCTGCTGGTGCTCGACCTGCCCCAGCCCGGCGACTCGCGCGGTTGGTTCAAGGAGAACTGGCAGCGCGCCAAGATGGTCGCCCTCGGGCTGCCCGACTTCGGGCCCGTCCAGAACAACATGAGCTACAACGCCGAGCGCGGCGTCACGCGCGGGCTGCACGCCGAGCCGTGGGACAAGCTCGTCAGCCTCGCCCACGGCCGCATCATGGGCGCGTGGGTCGACCTGCGACCCGGTGAGAGCTTCGGGGCGACCTACACCCTCGAGATGGGCACCGACAAGGCCGTCTTCGTGCCCCGGGGCGTCGCCAACGGCTACCAGGCCCTGGAGCGCGACACCACGTACTCCTACCTCGTCAACGACCACTGGTCGCCGGCCGCGCGGGCGCCTTACACCTACCTCAACCTGGCCGACGAGACCGTCGCCATCGACTGGCCGATCCCGTTGGCCGAGGCGATCGTGTCGGACGCCGACCGTGCGCACCCCCGCCTGGCCGACGTCTCCCCCATGGCGCCGCGCCGCACGGTCATCACGGGCGCCGGCGGACAGCTCGGGCGCGCCCTGGTCGCCCTCCTGCCGGACGCCACCGCGCTCGACCGCGACGACCTCGACCTGACCGACGCGGACGCCGTCGCACGTTTCGACTGGGCCGGGGTGGGCACCATCATCAACGCGGCCGCCTGGACGGCCGTCGACGCCGCCGAGACCGACGAAGGACGCCGCGGCGCCTGGTCGGGCAATGTCGACGCCGTCGCACACCTGGTCGGCGTGTGCCGCGAACACCGCATCACCCTCGTGCATGTCTCCAGCGACTACGTCTTCGACGGCCAGACCGAGGTGCACACCGAGGACGAACCCGTCGCGCCCCTGGGCGTGTACGGGGTCACCAAGGCCACCGCCGACGCCCTCGTGCAGACCCTGCCCGACCACTACATCGTGCGCACCAGCTGGGTCATCGGCGAGGGCAGGAACTTCGTCCGCACCATGGCCGACCTCGCCCGCCGCGGCATCGAACCATCGGTGGTCGACGACCAGTACGGCCGGCTCACCTTCACGGCCACTCTGGCCGACGGCATCCAGCACCTGCTCCAGGCACGGCCCGCGCCGGGGATCTACAACCTGACCAACTCAGGGCCCACCCGGTCGTGGTTCGACATCGCGCGCGAGGTGTTCACCCTCGTCGGAGCCGACCCCGAAACGGTCTCCCGCCAAACGACCGCAGACTTCGCAGCCGGCAAGGTCATGTCACCACGCCCCCGGCACAGCACCCTCGACCTCACCAAGATCCAGGCCACCGGGTTCACGCCACCCGACGCCGACGAGGCCCTGCGCGCCTACCTCTCCTGAGCTAGAAGGTTCAGCAGGTAGTCGCCGTAACCGGACTTCACGAGGGGCTCTGCCCGGGCACGCAACTCGTCATCGGTCAGGAAGCCTTGGCGCCACGCCACCTCTTCGGGGCAGCCGACCTGGAGGCCCTGACGGGCCTGGATGGTACGCACGAAGTTGGACGCGTCGTTGAGTGAGTCGAACGTTCCCGTGTCGAGCCAGGCCGTCCCGCGCGGGAGGACCTCGACCTGCAGGGTCCCCTGGTCGAGGTAGACCCGGTTGACGTCGGTGATCTCGTACTCGCCGCGGGCCGACGGCTGCAGGCTGGCCGCGATCTCGGTGACCTGCTCGTCGTAGAAGTACAACCCCGGCACGGCGTAGTTCGACTTCGGGTGCGCGGGCTTCTCCTCGATCGAGATCGCCTTTCCCGTGTCATCGAACTCGACGACGCCGTAGGCCGTCGGGTCGGCCACCCAGTAGCCGAACACGGCGGCGCCCTCGATGTCGCCGAACCGGGAGAGCTGTCGCCCCAGACCCGGCCCATAGAAGATGTTGTCGCCCAGGACAAGGGCGCACTTCTCACCGCGGGCGAAATCTGCGCCGATGGTGAACGCCTGCGCCAGACCCTTCGGCTCGGGCTGGGTGGCATAGCTGATCGACACACCGAATTGGGAGCCGTCCCCGAGCAGCCGCTGGAAGGACTCCGACTCGTGCGGGGTCGTGATCACCAGCACATCGCGGATCCCCGCGAACATGAGGGTCGACAAGGGGTAATAGATCATCGGCTTGTCGTAGACCGGGACCAGCTGCTTCGACAGCCCCCGCGTGATCGGGTGCAACCGGGTGCCCGAGCCACCCGCCAGGACGATTCCACGCATGACGCATCCTCCCACGGGCAGGCCAGCCGGGTGACCGCACGGTGCCCGTCAGAGGGACAGGCCGATGTACTTCGTCTCCAGGTACTCCTCGATGCCCTCGAAGCCGCCCTCGCGACCCAGGCCGCTGGCCTTGACGCCACCGAAGGGCGCCGCCGGGTTCGACACCACGCCCGAGTTGAGGCCGACCATGCCGGTCTGCAGCGCCTCGGCCACCCGGACCGCCTCGCCGAGGTTCTCGCCGAACACGTACCCGATCAGGCCGAACTCGGTGTCGTTGGCCAGCGCGATCGCCTCGTCGACGTCGTCGTAGACCAGCACGGGCGCGACCGGCCCGAAGATCTCCTCCCGGACCACCCGCGAGCCCGGGTCGACGTCGGCGAGCACGGTGGGCCGCATGAAGTGGCCCTCCCCCGCGTCGTCGGCCCGCCCGCCGCCGGTGACGAGGCGGGCGCCGTCGGCGACGGCCTCCTCGACGAGGGCGGTGACGTTGGCGAGGGCGTCCGCGTTGATCAGCGGGCCGACCTCGGTGCCGGCCGCGAGCCCGTCACCGACCGTCATGGCCCCCAGCCGCGCGGCCAGGCCGGCGGTGAACTCCTCGGCGACGGAACGGTGCACGATGAACCGGTTGGCCGAGGTGCAGGCCTCGCCGATGTTGCGCATCTTGGCCAGCGCGGCGCCCTCGACCGCGCGCCCGACGTCGGCGCTGGGCAGGACAACGAAGGGGGCGTTGCCACCCAGCTCCATCGAGGTGCGCAGGATGTTGGCCGACGCCTGCTCCAGCAGCGAGCGGCCCACCTCGGTCGACCCCGTGAACGTCAGCTTGCGCAGGCGCGGGTCCGCCAGCAGCGGGCCGGTGGTGGCGCCCGAGCGCGACGTGGTGAAGACGTTGACCACACCGGCGGGCACGCCCACCTCGTGCAGCACCTCGGCCAGCAGCAACGACGTCAGCGGGGTCTGGGACGCCGGCTTGAGCACCACGGTGCAGCCCGCGGCGAGCGCAGGGCCGATCTTGCGGGTACCCATCGCCAGCGGGAAGTTCCACGGGGTGATGGCCAGGACCGGCCCGACCGGCTGCTTCGTGGTGACCAGCCGCGAGCCGCCCAGGGGCGCGACGGCGTAGCGGCCGTGCACGCGGACCGCCTCCTCGGCGAACCAGCGGAAGAACTCGGCCCCGTAGGTGACCTCGCCGCGGGCCTCGGCCAGCGGCTTGCCCATCTCGAGGGTCATCACGGTGGCGAACTCGTCGGCGCGCTCGACGATGCGCTCGTAGGCCGCCCGCAGCAGTTCGCCGCGGACGCGCGGCTCGGTCGCGGCCCACGACGCCTGCGCGGCGACGGCGGCGTCGAGGGCCGCCATCGCGACCTCGGGCGAGGCGTCGGCGACGTGGGTGAGCGTCCGCCCGGTGGCGGGGTTCTCGACGGCGAGGGAAGTCTCGTCGTCGGTCCAGGCGCCGTCGATGTAGTGGGTGCGCGGCAGGCGCGCGAGCAGGGCGTCGGCGTCCATCACGGACGCCCGCCCAGGTTCGGCCGCACGTGCAGCCCGACCTCGGGGTCGACCACGACCTCCTGCGCCGCGGCGATGCCGTCGACCGTCAGGGTGGCCTCGGTCGGGGTGTTGCGCTTCACCAGCGCCAACCCGATCGGGCCGAGGTCGTGGTGGATCGCGGAGGTGCCCATCCGGCCGACGACGCGGCCGTCGAGGACCACGTCGGCACCGACCTCGGGCAGGCGTTCCTCCGACCCGTCGAGGAGGAGGACGGTCAACCTGCGCGGGGGGCGTCCGAGGGTGTGGACCCGGGCCACGGTCTCCTGGCCGCGGTAGCAGCCCTTCTGCAGGTGCACGGCCGCGCCGAGGCGGTCGCCGTCGGGCATCGCGACCTCGTTGGGGATCGTCTTGTCGTCGGTGTCGAGGAAGATGCGCGGCTGGCCGGCGGCGATGCGGACGGCCTCGGCGGCCCACGTCCCGGCGCGGACCTCGCCCAGGGTGGCGTCGAGGTCCTCGCGCGCGACCACGGTCGGGCCGCCCCCGGCGATGACCATCGCGTGGGTGGCGGACCGGTCGGCGAGCTCGACGCGCGACGCGAACACCATCCGCGAGAGCCAGGCCAGGAGGGGCTCGAGGTGGCCGGGCTCGGTGTGCGCCCAGAAGGTCTCGCCGTCGTCCACGCCGCCGAACACGTGCTCGATGCGGCCGTTGGGGTCGAGGATGAACGCGGTCACGTGCTGGCCGGGCAGCAGCCCCTCGAAGGCCTGCGACGTGAGCGCGTGCAGCCAGGTGAGCCGGTCGGGCCCGGCCACGGTGAAGACGGGCCGGTGGGAGAGGTCGACCGTGGCCTCGCCCGCCTCGAGGCGGCGCTGCTCACGCAGCGGGTCGCCGTAGTGCCAGGCTGCGCCGGCGTCGGGGCCGGACTCGTTCAGCACGCGCGCCATGTCAGACCCGGTTCAGCGTGGCCCACATGTAGGGGCGCAGCGCCTCGTCGGTGGTGGCGCGGTCGAAGCTGTACATGAGCTTGCCGTCGACGTTGCCGTAGAGGCGGCGTCCGGCGGTGTACTCGACGGTGGCCAGGGGCGAGCGGACCACGGCGTCGGTGGTCAGGTCCACGCGGCCCGGCTGCAGCTTGCCGTACCAGATCTCGGAGTAGCCCTCGGGGCTGCACATCACGACGTCCACGTCGGCGGACTCGTTCGCCCGCCAGAAGCCGGTCTCGATCGTGAGCGGCCGCTCGGGACGCCCCTCCTCGTCGAGGAGGAACATCTGGGCCAGGTAGTGCAGGTAGTCGCTGCCGTTCTCGGTGAAGTCGATCTGGACGCCGAACTGCACCTTCTCCTCGCCCGGCCACTCGCGGTAGCCGGTGCCCTCCCAGCGGCCGCGCAGCCAGGCCAGGCCCACGAGTGCGGGGTTCAGGTCGGTCGGGATCTCGAACATGCGTCTCCTTCGGAAGTTCTCCTCACCCCAACGCTCGCGTGCCGGGGATGATTCCGCAAGGCCGAGGCGTCGCGCGTCCGCGCCAGCCGACCCGCGTCCGCGCCAGCCGACCCGCGTCCTCGCCCTGACAAGCGCTCGGAGTAGACTGGCGCGGGTGATCACCCGCCGACACCTCCTTGCTGGCGCAGCGACCGGCACCGTCCTGATCGTCGCAGGCTGCACCGGCGACGGTCCCTCCACCCCCACCGGCCCCCTGCCGCCCGACAGCACCGAGACTCCCCAGGTCGACCCGAACACGCACCGCGTGGTGGCGCGGACCCCGTCCACCGACACCGTCATCCCCGCCGGCCCCGACGGCGCGATCGCCGCGTCGCGGGCACTCCTCGCCGCGGCCACGGCCGTGGTGGTGGTCGCCGCCGCGCCGGCGTCCGCCGCCCCCACGGTCGGCACCCCGAGCCCAACCACGTCGCCCGAACCCACCGGGACCGCATCGCCCGCACCGACCGCCTCGGCCGACCCGACCGCCTCCCCGGAACCCAGCGCCGCCGCCGACCCGCACACGGTCGCGGCCGCCCTGGCCCGCGAGCTGGGCATCCCCGCCTTCGTCGACTCCCCCGACCTGGCCGCCGAGCTCGACCGCCTCCAGACCCGCACCGTCCTCGCCTACGGCACCCCGCAGCACGTCGGGGACCGCGAGGTCGTCCCCGCGCCGGCGACCGCCGCGGAGGTGGACCTGCCCGGGCTCCCCGCCCAGGTGGAGCCCCCGCCCGTCCTCGCCCTCGCCGCTCCGGCGACCGACCCGCTCACCCAGTCCGTCCTGGCCGCGGCGAAGCTGACCGCCACCGAGGCCACCCACCCGGGCATGACGGCCGCCACGACCGCCACGGTGAAGCAGCACGAGGGGCCGGTGCTCGCGATCGGCGACGGCTTCGGCACCGACGAGCAGCTGGCGGGTCAGGTCGAGGCCACCCGCACCGCCCCCGAGCTCCCCGGGGGCGGCATCGTGCCGTTCCCGACCCACCACATGGTCGCGCTGTACGGGCACCCGCAGACCGCGGCGCTGGGCATGATGGGCGAGCAGCCCCCGGCCGCGGCAGTGGAGCGGCTCAACAAGCTCCTGGAGCAGTACCGCGAGCACATGCCCGACCAGACGGTGATGGGCTCGTTCGAGATCATCGCGACGGTGGCCTCGGCCGCCCCGGGCGCGGACGGCGACTACACCTACCAGACGCCGGTCGAGCTCCTGATGCCCTGGATCGAGGCCGCCGAGGCCAACGACATCTACGTGGTGCTCGACCTGCAGCCCGGCCGCAAGAGCTTCCTCACCCAGGCCCAGCACTACGAGGACCTGCTCAAGCGCCCGACCGTCGGCCTGGCCCTCGACCCCGAGTGGCGGCTCAAGCCCGACCAGAAACACCTGCGCCAGATCGGCCAGGTGCACATCGACGAGGTCAACGAGGTGGGCGCGTGGCTGGCCGACCTCGTGCAGGCCAACGACCTCCCGCCCAAGGTGCTGACCCTGCACCAGTTCCAGACCCGCATGATCATCGAGCGCGAGCGGCTCGACACGTCCCGCCCCGAGATCCAGTACCTGGTGCACGTCGACGGGCAGGGCCCCCAGGGCTCGAAGCAGGCCACGTGGGAGGTCATCCGCCGCGGCCTGCCCGACAGCGTCTTCCTGGGCTGGAAGAACTTCGAGGACGAGGACACCCCCATGCTCACCCCGAAGCAGACCGTCGAGCAGGTGCACCCCACCCCGCACTTCATCTCCTACCAGTAGCCCGGGAGCGACCATGCGCATCGTCGTCCAGCGCGTCACCCGCGCCGGCGTCACCGTCGACGGCCAGGTCGTCGGCGCCATCGAGAGCCCCGGCCTGTGCCTGCTGGTGGGGGCCACCCACGGCGACACGCAGGCCGACGTCGACCGCCTCGCCGACAAGGTGTGGAACCTCCGCATCATGCGCGACGAGCGCTCGGCCGCCGACCTCGGGGCCCCGATCCTGGTCGTGAGCCAGTTCACGCTGTACGCCGACGTCCGCAAGGGGCGGCGTCCGAGCTGGAACGACGCCGCGCCCGGCCCGGTCTCCGAACCGCTCGTGGACGCCCTCGTCGCGGCCCTGCGCGCCCGCGGCGCCACCGTGGAGACCGGCCGGTTCGGCGCCGACATGGCGGTCGACCTCGTCAACGACGGCCCGGTGACGCTGCTGCTCGACAGCGCCATCTGGGCGCGCTGACCACCACCGGCCCGCTTCCCCCTACACTTGACGCCGACCCACACCGGGTCGGGAGGGGGTGCCGATGGCCCACGTGCTGTCCGTCTCCCCACGCGCCGGCACCGATTCGAGCGAGCCGGCCTTCCCCGCACTCGCCCTGCTGGCCCACTCCGTGCGTGAGATGCGGCCCGACGCGGCGGTCGTCACCGAGGCGGGCCGCGCCGACGTGGTCGTCCTCGACGGCCGCTCCGACCTCGCCGCCGCCCGCCAGATGTGCCGCCTGCTCGGCTCGGCCGGGAGCGAGACCCCGGTCCTGCTCGTCCTGGGCGAGGGCGGGTTCGCCGCCGTCAACCCCGAGTGGGGCGTGCGCGACATCATGCTGGACGCCGCGGGCCCGGCCGAGTTCGACGCCCGGATCCGCCTCGCGGTGCGCACCGACGCCACGACCGGCGTCGTGTCCGCGGGCGGCCTGGTGATCGACGAGGCGTCCTACCAGGCCACGCTCAACAACCGCGCCCTCGACCTGACCTACACCGAGTTCGAACTGCTGAAGTACCTGGCCCAGCACCCGGGGCGGGTGTTCTCCCGCGAGACCCTGTTGTCCGACGTGTGGGGCTACGACTACTACGGCGGCACCCGCACCGTCGACGTGCACGTGCGGCGGCTGCGGGCCAAGCTCGGCTCCGAGAACGAGTACCTGATCGGTACCGTGCGCAACGTCGGCTACCGCTTCAGCCCCGACGCCCGCCGGAGTGACGCCGGGTGATCCCCGACTGGTTCACCGGCATCTCCGACACCGACCTGGAGCGTCGGTTCGGGGCGGCCACGCTGGCCCGGGGCCAGGACTACGCCGACGAGGGTCGCGTGAAGGCGATCCGCACCGCGGGCGACCTCGTCATGGCCACCGTCCAGGGGACCGACAGCCAGCCCTACCAGTGCTCGGTCGTCGCCAAGGCCGGCCCCGCGTCGCTGGTCGCCACGTGCACCTGCCCCGTGCGGCGCGACTGCAAGCACTCAGCCGCCCTGCTGCTCACCGCCCGCCGCAACGCCGGACGCCGCGGACCGGCACTGTGGCAGCAGGCGCTGGCGCCGCTGGTCCCCCGGCCGGCGGCCGGCCAGGGCAGCGTCCCGCTCGCCCTGCAACTCAACCGCGGACGCCGTGAGTACACCCTGCGTCCCCTCCGCCCCGGCGCCCGGGACGCCTGGGTCAAGGCGGGCGCCGACTGGGACGACGTCCGCCGGCAGGCCGGCACCTTCGACGGCGAGCAGCGCCAGGTCCTGCTCGACCTCCTCGAGTCGCGCCGCCGCAACGAGTTCGCCTACGGCCACCGCGTCGACGCCCTCCCCCTGCGCGAACTGCGCGGCGACCTCTGGTCGTTGCTGCGGCAGGCAGCAGAGGCCGGGGTCGCCCTGTTGGCCGGGACCGACGACTCGGGGGCGCGCCTCCCCGAGCCCCGCGTCTCCGACGGAGTGCTCGAGCCGGTGCTGCACGTGGCCGCCGACGGCGACGACCTGCTGGTCACGCCGACGATGGTCTTCGGCGATGCCGAGGTCGACCTGCCCTGGCAGGCCTGGACCGGTTACCCCGCCCACGGTGCGGTTTTCGAGCGCGACGGGGCCACCCACCTCGTCCCGCTGGCCCGCCCGCTCGACGCGGCCGAGCACTCCCTCTTCGCGCAGGGCGAGACCCTGCGGGTCCCCGCGCGCGACGTCCTGCTCTTCGCCGCGGGCTTCGCCCCCTCCTTGGGGCGCCGCCTCCCCCTGCGGCTGGCCGAGGGCGTGACCCTGCCCGCCGCCGCCCCGCCCACCCTGGTCTGCCGGGTCGAGTTCGGCGACGGGACGGCGACCGTCCGCTGGGCCTTCCGGTACACCCTCGGCGAGGAGTCGCACGACCTGGGCCTCACCCCGGCCCTCACCGACCCGCCGCTGCGCGACCAGCAGGCCGAGGCCGAGCTCGCGGCGTCCGTGCCCGACGGGCCGTGGCGGGTCGAGGGCCCGCGCGGCCGGCCCGAGCTGCGCCCGGCCTTCCTCACCGGACGCCCCCTCTTCGCCTTCACCGCGAGCACCCTCCCCGCCCTGGACGCCCTCGACGGCGTCGAGGTCGAGCTCAGTCGGCCCGCCCCGACGTTCCGGGAGTCCGAGGGGGCACCGGTCGTCTCCCTCACCATCAGCGAGCCCGAGGCGGGCGACTGGTTCAACCTCGACGTCGAGGTCACCGTGGACGGCGAGGTCGTCCCGTTCGCCACCCTGTTCGCGGCGCTCTCGCTGGGCCACGACCACCTGCTGCTCGACTCGGGCACGTGGTTCGCCCTCGACCGCCCCGAGCTCGACCAGCTGCGCAGGCTCATCGACGAGGCGCGGCTGCTCGTCGACCACGACGAAGACACGTTCCGGCTGCGCCCCGAGCACGCCGGCCTGTGGGCCGAGCTCGTCGAGCTGGGCGTGGTCACCGAGCAGTCCGAGGCGTGGCAGCGCTCGGTGGACGCCCTGCTCGACCTCGAGTCGCTGCCCGAGGTCCCCGTCCCCGCCGGCCTGCGCGCCGACCTGCGCCCCTACCAGTTGACGGGCTTCGCGTGGCTGTCGTTCCTGTGGCGCTCGCGGCTGGGCGGGATCCTCGCCGACGAGATGGGCCTGGGCAAGACCCTCCAGGCCCTCGCGCTGGCGCAGTCGGCCCTCGAGGCGGGCGAGCTCGACCGCCCCCTCCTCGTCGTGGCACCCACGTCGGTGGTGGGCACCTGGGCCGCCGAGGCGTCCCGCTTCACCCCCGACCTGCGCGTGGTGACCATCGCCGAGACCCACAAGCGGCGCCGCAGCGAGCTCGCGGACGCCGTGGGGGGCGCCCACATCGTCCTCACCTCCTACACCCTGCTGCGGCTGGAGGCCGAGGCGTACGCGGACCTGGAGTGGTCGGCAGTCCTGCTGGACGAGGCGCAGTTCGTGAAGAACCACGCCTCCAAGGCCTATCAGGCCGTGCGCAGGCTCCGCGCGCGGGTGAAGGTCGCCCTCACCGGCACCCCGCTGGAGAACAACCTGATGGACCTGTGGTCGCTGCTGTCGATCACCGCCCCGGGCCTGTTCCCGCACCCCCAGGCCTTCACCGAGGCGTACCGCAAGCCGGTCGAGGCGGGGGACGCCGACGCCCTGGCCCGCCTCCACCGGCGCATCCGGCCGCTGGTGCTGCGGCGCACGAAGGCGGCCGTGGCCGCCGAGCTGCCGGACAAGCAGGAACAGGTCGTGCCGGTCGAGCTGTCCCCCGGGCACCGCCGCCTCTACGACCGCCACCTCGCCCGCGAGCGGCAGAAGGTGCTCGGCCTGGTCGGCGACCTCGGACGCCACCGGATCACGATCCTGCGCTCGCTCACCCTGCTCCGCCAGCTCAGCCTCTCGCCCGCGCTGGTCGAGGACGGGTACCCCGCCCAGTCGGCCAAGATCGACACGCTGCTGGAGCTGCTCGACGAGGTCGTGGCCGAGGGCCACCGGGCGCTCGTGTTCAGCCAGTTCACCGGCTTCCTCGCCCTGGTGCGGCAGCGCCTGGACGCCGAGGGCATCGCCTTCGAGTACCTCGACGGCCGCACCCGCGACCGTGCGGCGCGGATCGCGTCGTTCCGCGAGGGGGACGCCCCCGTCTTCCTCATCTCCCTGAAGGCGGGCGGGTTCGGGCTGACCCTGACCGAGGCCGACTACGTGTTCATCCTCGACCCGTGGTGGAACCCGGCAGCCGAGGCCCAGGCCGTCGACCGCACCCACCGCATCGGCCAGGACAAGCCGGTCAACGTCTACCGGCTGGTGGCGGCCGACACGATCGAGGAGAAGGTCGTCGCCCTCGCCGACTCCAAGCGCCGGCTGTTCGACGACGTGGTCGGCGCCGCCTCCGACCGCGTGGCGCCGCTGTCGGCCGACGACATCCGCGGGCTGCTGGAGGCCTGACCCGCGGGCTAGGGTGGTCCCGTGGAGCCCCTCAGCAGCCTGACCCCGGCCCAGCACGCGAGCGTGCTGGACCTGTGCGCCGCGGCCGAGGCCGCCGACACGGTGGCGCCCCTCAACGAGGAGGCCCGCCTCCAGCTCGGGCGTCCCGACGCCCTGCACTGGGTGGCCCGCGACGGCGACACGGTCGTCGGCTACGCCCAGTGGCAGCCGGCCAACGCGACCGGCCAGTTGGTCGTGCACCCCGACCACCGGCGCTCCGGCCACGGCACCTCGCTCTTCGCCGCGCTCCTCGCCGACGTGCCCGAGCCCGCCGTGTGGGCGTTCGGCGACCTGCACGGCGCCCAGCGCTTCGCCGCCTCGGCGGGCATGGTCCCCGGGCGCGGGCTCCACATCATGGAACGCGAGCTCACGGACGCCGTGCCGCGGGAGGTGCCCGAGGGTGTCCGCCTGCGGCCCTTCACCGACGCGGACGCCGACGCCTTCCTCGCGGTCAACGCCGCGGCCTTCGCCGACCACCCCGAACAGGGCCACTTCTCGGCCGCGGACCTCGCCAACCGGCAGGCCGAGGCGTGGTGGGACCCGGCGGGCCTGATCCTGGCCGAGGACGCCGAGGGCGTGGTCGGCTTCCACTGGACCAAGCGCCACGACGACGTCACCGGGGAGGTCTACGTCCTGGGCGTCCACCCCCGCGGCGGCGGGCGCGGCCTGGGCGGCGTCCTGCTCGACGCGGGCCTGGCGCACCTGGCCGCGGGCGGGAACTCGAGAGTGATCCTCTACGTCGACGCCGGCAACGCCCCCGCCGTGGCGCTGTACGAGCGCAGCGGGTTCCGCGTCGTCCACACGGACACCCTGTACCGGCCGGCGGCTGGTTGAATGGCCCCCGTGAGCATGCCCGTCGACGAAGCTGCCCTGCCGGAGGGCCGGTACCACGACCGGGAGTTGAGCTGGCTCGACTTCAACAACCGGGTGCTCGACCTCGCCCGGGACGCCACGCGCGTCCCCCTGCTCGAACGGGCGCGGTTCCTGGCGATCTTCAGCTCGAACCTGGACGAGTACTTCATGGTGCGCGTCGCCGGCCTCAAGCGGCGCATCGCCGCCGAGTTGGCCCTCCCGGGCGCCTCCGGCATCCTCCCCCGCGAGCTCCACGAGCTGATCCTCGCCCGGGTGCGGGAGCTGACCGACGAGCAGGCCCGCGTCTTCACCGACGAGGTGCGTCCGGCGCTGGCCGAGGAGGGCGTCCGCATCGTGGGGTGGGACGACCTGACGGACGCCGAGCACGACGCCATGGCCAAGCTGTTCGAGGAGCGGATCTACCCGATCCTGACCCCGCTCGCCGTCGACCCGGCTCACCCGTTCCCCTACATCTCCGGTCTCTCGGTCAACATCGCCGTCCTGGTGCGCAACCCCGCCAACGGCCACCGCCAGTTCGCCCGGATCAAGGTGCCGACCAACGTGCCCCGCTTCACGCAGCTGGCCGACGACCGGTACCTGCCGATCGAGGAGATCATCGGCCACCAGCTCGGCACCCTGTTCGGCGGCATGGAGCTGCTCGGCTGGACGACCTTCCGGGTCACCCGCAACCAGGACCTCGAGGTCGAGGAGGACGATGCCGAGAACATCCTGGTCGCCCTCGAGAAGGAGCTGCTGCGCCGCAAGCTCGGCCGCCCGCCGGTGCGACTGGAGGTCCAACGCGGCATCCCCGCCGAGATCCTCGACGTGCTCGTCAGCGAGCTCGACGTGTCGGCGTCCGAGGTCTTCCACCTGCCGGCACCGCTCGACCTCACCGGCCTGTTCCAGATCGCCGGCACCGCCGACCGCAGCGACCTGGAGTACCCGAACTTCCTGCCCAAGACGCACCCCGACCTCGCCGAGGTCGAGACGGCCCAGCCGGCCGACATGTTCAAGGCCCTGCACGACCGCGACGTGCTGCTGCAGCACCCCTACGACAGCTTCGCCACCTCGGTGCAGCGGTTCGTCGAGCAGGCGGCCGCCGATCCGGCCGTGCTCGCGATCAAGCAGACGCTGTACCGCACCTCGGGCGACTCCCCGATCGTGGACGCCCTCGTCGAAGCCGCCGAGGCCGGCAAGCAGGTGCTCGTGGTCGTCGAGATCATGGCCCGCTTCGACGAGCAGGCCAACATCCGCTGGGCGCGCAAGCTCGAGCGGGCCGGCTGCCACGTCGTCTACGGCCTGCTGGGGCTGAAGACCCACGCCAAGCTGTGCCTGGTCGTGCGCGACGAGCCCGAGGGCCTCAAGCGCTACGCCCACATCGGCACCGGCAACTACAACCCCAAGACCGCCCGCATCTACGAGGACATGGGCCTGCTCACCTCGAACCCGATCATCACCGAGGACGTCGGCCGGGTGTTCAACGCGCTGTCCGGGATGACCCAGGACCGGGCGTACCGCCGCCTCCTGGTCGCCCCCCACGGTGTCCGGAAGGGCCTGCTGGAGCAGATCGCCCAGGAGGTCGAGCACGCCCGCGCCGGCCGCCCGGCCGGGATCCGGATCAAGGTCAACTCGATCGTCGACGAGGCCATCGTGGACGCCCTCTACCGCGCGTCGCAGGCCGGCGTCCCGGTCGACATCTGGGTGCGCGGCATCTGCACGGTCCGCCCCGGTGTGGAGGGCCTCAGCGAGAACATCCGGGTCCGGTCGATCCTGGGCCGGTTCCTCGAGCACAGCCGGCTGTTCTGGTTCGCCGGCGGCGGGACGCCCCACGTCGGCCTCGGCAGCGCCGACATGATGCACCGCAACCTCGACCGCCGCGTCGAGGTCCTGGTCCCGCTGCCGCACGAGCGCCACGAACGCCGGGTGCGGGAGCTGTTCGACCTCGCCTTCGACCCGGGCACCGCCTCGTGGTGGCTGCACGACAGCACGTGGACCATGCGCACGACCGACGAGGACGGGGAAGCCTTGCTGGACCTCCAGGAGCACCTGATCAGCAGCCTCCACGCCCGCCGGGCGGAGGCCCGCTGATGCCCAAGCAGCGCAAGTTCACCGTCGCCGCCGGTACCGTCACCATCCGCCACCGGCCGGGCAAGGAGCCGCACGTGCTGCTCGTCCACCGGCCCGCGTACAACGACTGGACCCTCCCCAAGGGCCACCTCGACCCCGACGAGTACGAGGCCGTCGCTGCGGTACGGGAGACCCACGAGGAGTCCGGGGTGCGCGTGGTGCTGCGCGAACCGCTCGGGGCGATCAGCTACCCCGTCGGCGGCGGCACGAAGGTCGTGCACTACTGGCGCGCCGAGCCGATCGAGGCCAGCAAGCGCAAGCCCGACAAGGAGGTCGACAAGGTCGCCTGGCTCAGCCCGGCCAACGCGCTGGGGCGGATGACCTACGACGACGAGAAGGAGGTCGTGCGCAAGGCGCTGGAGTACCGGCAGCCGAGCACGGCGTTCCTCGTGGTGCGCCACAGCAAGGCGATGGACCGGAAGAACTGGTCCGGGCGTGACCAGGCCCGCCCGATCACCGCGCGCGGGCGCAAGCAGGCCAAACGCCTGGTCCCGCTGTTCGAGGCGTTCGGGGTGGCGGCGCTGGCGTCCAGCACCTCGACGCGGTGCGTGCAGACCCTGCAGCCGTTCGCCAAGCAGCAGCGGATGGACGTGGACGGCTGGCAGGTGCTCACCGAGGAGATCGGCGAGCACAACGCGAAGGGCGTTCGGCAGCTCATGAAGCGGCTGGCCACCGAGTCGGTCGAGAAGAAGGCGCCCATGGCCGTGTGCGGGCACCGGCCCATCCTGCCCGACATGCTGACCGCACTCGGCGTCGAACCCCGCCCGATGCAGACCGGCGCGGTGATCGTCGTCCACCTGGACGCCGAGGGCCGGCACATCGCCCACGAGTACCACCGGCCCCGCGTCTGAGCCGGTTGCCATCGGTTGCCGCGGCGTCCCGAAGGGGTTCGTTACCGCCTCGACGAGCCTGTGGCCGGGTGCGACGGGACTTCTTGTCCTGATCGAGACAACTCGTTCACCGGGCGTTCATCTTCGCGATCGAATCTCGTCACGACGCGTCCGTACCGTCGCTGACGGAGATTGGATCTGACCAGTCACTCGGGGGTCGTCCCCGAACGCTCGCACGAAGGAAGAACCTTGAAGCTCTCGAAGATCGGCGCCCCGCTCGCCATCCTCACCGCCTCCGCTCTCGTCCTGACCGGTTGCGGCGCCGCCAACGAGCCCGCCGCCCCCGCCCCGGCCAACACCGCCGGTGGCGCTTCCACCGCGGGCGGCTCCGCGCTCTCCGGCACGCTCACGGGCAAGGGTGCGTCCTCGATGAACGCCGCCCAGACCACCTGGATCGCCGAGTTCCAGACCGCCAACCCGGGCGTCACCGTCAACTACTCCCCCGACGGCTCCGGCGCGGGTCGCGACGCCTTCAAGGCCGGCGCCGCCGACTTCGCCGGCTCCGACCGCGCGTTCAAGGACGAGGAGATGGGCGCCGGCAACTTCGCCACCTGCGCCGACACCTCCAACGCCCTGAACCTGCCCGTCTTCATCTCCCCGATCGCCGTGATCTACAAGGTCGAGGGCGTCACGGACCTGCAGCTCGACGCCGCCACGATCGCCGGCATCTTCTCCGGCAAGATCACCAAGTGGAACGACCCGGCCATCACCGCGCTCAACGAGGGCAAGACCCTCCCGGACGCGAACATCACCGCCGTGCACCGCTCCGACAACTCGGGCACCACCGAGAACTTCACCGACTACCTCGCCCAGGTCGCCCCCGAGGTGTGGACCGAGGACGCGTCCGGCGACTGGCCGACCGCCTACGTCGGTGAGGCCGCCAAGGGCACCTCCGGTGTCGTCGACGCCGTGAAGTCCGGCACCAACACCATCGGCTACGCCGACGCCGGCCAGGCCCCCGACCTCGACCACGTTCAGGTCAAGGTCGGCGACCAGCACTTCGGCCCCGAGGCCGAGGCTGCCGCCAAGCTGGTCGACAACGCCTCCAAGGTCGAGGGCCGCGGCGAGCACGACTGGGCGCTGAAGCTCGACCGCAAGGCCGAGGACCAGTACCCGATCGCGCTGGTCGCCTACGCGATGGTGTGCGAGGAGTACAAGGACGCCGCCCAGGGTGCGCTCGTCAAGGAGTACCTCTCCTACGTGACCTCGAACGAGGGCCAGAAGGCCGCCTCGGCCAAGGCCGGCAACGCCCCGCTGTCGTCCGAGATGGAGGCCAACGTCAAGGCCGCCATCGACTCGATCAAGTGATTGCTGCTTGACTGAACCCAAGGTTGGGCCCGCCCAGGTCTCGGACCCGGGCGGGCCCTTCCGCGGAGCGGCTCACCACCCACGCACCACGACATCTCGGGAAGGCCCATGAGTACAACCGTCGAACGACCGGCACCGTCCGGGTCGTCACTGGTCCCCAGCAAGCCGCGCGTCGGCGACCGGGTCTTCAAGGGCCTGTCCACGGGAGCCGGTGTGCTGATCTTCGTCATCCTCGGCGCCGTCGCGACGTTCCTGCTCGCGATGGCGTTCCCTGCGTTGGTGGCCACCCCGGCCGAGCTCGAGGAGCGCGGGTTCGGCGAGTTCTGGTCCTGGGTCATCCCGCTCGCCTTCGGCACCGTCTGGTCGTCGTTCTGGGCGCTCGTCTTCGCCGTGCCCGTCGCGATCGGCATCGCCCTGTTCATCTCCCACTACGCGCCCCGGCGCCTGGCCGCGACCCTCGGCTACGTGATCGACCTGCTGGCCGCCGTGCCGTCGGTCGTCTACGGCTTGTGGGGCGGCATCGCCCTGGCCGGCGCCCTCCAGCCCCTGCACGCGTGGCTGACCACCTACCTGGGCTGGATCCC
Source organism: Propioniciclava sp. MC1683 (assembly GCF_014164675.1). Lineage (NCBI taxonomy): Bacteria > Bacillati > Actinomycetota > Actinomycetes > Propionibacteriales > Propionibacteriaceae > Propioniciclava > Propioniciclava sp. MC1683. The sequence continues at coordinate 4,814 of NZ_JACJFX010000009.1, read as the reverse complement.
GATCTTCGCCGGGCCCGCCTCCGGCACCGGCCGCACCCTGCTGACCACCTCGCTCGTGCTCGCGGTGATGATCCTGCCGATCATCACGTCGCTGTGCCGCGAGGTCTTCCTCCAGACGCCGAAGTTGCACGAGGAGGCCGCTCTGGCCCTCGGTGCCACGCGCTGGGAGATGGTCCGGATGGCCGTGTTCCCCTTCGCCCGCGCCGGCATCGTCTCGGCGATCATGCTGGGTCTGGGCCGCGCCCTGGGCGAGACCATGGCGGTCGCCATGGTCCTGTCCGGCGCCAACGTGATCAAGCTCGAGATGCTCACCCAGCAGAACCCGATCTCGATCGCGGCCCGCATCGCCCTCGACTTCCCCGAGTCCTCCGGCATCGCGGTCAACCAGCTCATCGCCGCCGGCCTGGTGCTGTTCGTCATCACCCTGGCCGTGAACATGGTCGCCCGCTGGATCGTCGCCCGCCGTGCCGCCTTCTCAGGAGCCAACTGATGACCGCCACGCTCACGCCCTCCCGGGCCTCGAACTCGCTCACCGCAGGGCAGCTGCCCCGCTGGGCCACGCCCGCCATCGCGGCGACCGCGGTCGTCGTCGGCGTCCTGGCCACCGTCCTGCTGGGCTCCTTCAACCCCGGCCTGGCCGCCTTCTTCGCGTTCGTGCTCCACCAAGTCGCGATCTACGTGGCCTCGGCCAGCATCGAGGGCCTCCGCAAGGCCGCCGACCGCCTCATGCAGGGCTTCGTCGTCGGCGCCTTCCTCCTGGCCCTGATCCCGCTGCTCTGGGTCGCGATCTCGACCCTGCGGGCCGGCCTGAACCGGTTCGACGGCCAGTTCTTCACCTGGTCGATGCGCAACATCGTCGGTGAGGGCGGCGGCGCGATCCACGCCATCTACGGCACCCTGGCCATCACCGGCGTCGCCACCCTGATCTCGGTGCCGATCGGCCTGCTCACCGCCATCTACCTGTCCGAGTACGGGCAGGGCAAGGCGCTGGCCCGCGGCATCACCTTCTTCGTCGACGTCATGACCGGCGTGCCCTCCATCGTCGCCGGCCTGTTCGCCTACGCGCTCATGGGCCTGGTCTTCCGCCCGGGCTTCGTCAGCGGCTTCGCCGGCTCCATCGCCCTGTCGGTGCTGATGATCCCCGTCGTGGTCCGCTCGTGTGAGGAGCTCCTCCGCATCGTGCCGAACGAGCTGCGCGAGGCGTCCTACGCCCTGGGCGTCCCGAAGTGGCGCACGATCCTGAAGATCGTCCTGCCGACCGCCATCTCGGGCATCGTGTCCGGCGTGATCCTGGCCATCGCCCGCATCATCGGCGAGACCGCCCCGCTGATGATCGCCTCGGGCTTCACCCAGAGCATCAACAACAACTTCTTCCAGGGCCCGATGATGACGCTGCCCACGTTCGTCTACGGGCAGTACGCGTACCGCAGCGTGCCCCAGGAGGCGTACGTGGACCGCGCCTGGGCCGGTGCCCTCACCCTGATCCTCATCGTCATGACGCTGAACCTCGTCGGCCGTATCATTGCCAAGCGGTTCGCCCCCAAGGCCGGCCGCTAACCAAGGAGACACGAACCACCCATGTCCAAGCGAATCGAAGCGAAGAACCTCGACATCTACTACGGCAAGTTCAAGGCCGTCGAGGACGTCTCCATGGTGATCGAGCCCCGCGCGGTGACGGCGTTCATCGGCCCGTCGGGCTGCGGCAAGTCGACGTTCCTGCGCTCGCTGAACCGCATGCACGAGGTCATCCCCGGCGCCTACGTCGACGGGCACATCCTGCTCGACGGCGAGGACCTCTACGGCCCCGGCGTCGACCCGGTGAACGTGCGCCGCCAGATCGGCATGGTCTTCCAGCGCCCGAACCCGTTCCCCACGATGTCGATCAAGGAGAACGTGCTCGCCGGCCTCAAGCTGAACAACAAGCGCGCCTCGAAGAGCGAGCTGGACGAGACCGCCGAGAAGGCCCTGCGCGGCGCCAACCTGTGGGAGGAGGTCAAGAACCGCCTCGACCTGCCCGGTTCCGGCCTCTCCGGTGGCCAGCAGCAGCGCCTGTGCATCGCCCGCGCCATCGCCATGCAGCCCGACGTGCTGCTCATGGACGAGCCCTGCTCGGCCCTCGACCCGATCTCGACGCTGGCCATCGAGGACCTGATCCAGGAGCTCAAGGCCAACTACACGATCGTGATCGTGACCCACAACATGCAGCAGGCCGCCCGCGTCTCCGACACCACGGCGTTCTTCAACATCGCCGGCACCGGCCAGCCCGGCAAGCTGATCGAGATGGACACCACCGAGAAGATCTTCTCCACCCCCCAGGTGAAGGCGACCGAGGACTACATCACCGGTCGCTTCGGCTGACCGTCCGACCTGTCGTTCGGGACCGCCCGGATGAGTGCCATGGCACCCATCCGGGCGGTCCCCGTTCGGGGGTCGCTCAGGCAGCCGACTCCCTGGAGGCCGCCGCAAGCGCCTCCGCCACCTGCGCCATGAAGTCATCGGGACGCAGGCGGAGCCCCAGCACGGGAACCTGCAGGCTGGTCTTCACCGCCTTGCGCAACTGGAGCTGGTTGCTGCGCAGTGCGTCGTCGATTCCGGCGAGCCCCTGGGCGTGCTGAGCGCCCTGGATCTCAACGTGGACGCCGAGGTCCTCCCACAGCACATCCAAGTACACCCGTCCGTTCGCGCCTGCGCGCACTGCCTGGCGCGTCGGTTCCGGGATGCCGCGTTCACGACACATGCGCGCGAAGTCCAGCTCCGACAGCGAGTGGGCGCCATCGCAGACATCCGCGATGACCTCACAGAGCAGAGTCCGCCGCTGCGACACCTTCACGTCGGCCCACGCCCCCATCAGCGTCCCCGTCAGCAGCAGCCGCTGTTGCACCGTCATCGCGATCAGGGTGGCCGCCGCACGGTCGCTGGACGCCCAGTGCGCAGCCCGGATGACCGCCACCTCGGGGGCTGTGCGCCGCAGGCCGGCCTCGACCACGCGGCCGAGCGAGCGCGGCCGATGGTGGCGAACGCCCACCAGCGGGCGCACGCTCGCGCTGTTGGGCACTGACACGTGGATGGTCGGCTCGGTCCACCCCTTGAGCCCGGCTGCCAACAGTGCGGTGGCACCGTCGAGCACCGCCCGCTCGCCCGATTCCCACAAGGCCCACCACCAGCGGGCGCGTTCCCCGGCCTCCGCGCCGCACACGCTGATCGTGTGTCGCCCGATCGCGTGCCACGCCCCCCGCTCGACCTCGCTGCGCACCTGGCCGCGGGTCAACCCCGCGGCGTGGAGCATCGCGCGGGTCACCACGCCGTCGTGGGGTTGGGCGAGGTCCTCGGCCAAGCGTTGGCGTCGCTCGCGTTCGGCCCGGGACGCCGCTGCTCTCTCGGCGCGGGAACGGTTGCTGGATGGGGTGGGGGTGTCCATGTGCTCCATCGTGGCGCAGCGAGGGTGCGCCGCGACCGTGATCCACAGGCAACGTGAGCGACCCCTGAACGGGGACCGCCCGGATGGGTGCCATGGCACCCATCCGGGCGGTCCCCGTTCGGGGGTCAGGCACCCCATCTAGACTCGACCCATGAGCAAGGCAGGGTGGTACCCCGACCCCGGCGGCCAGCAGGGCATGTTCCGGTGGTGGGACGGCATGCAGTGGACGCCGCAGCTCACGGCCAACCCGTACGCCGGCCCGCCGCAGGCGGACCCGATGCAGCCGTTCGCGGCGCCCACCGGCCCCGGCGCGTTGCCCATGCAGGACGGCACCCAGCCGCACCCGCAGGCCCCCTACGACTACTCGTCCTACGACACCCGGCGCCGCTCCGGGCCGGGCCCGATCCTGGCCCTGGCCGCCGTCGCCGTCCTGCTGGTCGGCCTCATCGTCGGGTCCCTCTTCCTCCTCGGCGGCGGCCGGCTGGGCCCGCTGGGGGGCGAGCAGCCGGCGTCCAACCCGACGGCCGACCTGTGCCCGCGCCGCAGCGCCGTCGACGTCTCCCCCGCCCCGCACGTGAACCCGCCCGGCCGGGTCCAGGGCGGCAAGCTCTCCTACCCGCAGCTCGGCGAGCCGTGGGGCGTGGTCAAGGAGGAGACCCGCGTGCCGTTCGGCCGCGACGTCTTCGGCCAGGACGTGATGCTCGAGTCGAACTACGACGGCCGCGGCTCGAGCTGGGTCGCCTCCCTCGTGGTCGGCGAGCTGGTCGCCGGTGACGGCTTCTTCTCCCCCGAGCAGGGCGCCGAGATCGTCACGCGCTGCGTCCTGGGCGTGTTCTACGGCGACGCCGAGATCGGCCGCACCGACCGGGTCAACCAGGCCACGACCGTCGACGGGCACGACGCCTGGCTGGTCGAGATGCACCTCACCTTCGACATCCCCGGCCTGCAGGAGAAGGGCGAGACCGCGATCATCATGATCGTGGCGACCGCGCCCGAGTCGTCGAGCATCTACTACGCGTCGATCCCCGACAGCCGGCCCGACCTGCTGCAGACCGCGCGGCAGATCCAGGGCCAGTTGCGCGTCGAGGCCTAGGAGCCTGCTGAACAAGGCGTCTATCTGACGGCGGGTTGGACGTGGGTGGCGGGTGGGACGCCGCCGCGGCTGTCGAGCCGCGAGTGTGAGTCAGCGCAGTTGAGTGCGACAGCGGGGTCGTCGCGCTTGTCTGAGGGTCGTGGTGGACCCGTGTGGTTTGGTGTTCAAGCTCGTTGCGGGGCTGGTCAGGCGATCGCCCAGCCGGTGTTGCCGAAGCTGAGGCCGAGGTTCAGGAGGCGGCGGAGGTTGATCGCCGCGACTCGTTGGTGGAGCCAGTTGTCGTTCTTCGTGACGCCTCGGTAG
>NZ_JACJFX010000093.1:0-1456 GCF_014164675.1 Propioniciclava sp. MC1683 | reverse complement strand
CGGGGCCTCCTCACGACTGTGGATAGGCCGAACCAAGGACCACCCTCGTTCGGTAACCCACGAACATGCGCGAGAGAGGCCCTGGCCCGCAACCCCTCACACAAGAGGAGCTGCTCATACCGTCTGAGCCCAGCCCTGGGGCGTAGTTCCGACCCGCCGAGGGGTGGAGGCAGCCGGTGCGCCCAACCGATAGCCTGTCGGGGTACCGCGAAACCACCACCACCGACACGACGAAGAGGGATCTGCGTGACCACCGAGCATCCGTACGAGAGCCAGAAGGAGATCACGTTCGTGATCCCCTGTTACAACTCGGCCGAGTACATGGACCACTGCATCGACTCGATCATGCGTGGCAAGGGCAACATCGAGATCATCATCGTCAACGACGGCTCGACGAAGGACAACACCGCCGAGAAGGCCGACGAGTGGGCCGCGCGCCACCCCGAGACGATCAAGGTCATCCACCAGGAGAACAAGGGCCACGGCGGCGCCGTCATGGCCGGCCTGAAGGCCGCCACGGGCGTGTACTTCAAGGTGGTCGACTCCGACGACTGGCTCGACCCCGTCGCGCTCAACCTCATGATGAGCAAGCTGCGCCACTTCATCGCGTCCGGCTCCCCGGTCGACCTGGTCGTGGCCAACTACGTCTACGAGCACACCATCTCGGGCACCCAGAAGGTCATCAAGTACCGGGGCATGCTGCCGCAGAACCGCGTGTTCACGTGGAACGAGGTCGGCTTCTCCGGCCCCGGGCAGAACATCCTCATGCACGCCGCCACCTACCGCACCCAGGTGCTGCGCGACTGCGGGCTCGAGCTGCCCGAGCACACGTTCTACGTGGACAACATCTTCGTCTACCAGCCGCTGCCCAGCGTCCAGACGCTGTTCTACCTGCCGGTGAACCTCTACCGGTACTTCATCGGCCGCGAGGACCAGTCGGTCAACGAGAAGGTCCAGATCTCCCGCCTCGACCAGCAGATGCGCGTCACGCGGATCATGGTGGAGGCCCACAAGCTCCCCGAGGGTGCGGGCAACCGTCGCCTGGCCGGCTACATGGAGCAGTACCTGGGCCTGATCGTCACGGCGTCCAGCATGTTCGCGCTGCTGGAGGGCACCGAGAAGGGCCTGCGCATGCGCCGCGAGATGTGGGAGCACATCGACGCGGTCGACCCGATCCTGAAGGCCCGGCTGGGCCTGCGGCTGCCGCTGGTGCTGGGGGCGAACCTGCCCGGTGCCGTGGGCCGCAAGGTGTCGGTGGCGCTGTACCGCACTGCGCAGAAGCTCTACCGCTTCAACTGATATGTAGGCCCTTTTGTCAAGGGGGCGTGATGAACCGCCTCAGGTTTGGTGCCGCTTCCTTTTGAGTTGAAAGGATGGCGTCATGCCAAAGATGATCGATCCCCAGGTGCGTGAGCGGGCCGTGCGGCTCGTGCTGGAGCACCGGTCTGAGTATCCG
>NZ_JACJFX010000092.1:0-1630 GCF_014164675.1 Propioniciclava sp. MC1683 | reverse complement strand
AACTGACCCGGGCCGCGGACTGGTGGGCGCTATCAGAAGTGGTGCTCGACCACACCGCGATCAGCGGCGTCGCCGCCGTCCTGGACGTCAGCTGGGACACCGCCCACACCGCCGTCGCCGAGGTCGGGGGCCCTACCCCCGGTTAGTGGACACGGGGTTGATTACGCAGCGGTTGGCAGCGTAGCGGTATAGCGGGTCTCGTAGGCGATCGGGGACTGGTAGCGGCACCAGGAATGGCGTCGCTTGGTGTTGTAGCGGGTCAGCCACTTGAAGAGTTGCCGGCGGCAGGTGAGATCGTCGGGCCAGCAGGCGGCGTCTTGGAGGACCTCACGCTTCAGGGTGGCGTTGAACGACTCGGCGAGCGCGTTGTCGGCCGAGGTGCCGACGGCCCCCATGGACTGGGTGACCCCCAGGCGCTTGCACAGCAGGGCGTAGTCCTTCGAGGTGTAGACCGAGCCGTGGTCGCTGTGGAAGGTCGCCCCGGTCAGGCTGCCACGGGTTGCGGCAGCCTCGGTGAGGGCATCGGCGACGAGGCTGGTGCGCATGTGATCTGCGATCGCCCAGCCGACGAGTCGGCGGCTGTAGCAGTCGATCACGGTGGCCAGGTACAAGTTGCTGCCGTCGGCGATCGGCAGGTAGGTGATGTCGCCCACATAGCGACGCCCAGGTGCCGCAGCGGTGAAGTCGCGCTTCAGCAGGTCGGGGACCTTTTGATCGGCCTGCTCGGGGATCGTCGTGCGGACGCGACGCTTCTTCACGTAGCCGGCGATCCCGGCCCCTCGCATCACCCGTGCCACCCGCTTGTGGTTGACCCGCTCCCCGGCAGGCTTGCCGTCGTTGAGCTCGGCGGTCACCCGCGGCGCACCGACCGTGTTGTCGGCGTCGTGGACAGCCCTGATCCTGCCCAGGAGTCGGGCGTCCGCGGCAGCACGTTGGGCGCGTGCTGCCGCCCCTGCCTTCCACGCGTAGTAGGACGAACGCTCGATCTCGACGAGCTCACACAGTCGCTTCACCTCGAAGGTGGCGGAGTTGTCGGCGACGAACTGGAAGCGACTCACCAGCGCGTCTCCCCGGCGAAATACTTGGCTGCCCGCTGCAGGATCTCTCGCTCGACGGTCAGCTTCGCTGTCTCGACCTCCAGGTCACGGACCCTGGCTTCCAGCCGGGTGACCTTCTGCTCGGCCGTCTCATCGACCGGACTCTGCGAGGCCGCCGTGGTCGTCGTCCTGGACTGTAGTGGGCTGGAGGTCAACGTCCCATCAGCAGCGGTCTTCTTGCCGGTCCCGTACACCTCGAGCCACTGGCGCAACGTGCCCCGCACGATGCCCAAGTCCTCAGCGATACCGCGGACCGTGGCCCCCGGCGTGCACTCGTACAAGTCGACGGCCTGACGACGGAACTCCTCCGAATAGTTCTTCCTGGCCATGGTCTCGGATCATCTCGCTCTCCCCCCACCCATCACGGTGCGGGATTCGGCGTGTCCAAGAACTGGGGTCAGGCCCCCGGCACCCAGGTGCTGATCGGGCACCCCGGGGACGGCTCGACGGCGTCGAGGTGGTCGGCGTCGACGAACACGCCTGGCGGCACACACGCAAGGGCGACAAGTACGTGACGGTCATCATCGACCTCA
>NZ_JACJFX010000091.1:0-1633 GCF_014164675.1 Propioniciclava sp. MC1683 | reverse complement strand
CCTGAATCCACCGGCCTGGTAGCGGTGCGTTAAGCGAGGAAGTGCCCTCTGGTAAGGGAGAATGGGACTTGTATAGAGTTCCGTAGCTCCCCCAAGAAGGGCACTTCCGAGATGCAACTGTCTCACACCCCCGGCCGAATGTCGGCGTCGTTCGACGAGCCCAACCTGGTCGGGTCCGCCGGCTTGGTGCCAGCGATGATGCTGGCCGGCCGGGTCGGACTGGTGCAGGTGGCGGATGAGTTGTTGACGGTGCCCGGCGCGAAGGGCTGTGCGGGGACCAAGCTCGCCTCCGTGCTGGCCGGGATGCTGGCCGGCGCGGACAGCATCGACGACCTCGACGTCCTGCGCCACGGTGCGATGGCCAGACTGTTCGGAGGGGTACGGGCACCGTCCACGCTGGGAAGCTTCCTGAGGTCGTTCCGGTTCGGACACGTCCGCCAACTCGACGCCGTCGCAGCCCGCACCCTGTGCCGGCTGGGCGAACGGGTGCCTGGCCTGCTGCCCACCGGGCCGGTGGTGTGGCTCGATGTCGATGACACGATCAAACCTGTCTACGGCCGCGGCAAGCAGGGCGCCCAGCACGGCTACACCCGGGTGCGCGGGTTGAACGCCCAACTCGCGACGGTGTCCGGCCCTGACATCGCGCCGGTGATCGCGGCCGCTCGGCTCCGTCGTGGCGCAGCATCCTCCGCGCACGGCGCGGTCCGGTTGGTCCGCGACGCCCTGGCCACCCTGCGCCGCGCGCACGTGGCCGGCCCGGTGCTGGTCCGGGCGGATTCGGCCTACTACCAGCAAGCCTTGGTCGCCGCGATCGTCAAGGCCGGCTGCCAGTTCTCGATCGGAGCCCGCCTCAACAAGGGGGTCCGTGCCCAGATCGCCACCATCGACGAGCAGGCGTGGACCCCCATCGTGTACCCCAACGCGATCGTTGACCCCGACACCGGCGAACTGATCTCCTCGGCCGAAATCGCCGAAGTCGGCTACACGGCGTTCACCTCGCATGGGCGTGGGAAGGTCACCGCCCGGTTGATCGTCCGCCGGGTCCCCGAACGCAACACCAAGAAACTCGCCGCCGCCGCCCAGGACGGCCTGTTCCAGGTGTGGCGTTACCACGCCCTGTTCACCAACCAGACCGCCCCGTTGGTCGAGGCGGAGAAGACCCACCGTGGCCACGCGATCATCGAGCAGGTGTTCGCCGACCTGAAAGCCGGCCCGTTGGCGCACCTGCCGTCGAAATCGTTCAACGCCAACGGTGCCTGGCTCGCCCTCGCCACCATGGCGTTCAACCTCACCCGGGCCCTCGGCGTCACCGCCGGGGGCCGCTACCGCAGGGCCGAGACGGCGACCATCCGCGCCCACCTCATCCACACACCAGCGCGCGTCGCCACCTCGGCGCGTCGGGTTCGTCTCCACCTACCCACCCGATGGCCCTGGGCCGCCCACTGGCAGCGGCTGTGGACCGCGATCATGACCACCTGACCCACACGCCACCAGACCGTCACGACCAAGGAAACCCAAGTGGAAGACCCGGACAGACCGGGCGATCACGCATGCCCGCACACCCTCGTGACGTCAATCCCAGACGGGATCCACAAGCACAAACACACGCACAACGTCAACCGGTGGATTGAGG
>NZ_JACJFX010000090.1:0-1640 GCF_014164675.1 Propioniciclava sp. MC1683 | reverse complement strand
CCCTGATCCACCGGCGTTGGTTGGCGGTGTGGGTGTGGCGTAGGACGAGGAGACCCTTCTGAGCAGGGAGGATGGTGATTGCTGAAGTCGCCGTCTGCCACCCAGAAGGGTCACCTCGTAAGTGAAAGCCTCTCACAGGATCCGTCCTGTATTCGATGACCCGAACCTGGTGTCGACTGCCGGTCTGGTACCGGCTGTGGTGTTGGCCGAGTCTGCGGGCTTGCACGACCTGCTGGAAGAGCAACTGAGCGTCCCGTCCCCAAACGCCACCGCCAAGGCGACCAGTGTGGTGGGCGGGATGCTCGCCGGCGCGGACAGCATCGATGACCTCGACCTGCTGCGCCACGGGGGCATGGATCGACTGTTCCGCGGGGTGCGGGCCCCCTCGACGTTGGGTACCTTCTTGCGCTCGTTCACTCACGGGCACGTGCAGCAACTCGACGCCGTCGGCGGGCACCTCCTGGCCGGGCTGGCCCGACGGGTGCCTGCGGTGATCGCCGGCGCGGACACCGGCCAGGGGGTGGCGTTCGTTGATGTCGATGACACGATCCGCGAGGTCCACGGGTACGCCAAGCAGGGCGCTGGCTTCGGGTACACGCGGGTGCGGGGGTTGAACATCCAACTCGCCACCGTGGCGACACCGTTGGCGGCGCCGGTGATCGCCCGCGCCCGGCTCCGCAAGGGCAGTACCTCCTCCGCGCGGGGCGCTGGCCGGATGCTGGCCCAAGCCATCACCACCGCCCGTGCTGCTGGGGTGCAGGGCCGGATCGTGTGCCGGGCCGACTCGGCGTACTACGGGTGGGCGTTCGTCGGAGCGGCACTGCGCCACGGGGCGTGGTTCTCCGTCACCGCCCGGATGACCAGCAAGGTCACCCGTGCGATCGCCGGGATCGCCGAGGACGCCTGGCAAACCATCAAGTACCCCCACGCTGTCTTCGACGAGGCCGAGCAGCGGTGGATCTCCGACGCCGAGGTCGCCGAAGTCGGGTTTGTTGCGTTCACCGGTCGTCGCCAGCACCAGCACGTGCCCTGTCGGCTGGTCGTGCGCCGGGTCAAACGGATCCAGCCGCTCGCCTCGGATGGCAGCGAGCAACAAGAGTTGTTCGCTGTCTACCGGCACCATGCGTTCATCACGAACAGCACCTTCAGCACGGTCGAGGCCGACGAACACCACCGTGATCACGCGCTCGTGGAGCAGGTCATCGCCGAACTGAAGGACGGGCCACTGGCCCACCTGCCCTCGGGGAAGTACGCCGCCAACGCCGCCTGGGTGGCCCTGGCGGTGATCGCGTTCAACATCGCCCGCGCTGCCGCGGTCGGCGCTGGCCTGGCCAAGGCCAGGTGGGCAACCCTGCGACGCAAGCTCATCAACGTCCCTGCCCGGGTCGCGGCCACCGGCCGCCGGCTCGTGCTTCACCTCCCCACCCACTGGCCCTGGGCCGACGCCTGGTGGTCCCTGCACGCCGTCGCGACCGGCCCACCCCAACCCGCTGCTCCCTGACCACCCAGCCCAACAGGCGCAACCAAGGACCCCGAAGTGGAAGGGCCGGGCAGACCGGCGGACCCGACACGCCCACCCCCGAGTGAAGCGTCAAAACGGAGGAAAGTCACCACCAAGAATCACGGCCGGTGGATCAGGG
>NZ_JACJFX010000089.1:0-1641 GCF_014164675.1 Propioniciclava sp. MC1683 | reverse complement strand
GCGGCATTTAGGTTAGAAGTAGCCCCCGCCGGCGGTCTGATCAGCGGCTGGGACACGGTGTGATCCCTTGACTTTGAGAGGTCTCCGGTGGGGGTGCTTCGATGGAGCGGTTTCCCTGTTCGGGAACTTGGAGCCCCCGTTTCGGGGGACTTCTACTTTGAGAATGTCTGGGCCTTGCCGGCTCCGATTCGAAGCACGACGGACTTTGAGAAAGCGAATCGAAGGGCATTGATTGTGGGGATGACGTTGGGGATTGATCTGGCCTGCCGGGCCGCGCACGTCGCATCGCTGGCCGGCCCGGACGGCACCCTGGTGTGGCGAGGGCGGAGCTTCTACACGAGGCCCGCTGATCTGGAGAAGCTGTGGCGCGACCTGGCCTGCGACGACCCGGCCGAGTTGACGGTGGTGATGGAACCCACCCGGAACGCGTGGATCCCGGTCGCCGCCTGGTTCCGGCGGCGCGGCGCCCGCGTGGTGCTCGTGCCGACGACCCAGTCGGCGGACCTGCGCGCCTACTACTCCAAGCACACAAAGAACGACCGCCTCGACTCGGCGATCCTGGCCCGCCTGCCCCTGCTCCACCCCGAAGGCTTGCGCGAGCATGTCGGCGACGGACCCGCCGACCCCCTGCGCCGGGTCGTGAAGCAACGCTCCTCGATCGCGAAACGACGCTCCGCGATCTTCAACCGCATCGACGCCCAACTCGAACTCCTCGGCCCCGCCTGGTATGACGCGCTCGGCTCCGACTACGGCAAGGCCGCCCTGCAGTTTCTGGCCCGCTACGCCGACCCGACCGCCGTGATCCGGCTCGGACAAGCACGTTTGACCGAGTTTCTGCGACGCCACTCCCGCGGCCACTGGCGCGAGGAGAAGGCCGCCGAGCTGGTGGCCGCCGCCAAGGAGACCCTCCAGTTGTGGGGCGCCGACGGCATGGACTACGCCGAACTGGCCGCCGACATCGCCGTCGAAGCCGAACAGGCCCAAGTCCTCACCATCCAGATGGCCGGCCTCGACCAGCGGATCGCCAGCCTGTACGCCGACGCTGACCCGGCCGGGATCATCCGCTCCGCGCCCGGCGTCGGCCCGGTCATCGCCGGCGTCATCGCCGGCCGGCTCGGCGACCCGCACCGGTTCACCAGCCTCGCCGCCGTCCGCTCCTACTCCGGGCTCGTCCCGAAGGTGAACCAATCCGGCACCACCGACCACACGACAGGGCTGACCAAGGCCGGCGACCAACTGCTCCGCGAAGCCCTGTGGATGGCCGCCGAACAGGCGCGCAAGCTCGACCCGCAGTTGGCCGCCAAGTACAAGCGGCTGATGATCGCCGAACGGCACCACGATTCGGCCGTGTGCCACATCGCCACCACCTTGCTGACCCGCATCGCGACCTGCTGGCGACACGGCGAGCCCTACCAGATCCGTGATGTGGACGGCACTCCGCTTACCCAGGATGAGGGCAAGCGAATTGTCCAGGAACACCACCAGGTCCCGAAGAAGAGCTCGAAGAAGCAGTACAAGAGGGCCACCGAACGCAAGGCAGGCCGGGAGCCTCAGGAGTCGCTGAGCGCTCCAACATCCCGACCTGCCACCACCAAGTCTAGGAGCCCTCAGGCAGCTTGACTTTCCTTAGGAACTCAAAGT
>NZ_JACJFX010000088.1:0-1678 GCF_014164675.1 Propioniciclava sp. MC1683 | reverse complement strand
CCGTCAAGCGGTAACCAACCCGCGCATGTCAGTCTGACCATCCGCGTCGACGACCACGCCGAACGTCACCAAGCACCGTGCCAAAAGCGAAGTGGCGTCCCCCAACCAGGAGGACGCCACTTCGTCACGCCCCCTTGACAAAAGGGCCTACATATCAGTCGACGTCCGCACCGTGGGGGGTCGGTACGCTCGGCGCATGAGCGTCGATAGCGTGGACCGTCGCGTGTCCCATCGTCCCGGGGAGGCGTCGTCGCCGGCCGCCGAGCTCGTGGGGGACGTCTGGCACCTCCGCACCACCGAGGCGGTGCGCCAGGTACTGCGCGAGAAGGACGCCACCACCCAGGCGGGCTTCAGCGCCGAACTGATGCCGGACAACTTGGGCGAGCGTCCGATCCTGTTCATGGACGGCGACGAGCACCGCAGGCAGCGCACCAAGGTGGCGCGCTTCTTCGCGCCGAAGACGGTCACGAACCGCTACCGCCGTCTCATGGAGGAGCGCGCGGACGCCCTCGTGGCGGACGCCCTCGCGGCGACCACCTTCCGGCTCGACGACCTGAGCCTGCAGTACTCCACCGAGGTGGCGGCCCAGGTGATCGGCCTGACCAACGCCAACGCCAAGGGGATGGCCCGGAGGCTGGAGCGGTTGTTCGCCCAGCCGGACTGGAGCCCCGGCTCCGCCCCGGAGGGACGTCTGAGGAGCGTGTGGCGCTCGGTCCGCAGCCACGCGCCGATGGCGGCCTTCCACCTGGCGGACGTCCGGCCCGCCATCGCGGCGCGCCGCAAGGCGCCGGGTGAGGACGTCATCAGCCACCTGCTCGCCGAGGGCTACCGGGAGCCGGCCATCCTCATCGAGTGCGTCACCTACGGGGCGGCCGGCATGGCGACGACCCGCGAGTTCATCTCCATGACCGTCCTGCACCTGCTCGCGGACGCCGACCTCCGCGCCCGGTACCTGGCCGGCGAGGAGGGGGAGCGGTTCGACATCCTCCACGAGATCCTCCGGCTCGAGCCCATCATCGGGCACCTCTACCGGCGGGCGGCGCGGGACCTCGACCTCACGGTCGACGGGGAGACCGTGGCCATCCGCAGGGGCCAGTTGATCGATCTGTACGTGCGTCAGGCGAACAGCGACGCGTCCACGGTGGGCGAGTGCCCGCTGGACATGCGCCCCGGGCGTCCGCTGCCGCGCGGGATCGGCCCTGAGGTGATGAGTTTCGGCGACGGTCACCACAAGTGCCCGGGCAACTCGCTGGCGATCCAGGAGACCGACATCCTGCTCACGCGGCTGCTCCGCCACGAACTGGTGGTCGCGAAGGCCCCGGTGATGCACTGGGAGGACCTCACCGCCGGCTACGCCCTGCGCGACTTCGTGCTCACGACCCCCAAGCCGCCTCTGCCGGTCCTTGCGGTCAGCGACGAGAGACGAGGACCAGGGTGACGCCGGCCAGGGCGAAGAAGGGTCCGAGGATCGCTAGGAGCCTGCTGAACAATCTGTCCGCGTGCCCACGGGACTGACCGGCAGCTGGCTGGAATTGTTGGGTTGTGCAGGGTGAGTCGAGTCCGCAGCGGGATGTGTTGGACGTGGAGTCGCTGGCGGGGCATTTGTTGCCGGCTGGCAGCGTGTTCCGGTTCTTGGCCGAGCACCGGCACCGCCTGTTCCCGGACGCGTTGTTCGCCG
>NZ_JACJFX010000087.1:0-1719 GCF_014164675.1 Propioniciclava sp. MC1683 | reverse complement strand
AACAGATGCCCTCCACCGTCCGCCGGTGGTCATTCCACGGACGGCCGCCCTTCGCGCCCCCACGCGGCATCAACGGCTCAATCCGCGCCCACATCTCGTCACTGAACTGAGGACTCCTGGTCACAAAAACAACCCTGACCCAAACCACCCAAATCAGTTACGCGACACGCCCTAGGCCGCAAACGCCGCGGCCCCCTAGGCTGGCCCGCATGGTTGAGCGCTTCGATGCGGTTGATGTCATCCGGACCAAGCGGGACGGCGGCGTGCTGTCCGACGAGCAGATCGACTGGATGGTGGACGCCTACACCCGCGGGGTCGTCGCCGACGAGCAGATGTCGGCCTTGGCGATGGCGATCTTCCTCAACGGGATGCAGCGCGGCGAGATCGTGCGCTGGACCGACGCGATGATCAACTCCGGCGAGCGCCTCGACTTCAGCGTGCTCGGCGCCACCGCCGACAAGCACTCCACGGGCGGGGTCGGGGACAAGATCACCCTGCCGCTGGTGCCGCTGGTCGCCGCGTTCGGGGTACGCGTGCCGCAGTTGTCGGGCCGCGGACTGGGCCACACGGGCGGGACGCTCGACAAGATGGAGTCGATCCCCGGTTGGCGGGCGTCGCTGTCCAACGACGAGATGATGACGATCCTGCGCGACGTCGGCGGCGTGATCTGCGCGGCGGGCTCGGGCCTGGCGCCGGCCGACAAGAAGCTCTACGCGCTGCGCGACACGACGGCGACGGTCGAGGCGATCCCCCTGATCGCGAGCTCGATCATGAGCAAGAAGATCGCCGAGGGCACCGGGGCGCTCGTGCTCGACGTGAAGACCGGCGCCGGCGCGTTCATGCGCGACGAGGCCCAGGCCCGCGAGCTGGCCCGCACGATGGTCGACCTCGGCACCGACGCGGGGCTCACCACGGTCGCCCTGCTCACCGACATGTCGACGCCCTTGGGGCTGACGGTCGGCAACGCCCTCGAGGTGCGCGAGTCGGTCGAGGTGCTCGCCGGCGGCGGCCCCGCCGACATCATCGAGCTCACCGTCGCGCTGGCCCGCGAGATGCTCGCCGCCGCCGGGCAGCCGGACGCCGACGTCGAGGCCGCCCTGGCCGACGGTCGCGCGATGGACGTCTGGCGCCGCATGGTCGCCGCCCAGGGGGGCGACCCCGACGCCCCGCTGCCGGTCGCCGAGCACACCGAGGTCGTCACCGCCGAGCGCGACGGCGTCATGGAGTCGATGGACGCCATGGGCATCGCCGTCGCCGCCTGGCGCCTCGGTGCGGGCCGCGCCCGCAAGGAGGACCCGGTCGACTTCGCCGCCGGCGTCGAGCTGCACGCCAAGCCCGGGGACGCCGTGAAGGCCGGCCAGCCGGTCCTGACGCTGCACACCTCCGAGCCCGCCAAGTTCGAGCGCGCCCACGAGGCGCTCGAGGGCGGGATCACCTGGGCCCCGGAGGGCACCGCGCCGAGCCCGCGGCGTCCGATCGTGATCGACCGGATCGCCTAGGGCGTGTCGCGTAACTGGTCTCGTAGGCAGATGATGGTGCTGGCCAGGACGAGGCCGGCGCGGTAGTTGCGAGCGAGTTTGTCGTAGCGGGTGGCGATGGCGCGGAACTCCTTGATCCGGTTGAAGAAGCGTTCCACCACGTTCCTGCCCTTGTAGATGGTGGGATCGAAGGCAGGTGGGCGACCGCCGCGGCTGCCCTTGGCCTTGCGACGGGCGATCT
>NZ_JACJFX010000086.1:0-1833 GCF_014164675.1 Propioniciclava sp. MC1683 | reverse complement strand
CAGAGACGAGCAACCTACGACTGGAACGCCAGGAGCGTGATTATCCCGAGGATCCCCAGCCACAGCCCCCGTTGACAAGCAGCAACGGCCACGACTCGGGATAACCAGATCCTCGGGATAGTCCTTCTTATCCCGAATTCGGGATAAGAAGGACAAGCCGAGTGTCGAGGGCACGGTCGGGAACGTTGCGACGGTGGTGATCGCGGCTCTCCGCGACCGCACCTTCGCGACGCTGCCGGAGTTGCGGGCCGCGGTCTACGAACGCGTCGCCGCTTACAACGCGAAGCCGTTTCAGAAACGCGCCGGGTCGAGGCTTTCGGTGTTCGAGGGTGAGGAGAAGCCGCTGCTGCGGCCGCTCCCGCAGGTTCCGTTCGAGATCTCGCAGTGGCTCTACGGCCGCAAGGTCCAGAAGAACGGACATGTGGTGTTCGAGAGGAACTTCTACTCGGTCCCTTACGAGAACATCGGTCGGTCCGTCGACCTGCGCATCACCGACACCACCCTCGAGGTGTTCGCCGGGGATCAGCGGCTGACCAGCCATCTCCTCGCCCCAGCCGGGGTGGTCAACGAGTACCGGACGCACGACTCGGATCTGCCCGACGGGCCCCGCTACCAGCAGATGGACCCGCAACGGGCACGGGAGTGGGCCGCTCGGATCGGGGAGAACACCACCACGATCGTGAACCGGATCTTCGAGTCCGTCCCCGTCGACGAGCAGGGGCTCGGCGCCGCGCTGGCAGTGCTCAGGTTGACCCGCCGCTACTCCGCCACCCGGGTCGAAGCCGCCGCCGGCATCGCACTCGATTCCCGAGTCCGATCACCCAGGTATGCGCACCTGCGGCCGATCCTCGACTCGAATCAGGACCAACGCGGCAGAGGCCCATGGTTCGAACCCGCCGACGAGGAACCCGCCGGCTACGTCCGCGGCGCCGACTACTACGCAGGAGACACCCGATGAGCCGGCTCGATTCGGAGACGAAGCGGAAGCTGCGAGAGATGGGCGTCCCCGCCCTCGTCGACGCGCTCGACATCCAAGACGACGCCCTCACGATCGGGCTGGTGTTCGAGGAGCGGATCAAGCTCGCCGTCGACGACGCCCACGCCGCGTTCACCCACTCCAAAGTCGAAGGCCTCATCCGCCGCGCCGGGCTCCGCTACCCGAACGCGGACCTCCGCCGCGTCGACATGCTCGAACAACGCGGGCTCGACAGAGGCGTGATCGCGCAGCTAGGGACCTGCCAGTTCATCCAGAGGCACATGAACGTCGTGTTCCAAGGCTTCACCGGCTCCGGGAAGAGCTACCTCGGGTCGGCGCTGGCGAAGCAGGCGTGTCAGCACCGCTACCGGGCGCACTACATCCGCATGCCCGACCTCGAAGAGACCTGGACCGCGGCGAAAGACAAGCCCGCCGGTCGGGAGAAGTGGTTGCGGAAGTACTCCACATTCACGCTCCTCGTGATCGACGAATGGCTGCTCGACCCGCCCACCGACGACGTCCGGTCCATGCTGCTCGAGCTCCTCGAACGCCGCTACGACGCCACCTCGACCGTGTTCTGCACCCAGTACGCGAAGAAGGACTGGCACCAGCGCCTCGGCGGAGGGGTCCACGCCGACGCGATCATGGACCGCATCGTCCACAACACCCTCTGGATCGAGACCGGCGACGTCAACATGCGGGAGCACACCGCCGCCGCGGCCGGCTGAACTGGACCGTTCCCGCTTTGGTGGAGGGTGGGGCATATTCCGCGGGTTCCTGAACTTGGGAGGAACCGACGATGGGATCGACACGGAGGGCATTCACCGAGGAGTACAAAGCCTCGGCGGTAGAGTTCG
>NZ_JACJFX010000085.1:0-1878 GCF_014164675.1 Propioniciclava sp. MC1683 | reverse complement strand
GTGTGGCAGACTCGCACTACGAGTGCTCCTGTCAAGCAGCTGGAACGGAACCTAAGCAGTCCTATCCTTGCTTGTCACAGGAGCATTCGCCATCAGACCCGCCCTACAGCATCGGCGGATCGAGGCTCAGAGCAGAGGTCACCACATCCGACCTCATCGTCCTTCAAGGAGAAATCCCCATCGACGGCCTCAGCCGAGCCATCGAACTCGCAAACCACCGCGTCGTCCTCAACCTGGCACCAGTCGTAGACCTGCCCAGCTACCTGCTCAGCAGAGCTGACCCACTCATCGTCAACGAGCACGAAGGCAGACTCGCCCTCGGCGTCATGACCGGAACCGATCCCGACGCATCCCTGAGCGACGAGGACGTACTCCAGCGCCTGATCGAGCACGGGGTTCGCTCCGTCATCATGACGCGAGGGGAACAAGGAGCCCTGGTTGCCGACCGCGACGGGCTTGCGGCGGTCCCAAGCCCTAAAGTCAAAGTCGTCGACACCACTGGAGCAGGGGACGCGTTCGTGGGCGCAACCGTTGCAGCTTTGGCCGAGGGAAGCACCCTCATCGATGCGGCCCGATTCGCTGCCCGCGTTGGCGCCTACGCCTGCACCGGACGCGGCGCACAACCCTCCTACCCCGACTCTGCATCACCCCTGCCAGACCAGAGGCAAGGAGCACTCTGAAGTCCAACCAGCCATTGAACCGGCTCTTCACAGAGGACGGTGGAAGGAGGCGGGTGACGCACCCGGGGACTTCTTGGACCGCTGCTGACCTGATGCGGGACCGTTCAAGCTGAGCGATCGACGCTCACTCCATCGGCTTGACCTTGGTCTCGATGAAGGCGATCTCGTCGGCATCGAGCGCGTACTTGGCGTACAGCTGCTGGTCGATCTCTGGTATCGGCCGTGACCAGTCGATGTCGGAGTCGTCGGAGAAGTCTTGGTTCGGGACGTGCTTCCACGTCGCTGCGGGATTGTGCTGAGTGACCTTCAGGACTCCGAGCATCGTCCGGGCGAACTTCGACTTGAGATACTTGAGGCACGCCAGCGCTTCGGGCTCGGCCTCGAAGGAGCCGATGGTGAGGAAGGTCTGAGTCACTCCTACTCCTGGTGCGAGCACTGTGGGGTTGTTCAGCGCCACACCGAAGAAGTCCGTGGTCGACCCCGATCCATTTGCGGCAGGAACTGCGACCTTGTGCCGGGTGAAGCTCTCTGGACCCGAAACGTATTCGCGCCTGATCCAGCGGAAGTGACGTCGGTTCTTGATGATCCCGAGAAGGGCGACATGGTCCCCCGTCGGCGGCTCTTCGTCCGAGTACAGGAATGCGAACTGCTCAAAGGCATTGGTGTTGATCAGAGCCGCGTTACCCTCCGGGCGCAGTTCCAGCGCGTCTGGATGGTCCTCATACAGCTTGCTGGTGTACCGGTAGGAGCGTGAACTCGTGATTCCGATGGTCTCCAAGGGCGACCCTCCGGCTCCTTCGACCTTGCTCAGGATCGTGGCGAGCTCGGGGTGTTTGGCGTAGGAGCCGATCGGTCCGATGACGGTGGCTGCGTCGCGATAGGTCACGGCAATGCCGCCTTTGATCGGGTCGGCGAGGCCCGGGAACAATCTGTTGGAGTCGGCCTCGTAGTGGGCAACGCGTAGATGCGGGTCGGCCAGCATCTTCTCGTTCCAGGACTTGGGTGTGAAGCCAGCATTGAAGAGGAAGCGCGCCGGGGTGATCAGCACAGCCTTTTGGCTGACTTGGTATGGAGCAATGATCAGAACCTGTGGATGGCTCTCGGCGAGGTGACGTGAAACGGGCGTACCTCCCGAGCAAGATCGAAGCCCATGCAAGTTCTGATCAGGGTCGGCGTTGGCGCGCCGGCTCGGGAAGGT
>NZ_JACJFX010000084.1:0-1881 GCF_014164675.1 Propioniciclava sp. MC1683 | reverse complement strand
TGAGGTGAGGGATTGTTTCCGGACCAAGAGCCCCCACCGGTAGAATCCGTGGGAGAAATGGAAGGGATCGAATGACCCGGAAGAAGTTCAGCCCGGAATTCAAGGCGGAGGCGGTTCGTGCGGTGATTGAGTCGTCGCGGACTGTTGCCGAGGTCGCGCGTGATCATGGTATCGGCTCGGAAACACTCAGGAATTGGGTGAATGCGTATCGGCGGGACCACCCGGATGAGTTACCGGAGATCAGCGAACCGGAGCGTGCTGAACTGGCACGGTTGCGTAAAGAGGTCCGCGAGTTGAAGGCCGAGCGGGAGTTCCTGGGAAAAGCGGCGGCCTTCTTCGCCAAAGAGTTCCGGTGACCGCGAAGTACGCGTTCATCAACAGCGAAGAAGGCAACTACTCGATCCGGAGCATGTGTCGGTGGGCGAGGGTGTCGCGGGCCGGCTACTACGAGTGGCTCAACCGGCCGGTCTCGGTGACCCAGCGGTGGCGCGACGAGCTCGGCGACATCATCGAGGTCCTGTTCGCCGACTCCGACGCCACCTACGGCCACCGACGGATCCATGCCGCCTTGGTGCGGGCAGGCAGGCCGTGTGACCCGCAGACGGTGCGTGCGATCATGGCCGAGCGCGGCTTGGTGGCTTGTCAGCCGCGCCGCAGCGGGCCCAGGACCACGATCCCGGCTGACGCGAAGGATCTGCCGGATCTGGTCAACAGGGACTTCACCGCCGACGAGCCCGGGCTCAAGCTGGTCGGCGACATCACCTACATTCCGACCTGGCAGGGGTGGGTGTATCTGGCCACCGTGCTGGACTGCTGCACGAAGAAGGTCGTCGGGTACGCGATGGCCGAGCACATGCGAACCGAGCTGGTCACCGACGCCCTGGCCATGGCGATCAGTAATGGCCATATCCGCAGCGGGGAGACGATTTTCCATTCGGATCGCGGGACTCAATACATGTCGGCCGAGTTTGCCGAGTTCACGCGCGCGGCCGGGATTGTTCGGTCGGTCGGACGGACTGGGATCTGCTATGACAATGCGTGGGCTGAGTCGTTCAATGCGACCTTGAAAGTGGAGCGGGTTCATCGGACCGTGTATCCGACTCGGCGGCATGCTATCCGGGATATTGCACGCTACATCGAGTTGCGTTACAATCAGAAACGGTTGCATTCCGCGCTTCAATATCGCACCCCGAACGAAGCAGAGCAGGACTGGTACGAAACCAACAAGGCAGCCTGAAACATGAATATCAAGCGGTCCGGATTCCATCCCGCAGCCCAGGTATCGACGTCGACGTCCGCTACCGCGACACCAGCGGCTGGTACTCCAACTACCGCATCGGTGAGACCACCGCGGCCACCAAGATCCTCATCGACCGATCCACGGATCGGATCGTCGGCGCACACCTGCTCGGCCCGGAGTACGGCGAACTGGTCAACTTCTTCGGCCTCGCCATGAAGCTCGAACTGACAACCCATCAACTGAAATCGATGACCGCCGCCTACCCCACCGTAGGATCAGATGTCGGCTCGATCCTCTGACCTAGAGGAGGCCTTGGTGGTCGCGGAGAAGTTCGGACCCAGGCAGCCCAACCACAGGAGAGAACCGGTTGGGTCGGAAGCGACACACGGCCGGCGTCTCGATCCTCCCGTTGAACATCCTGTATTGCCGCGCACCGTAGAGGGCTTGAGTCCGGCACGCAGGCCGTCCTGACGGCGACGGATGAGCCTGCTGGCGCCGAACACCACAGACATGTATTGTTTCTCGATAACATCGAGAATCGATAAGGGGCGCTGTGTTGGAGACCTTGGATCAACGAAGGACGGGCGGCGGCAGGATCGGCGCGGTTCGGGTCCTGCTCGTGATGGTCGCCGTGGTCGTGG